>DASVZX010000351.1:0-4703 GCA_036391435.1 Anaeromyxobacter sp. | reverse complement strand
GCGCGGTCCGCGCCCCGCCCCGGACCGCTGGGGCGGGCCGCTCCTGCCCGCGCCGATCGTCTCGCGCGGCCGGCGCGTCGCGTCGCGCCCCGGCGGCGGCGGGGTGCTCGTCGACGGCGTGTACCGGACGAAGGCGGCCTGGGCGGGCGGCCACCCCTCGCCGTCGAGGCCCTCCTGGGCGGCCATCGAGATCGGCGAGGGGCCCGAGCGGATCCTCGTGTCCTGGACCTCCTCCGGGAACCACGACTACCGGGACCGGAAGTACGGCGCGCCGGTGGACTACACGATCGAGACGTCGGCCGACTCGACCGACGGGGAGAACGGCACCTGGCGGACGGCCGTGACCGTGACCGGCAACCCGGTGCGCGCGCGCGCCCACGCCGTCCCGTTCGCGGGGCAGCGCTGGGTCCGCATGTCGGTGACGCGCCTCTCGCCGGACGTCTTCGAGTGGGGGCTCTACCTCGACGAGATCGACGTCCACGATCTGACCGGCGGCGGCGACGACGTCTGGGTGTTCCTCGGCGACAGCATCACCTCCGAGGTCTTCGACCGCGCGCCGGACCACCAGCCGAGCTTCGCGGAGGCGATCGCGGCGCGCCACCCCGGCTACTTCCCCGCCCAGATCGGCGCGGGGACCGGGAGCTTCCACCACGCGGACGCGCCGGCCGCCGTGGACCAGGTCCTCGCGCTCAACCCGGACGCGCGCGTCGTGGCGCTCTGCTTCGGCTCGAACGACTGGGACCCGGTCGCCTTCCGCAGGGACCTCGTCGAGGTGATCCGCAAGGTCCGGGCGGCCGGGAAGATCCCGATCGTGCCGCGGACGCCCTACCGGAGCGACGCGAAGGTGGACTTCGCGGCGAGGCTCGCGGCGGTCGTCGACGAGGTGAACGCCGAGCTCGGGCTCCTGCCCGGCCCCGATCTCTACTCCTGGTTCAAGGCGCACCCGGAGCGGCTCGCGGACGGGCTCCACCCGGACGGCGAGGGCGCGCGCGAGATGATCCGGCTGTGGGCGGAGGCGGTCGCGCCGCTCTACCCGCCGCAGGCGCGGGCGCGGCGGTAGACGGTCAGGTCGTGCGTCCCTCCGCGCCGGTGGCGCTCGACAGGAACTCCAGCACGGCCCGGGTGCACTCCGCGCCGACGCGCGCGCTCGCGTGCGGGCAGTGGCCGGCGTCGTAGACGAGCAGCCGCGCCCCCGGGATCGCACGCGCCCCCGCCTCGATCTCGCCGGGCTCCATCCGCGGGTCGTTCCGCCCGTGGACGACGAGCGCCGGGGCGCGCACCTCCCCGAGCCGGCCGTCGTAGAGGTCCGGGCGCCCGCGCCGGCCCTCCTCGATGAGCGCGAGCCAGGCGCGGCCGCCCGCGCCGACGACCTCGCGCCACCCCTCGCCGTGATCGCGCCGGAGCGCCTCGACGACCGCCGGCCCGAACGCCTCGGGCGCCTCGACCGCGTTCCGGAAGAACTCGAGCGAGGAGACCTTGGCGGGGAAGACGTGCAGCGCCTCGAGCACGAGCGCGGAGACGCGGTCCGGCGCGACGAGCGCCGTCCACGCGGCGATGACCGCGCCGTCGCTGTGGCCCCAGAGCGCGGCGCGCTCGACGCCGAGCGCGTCGAGCACGCGCAGCGTCTCCTCCGCCATGAGCCGGTGGAAGCCCGGCGGCAGGTCGGCGACGCGGCCCGAGCCGCCGTAGCCGGTCCGGTCCGGCGCGAGCACGCGGTGCCGCCGCGCGAGCGCCGCGACGTCCCAGGGATACGCCTCCCACCCCCACCCGCCGTGGAGCAGGACGAGCGGCGCGCCGGCGCCGGCCTCGCGGACGTGGATCCGCGCGGGCGACCCGGGCGCGAGCGGGGACGCGTCGAGGGCGACGATGGGCACTGGGTCACCGGGCGACGCGCCCGGGTCCCCGGCCCGTCGCGGCGTCGAAGAGCGTCTCCCACGTGACGAAGGTCGGCACGGGCTTCCACTCGGGCCACGCCGCCGCGTCGAAGCTCTCCGCCAGCTCCCGCGAGGTCTTCCCGGGGTGCGCGCGCGCGTGCGCCTGGACCGCGGCGAGGAAGTCGCGGTAGCGCACGAGCTCCCTCTTGCCGCAGACGGGCCCGTGGCCGGGGACGATCTTCACGTCGTCCGGCACGGACGACGCGAGGGCGGCGATCGTGTCCACGAGCCCGTCGAAGGAGCCGCCCCCCTCGCGATCGACGAACGGGAGCATCCCGAGGAAGAAGAGGTCGCCCGTCTGCAGGACGCGCTCGGCCGGCGCGTCCACGAGGAGGTCGCCGTCGGTGTGGGCCGCCCGGCGGTGCACGAGGTGCAGCTCGAGCCCGTCGAGCCGGACGTCGAGCCGCGCCGGCCGCTCGGGATCGCGCTCGCCGACGAGGAGGCTCGGGAGGCCGCCCCGTTCGCCCGGCGCGAGCCGGGCCTGGTCCGCCTCGACGCGCGCCGGGACGTTCGCGTGGGCGACGATCGCCTGGACCCTCCCGGCGAGCGCCGGGTTCCCGCCCACGTGGTCGCCGTGGAAGTGCGTGTTCACGAGGAGCTTGATGGGCTTCGTCGTGACCGACGCGACCGCCTCGAGGAGGCCGGGGACGAGCGGGGCGAGCTGGCTGTCGACCAGCACCGCCTCCCGCTCGCCGACGAAGAGGCCGACGTTCCCGCCCTTCCCGAAGATGGCGTACGCGTGCCCGGAGAGCTTCTCGACGCGGTGCACCCTCTCCGGCTGCGCCGTCGCGGGGGCTCCCCGCGCAGCCGCGGCGACGGCCGCGGGCGGACGGGCCGGCGGCGCCGCGCGGAGCGCGGACGGCAGGGCGAGGACGGCGGCGGCGAGCAGCGGGCGCATGCGGGGCTCCGTCGGACGTCGGGTGCGCCGCCGTTCGTAACGCATCCGGCGCCGGCGTGCACGCCGGCCGTCGCGGTGGGTCTCCGGCGCAGGGTGTCGTCTCCGGTGCGCGACGCGACGCAGAAGGCGCCCGCGCCGCCGGAAGGCCCTTTACCTCGCACGCCCGGTCCTGCGACGATGCGTGAACGATGGCCAACGTCACGACCACGCTGCACAAGGGGAAGCGGATCGTCGAGATCGACTTCGACGGCTGCAGGCCGGGTGGGTACGCGCCCGTCGTCGCCCAGGCGATGAAGATCATCTCGACCGGCATGCCCGGCTCGGTCCTCGCCATGACGCGCTTCGAGAACGTCCGGTTCGATCCGGCCACGGTCGTCGAGATGCAGCGCTTCGTCACGGCGGCGCATCCGTACCTCAAGGCGAACGCGCTCCTCGGCATCACCGGGATGAAGAAGGTCGTCTTCGGGGGCGTGAAGCCGTTCTACCGGATCCCCGTCGAGCTCTTCGACGACCCCGAGGCCGCGAGGGACTGGCTCGCGGCGCGCTGACGGGGCCCGCGGGCCGCGCGGCCGCTCCCCGTCGCGATCGTTGAGATCCGGGCCGGCGCACCGTAGGTTCGGCCCGTGACCTTCGCCTCGATCGGCGCCCACCCCGCCCTCCGCCCCGCGCTCGCGACCCGCGGCTACGCGGCGCCGACGCCGGTGCAGGCGGCGGTGCTCGCCCCGGAGCTGGCGGCCCGCGACCTGCTCGTCTCGTCGCGGACCGGCTCCGGGAAGACCGTCGCGTTCGGCCTCCTCGTCGCCGACGCGGCGCTCGGCGACGCGACGGCGTTCCCGCCGGCCGGTGCGCCGCTCGCGCTCGTCGTCGCCCCCACCCGCGAGCTCGCGGTGCAGGTCCAGCGCGAGCTCGCCTGGCTGTACGCGGACGCGGGCGGGCGCGTCGCCTCCTGCGTCGGCGGCATGGACCCGCGCCGCGAGGCGCGCGCCCTCGCCGAGGGCGCGCACGTCGTGGTGGGCACGCCGGGGCGCCTCCGCGACCACCTCGAGCGCGGCAACCTCGACCTCTCGTCGCTCGCGGCCGTGGTGCTCGACGAGGCGGACGAGATGCTCGACATGGGCTTCCGCGAGGAGCTCGAGGCCATCCTCGACGCGACGCCGCCCGCGCGGCGGACCGTGCTCTTCTCTGCGACGCTCCCGAGGCCGATCGTCGAGCTCGCGCGCCGGTACACGCGCGACGCGGCCCGCGTCGCCGCGACGCCGCCCGACGAGGCGCACGCCGACATCGAGTACCGGGCCCACCTCGTGGCGCCGCGCGAGCGCGAGCACGCCATCGTGAACGTGCTGCGCGCGCTCTCGCCGCCGAGCGCGCTCGTCTTCCGCGCCACCCGCGAGTCCGTCCAGCACCTCGCCTCGAGCCTCGGGGAGCGCGGGTTCGAGGTCGTGGCGATCTCCGGCGAGATGGCGCAGCCCGAGCGGACGCGCGCTTTGAAGGCGCTCCGCGACGGCCGCGCCCGCGTCCTCGTCGCGACCGACGTCGCGGCGCGCGGGCTCGACCTGCCCGGCGTCGCGGTCGTGCTGCACGGCGATCTCCCGCGCGACGCGCAGGCGCTCCAGCACCGGAGCGGCCGGACCGGCCGGGCGGGGCGCAAGGGGGTGGCGGTGCTCCTCGCGACGCCCGCGGAGCGTTTCCGGCTCGAGCGGATGTTGCGCGAGGCGCGCATCCGCGCGACCTGGGCGCCGGTGCCGCCGCCGGAGGAGATCCGCGCGCGGGACGCGGAGCGGCTCGCCTCGGAGATCGCCGCCCTCGCCGCGGACGCGGGCGAGGAGGACCGGGACGCCGCGCGCCGGCTCCTCGCCGCGCACGACGCGCTC
>DASVZX010000350.1:0-9133 GCA_036391435.1 Anaeromyxobacter sp. | reverse complement strand
TTGATCTCGGGGAAGATCGCGTCGTAGCAGATCATCGGGGCGAGCCGCACCGGGCCCGCGCCCTTGGCTGGCCCGGCCGCCGCGCCCGCCCCGCCGCTCGCCGCGGCGACCGCCGGTCCGCCGGAGGGCTCCGACGCCAGCGGGAACTCCAGGACCCGGAGCTCCCGGCCCGGCGCGACCGGGGCGAGCGTCGGCACGAGCTGCCCCACGAACGGGAGCCAGCGCTGCAGCGGGACGTACTCGCCGAACGGGACGAGGTGGGTCTTCTGGTACGTCCCCAGGACCGCCAGGTCCGGGCCGAGCAGGAACTGCACGTTGCCCACGCGCGGCACGCGCTGTCCGCCGGCCCCGCGCACCCACTCCACCGTGGTGGCCCCGAGCAGGAGGTGCGCCCGCCCCAGCGCCGGGAGCCCGGCCCCCGGCACCGCGAAGGTGCGCGTCCCCGGCGGCACGTTGAACGGGTACGCCGCCTCCGGCCACGCCACCAGGTCGGCGCCGGCCCGGTCCGCCTCCAGCGTGGGCGGCACCAGCCGGCCGAGGATGTAGTCGGCGTTCTCGCGCGCCTTGTTCTTGAGCGACTGGTCCACGTTGGGCTGCACGACGCCCACCGTGAGGGTGGGAGCGGCGGCCGCGGCGGCCCGCACCGCCCGGAGGTGGAGCGCCCCGCCGGCCACCACCAGCACCAGGAGCGCGCCCGCCACGGCCAGCGGCCGGCGCGGGACCGCCTGCCCCGCTCGCCGGGCCGCCAGCGCCTCGGCCAGCGCCGCGTTCACCAGGACCACCAGCGCGGCGATGCCGTACACGCCGGTCGCGGCGGCGAGCTGGGCCACCACCGGCGTGCGGGCCTGCGTGTACCCGAGGTTCGCCCACGGGAAGCCCGAGAAGAGGTAGTTCCGCAGGAGCTCGAAGGCGGCCCACACGGCGGGCAGGTGCGTCCAGAGCGGCCAGCCCAGCCGCGCCCGGATCCGGTGGGCCACCGCCAGCGCCCCCGCCCAGTGGGCGGCCATGAAGAGCACCAGCAGCGAGAGCGCGAAGAGCGAGAACCCCAGCGACAGCCCGCCGAAGGCGGTCATCGCGTGGGACACCCAGTAGATGGCGGCGAAGAAGTAGGCGAGCCCGGAGACCAGCCCGAGCGCGGCGGCCCGCCGGGCGCTCGGGGCGGCGCGGACCGCGAGGAGCAGCGGCACGAGCGCCACCCAGGCGATCGGCTCGAGCCGGCCGGCCGGGTCGAGCTCGCGGATCGACAGGAACGGCACCACCAGCGGGAGCGAGAGGGCCAGGACGGCGCCCGAGGCCGCCGCGGCGAGGAACGGGCCGAGGCGCCTCATGCGGATCGCTCGCCCCCGTCCTCGGGGCCGGCCGCGCCCGGCTCCTGCTGGACCGCCTCGGCGGAACCCTGCCCGGGCGCGGCGTCGCCGCCTCCGGCCTCGGGCTCCGGCGGAGCGCCGGCGGCGGCGGCCTCCGCCTGGGCGACGTAGGCCTCGGCCGCGGCCAGGTAGTACGCGATGGCCTCGCGGATCAGGTGGCCCGACGGGCGCTCCAGCCGCGCCGCGGTGGCCTCGACCGCCGCGGCGAGCGCCGAGGGCATCCGGACCGCCATCACCCGGGAGGCGGCCAGCGCCGCCTCGAGCCGCTCGAGCGCCTGGCTGGGCCGCGACACGCGGAAGTCCCCCGCCTCGATCTGCTCCTTGATCCGCCGCGCCAGCGCATCGCGCGTGTACCACGCGCCGTCGAGCCAGACGGCGGCCGCGTCGAGATCGATGTCTGCGAACGGGTCCATCGCTCCTCTAGACCGGGCGTGCCGCCCCGCCCCGCCCGGCGAAGCCGGTCGGGGTCCCACCCCGGCTCGCCCAGTCCCTTGCGCCGACGCGAGCGGCTTCGCCGCTTCCGTGTGGGCGCCCCGGCGGGCGCGCCTTGCTCGCCTGTTCCTGGATCATGTCGCCGTTCAGCGCCGGGCCGCGCCGGTCCTCTGCCGGAGCGCGGCCCCGACCAGGCCCTCGGCCCGGGCCAGCTCCGCCTCCTTGGCCGCCATCTCACGCGCCTCGGCCGGCCGCTCGTGATCGTAGCCGAGCAGGTGGAGCAGCCCGTGCGCCAGGTAGCGATCGAGCTCGGCGCCCACCGGCCGGCCGTCCGCCCGGGCGCGCCGGGCGGCCGTGTCGAGGGAGATGACCACGTCGCCGAGGAGCTCGCCCGCGCCGGCGGGCTCGCCGAGGGGGAAGGAGAGCACGTCGGTGGCCGTGTCCCGGGCGCGCCAGGCGCGGTTGAGCGCGCGGATGCGGCGGTCGGTGACGAGCAGGATCGACAGCTCGGCGTCGCTGCGCCCCAGCGCGGCGAGGTAGGCCGCCGCCCGGGTCCGCAGCCGCCGGGCGGCCGCGGCCCCCCGCGGGTGTTCCGAGGAGAGCCGGACGATCACGGCTTGCCGACCAGCTGGATGGGCGGGCGCTCCGCCTCGTCCGGCGGGCGGGCCGGGTAGACGGGCCGCGTGTGGTAGATGGCGCCGAGCGCCCGCACCAGCGCGTGCGCGATGGCGGTGAGGTCCTTCAGGGTGAGCTCGCAGTCGTCGAGCTGCCCCTCCCCGAAGACCTCGTTGATCCGCTTCGAGACCAGCGCGCCCAGCGCGTCCTCGGTGGGCGCCTCGAGCGCGCGCGAGGAGGCCTCGCAGGCGTCCGCCATCATCACCAGCGCCGCCTCGCGCGTCTGGGGCTTCGGCCCCGGGTAGCGGAACAGGGCCTCGTCCAGCGCCGCGCCGCGGCCGCCCCCCTCCTCGTCGCGCTGCCTGGCCTTGGCCCAGAAGTAGCCCACCAGCCGCGTGCCGTGGTGCTGGCCGATGGTGTCCTGCACCACCCGCGGCAGGCGCCAGTGGCGCGCCAGCTCGAGCCCGTCGGTCACGTGGCGCTTGATGATCAGGGCGCTCATCGACGGGGCGAGCCCGTCGTGCCGGCTCTCGCCGCCGCGCTGGTTCTCCGCGAAGAAGAGCGGGTTCCGGATCTTCCCGAGGTCGTGGTAGTAGGCGCAGACGCGCGCGAGCAGCGGGTTCGCCCCGATCTCCTGCGCCGCCGCCTCGACGAGCGACCCCATCAGGATCGAGTGGTGGTAGGTCCCGGGGGCCTGGACGATGAGCTCCTTCAGCGCCGGGTGGTTGAGGTTCGCGAGCTCGAGCAGCTTCACGTCGGTGACGTAGCCGAACGCCGCCTCGACGAGCGGGAGCACGCCCACCACCGTGACCGGCACGAGCAGGGCGCCGCCGGCGAGCGCCGACAGCGCCGCGACCGCGATCTCGCCCGCGCCCTTGCCGGCGTGCAGCCCGAGGGCGACCGCGAGCGCGACGCCGACGAGGCCCACGCCGAGCCCGGCCCGGAAGAGCCCCGCGCGATCCCGGCTGCCCGTGACGAGCCCCGCGGCGGCCGCGGAGGTGAGCGTCGCGTAGAACGCGTACGGCATCGACTGGCCGTCGAGCAGCCCCGCCCCGAGGCCGGCGGCGACCGCGAACAGGAGCGCCGTCTCGGCCGACAGCACCTGCCGCACGATCATCGCCCCGGCCGCGAACGGGATGAGGTACTGCAGCGCGGGCGGCGCGAACGCGGCGAACCGCTCCTGGAGCGCGTCCGCGATCGCGAACCCCACGAACCCGAGGGCGAACGTGCCGACGAGCACGACGGCGAGCAGGATCGCGTCGCGGCGGGCGGGGCGGAAGCGCGGCACGTTCCGGCGCGCGAAGCGCCAGAGGAGCGCGACGACGAGCGCGACGAGCGCGCCCGCCCCCACGCGGACGCGGCCGAGGTCCTCGCCCTGCCGCTGCGCCCGCATCCCGTCGAAGATGACGAGGTGGCGCGTCTCGATCCGCTCGCCGTCCCCGATGATCTTCTCGCCGCGCTTCACCGGGATGACGACCGGCTTCACGCGCGCGATCGCCTCGTCGCGCCGGTGGCTCGTCTCCACCTGGTCGTGCACCAGCGTGGGGCGGAGCATGGCGAGGGCGAGCCGCTCGACCGCCGCGCGGAGCGCGCCGGGCTCGCGCTCGAGCCGCACCCGGGCGGTGGCGGCGACCTCCCTGCGCGCGCGCTCGAGGCCCCGCACGCGCGCGAGGTCCGTGAGGACCCGCTCCCCCTGCACCTCTCCCTGGCGCACCGTCCGCACGAGGATGCCGCGCTCCCGGTCGGCGGCGAGCAGCGCCTCGTCCTCGACGACCATCCCGGAGAGCCCCTCCTGCACGAGGCCGGCGAGGTCCCGCTCGACCGGCTCGGAGAACCGCGCCGCCGCGAGCGCCGCGAGGTCCTCGTCGCGCACGACGAGCTGCAGCCGCGACACGAAGGCGTCGCGCCGCGCGGCGTAGCGCGCCGCGCCCTCGGCGTCGCGCGGGGCGCGCCACGGTGGGACGGCGGCGTCGTCCTCCCGCATGAGCTCGAACGCCGCGTGGATCCGGGCGGTCGCGTCCTGGGCGGCGCCGGCGTCGTGCTCGTAGACCGGGCGCTCGGCCTGGGCGGCCTCCGCGCGCCGCCGGACGGTCGCCCCCTGGTCCACGATGTCGTAGTCGCGGTCCGCCTTGATCGTCGCCGTCGCCGGGGATCCGAGGGCGTCGGGGCCGGGCAGCCGGCGGGACGACTCGGGGACGAGGAGGACGGCCGCGGCGGCCGAGGTCAGCGCGACGAGCGCGATCCGCAGGGCCTTCCCCGCCCAGTCGCCGCTCGCGAGGCGCGCGAGGAGGCCTCGCGGTGTGCGTCGATGTGAGGGGTCGGGGCCGGGCACGGCGCGGAAGCCTGTCACCCGGCCCAGGGGAGCGCAACGGGGAACGGGGTAGACAGCGGGAACCGTCGGCCCGGCCAGGATGTTTCCGCCGGCGGCGGCCCGGGCCCCGGGGTCACCGGGAGGCCGGGTCGTCGTCCGCGGCGGCGGGACGCCCCGCGCGGGTCGTCTCGCGGTCGGCCTTGGCCGCCTCGGCGCGCGCCCGGCGCTCCGCGTCGTAGCTCTCGTACGCCCGGACGACCTCCTGGACGAGCGGGTGGCGCACGACGTCCACCTCGCTGAAGAGGCAGAACGACACGCCCTCGACGCCCCGGAGCACCTTCTGCACCTCGACGAGCCCCGAGCCGCGGCCGGTCGGGAGATCGACCTGCGTGATGTCGCCGGTCACCACCGCCTTCGAGCCGTAACCGAGGCGCGTGAGGAACATCTTCATCTGCTCCTCGGTCGTGTTCTGCGCCTCGTCGAGGATGATGAAGGCGTCGTTCAGCGTGCGGCCGCGCATGAAGGCGAGGGGCGCGACCTCGACGGTGCCACGCTCGATGAAGGCGGTCGCCTTCTCGTAGTCCACCATGTCGAAGAGCGCGTCGTGGAGCGGCCGGAGGTAGGGGTTCACCTTCTCGGCGATGTCGCCGGGCAGGAACCCGAGCTTCTCGCCCGCCTCGACCGCGGGCCGGGTGAGCACGATCCGCTTCACCTTCCGCTCGACGAGGAACGACACCGCCATCGCCATCGCGAGGTAGGTCTTGCCGGTGCCCGCCGGCCCGATGCCGAACACGATGTCGTCGTCGCGGATCGCCTGGATGTAGCGCTTCTGCGCGAGCCCCTTGGGCGTGATGACCCGGTGGCGCGACGACACGAACACCGTGTCGCCGAAGATCTCCTTGAGCGCGACGCCCTGCCCCGCGAGCTTCGTCGCCTGGTCCACGTCCTCGAGGTAGAGCGGGTAGCCGTCGACGACGAGGTCGTACAGCTCCTTCAGCAGCCCCTCGGCGAGCTGCACGCGATTCTCCTCGGCCGCGGCGACGACGATCTGGCCGCCGCGCAACCCGAGCTGGACGCCCAGCCGCTTCTCGATGAGCTTCAGGTGCTCGCTGTGCGCTCCGCAGAGCGCGCGGACCTTGTCGTTGTCGGGGAACTCGATCCGCGCCGTCTTCAGGGGCTCCACCGCGCTCTGCGCCAAAGGCACCTCCTCGGGCTTCTCCCCGCACGATAACCGGGCGCGCCCGCGGGGGCACGGCGGCCGGGGATCACTCGACCGGGGGCAGGAGGACGAAGCGCCCCCCCGGCCTCCGCCGGTAGTAGTACTCCTCCGCCCACGGGTAGCTGAGGTCCCGCGGGCTCGCGAGCCCCGCCTCGACGAGCTGCGGGAGCCGCTGCGGGTACTCCCCCCGCTCCACCCGGTACACCTCCAGCGCGCCGCGCAGCCGCTCGAGCTGGTAGCGGGCGAGGAATCGCTGGGCCGCGTTGTCGCCGACCGACGCCCCGCCCGACGTGGCGAGGCCGCGCCGGTCCGCCCAGTACGCGATCCCCGCCAGCGCCGCGGCGATCGCGGCCGTCGCGGCGACGCGGGCCGCGCCGCGGCGGAGGCGCGCCTGCCAGTCGATCGCGTAGGCGCCGACGGCGGCCGCGGCGCGGCTCTTCGCGGGCGGCAGCGCCGCGAGGTAGCCGAGGTTCACGAGCGCGAGGAGCGCCTTGCAGGTCTCGAACTCGCCGAGCCGCGAGAGGTCCACGATCCGCTCGACCGGGCGCCCCGGCGCGGCGAGGTCGTACACGCGGCGCTCGCTCCGCCCGAGCTTCGAGAACTCGCCGGACTTCCTCCCCTCGCCGAGCCCGTCGAAGGCGGCGTCCAGCTCGTCGGCCTCCTTCTCGGCCCGGCGCGACCCGGCGCGCTCCGGCTCGAGCGGCTTCAGCCGCTCGAACGTCATCGCCGTGGAGGAGATCTTCTTGCGGACGAGCGGCCACTCGTCGACCTGCCGGAAGCCCTCCATCAGCACCGACTCGGCACGGAGCGGCGTCACCGTCTCGCGGTCCCACTCCACGTCGCCGGGCTCGAACTCGTAGGTGCCGCTCTTCCAGTGGAAGAGCCGGTAGATGGTCTCCGTCGTCTGGAGCGCGGTCATCTCGCGCAGGTCTTCCTTCGAGACGAGCCGCTGCTCGACGAGGATGTCGCCCAGGCGCCGCAGGCTCTTCTTCTGGAGGTCGAGCGCGTGCTCGAGCCCCTCCTTCGACAGGAGCTCGGCGCGCACGAGCATCGTCCCGAGCCGCTCGGTCGTCTTGCGGCCCGCGGACTCGGCGCGCACGACGCTCCCCTCGGCGATGGCGATGTGGATGACGTCGTCGCGCGACTCGAGGTGGAGGATCCCGCTCTTCGCCTGCTGGCCGATGAGCTGGAGGATCTCGGCGATCCCGAAGTCCTTGAGGGTGCCCTTGAGCGCCACGGCCGTCCCCTACTCCGTCCGCCGGAACGCGTCGCGCACCGCGAGGCCCCACACGGCGAGCCCGAGCGGCACGGCGACCGCGATCTTCCCGGCGAGGACGTACGGCGACGCCTGCGGCGGGGGCATCACCCCGCGCCAGAACCAGAGCAGGAAGGCGGAGAACAGGATCCCGACGAGGAACAGCGCCCCCTTCACGGGCGCCCCGTGCCACAGCTGCGCGGCGCCGCCGCCGAGTACGGCGAGGACCCGGGTGGCGTGCTGCACGAGCTGCGCGTGGCGCCGCACCTGCGCCTCCTTCCGCAGGCGGTCGCGGGCGTCCACGACCCCCCGCCTCGCGAAGACGTTCACGCACTGGCCGCACTCGGCGCCGGCCGAGCCGTCGCAGCGGCGGCACGCCGGACGGCCGCAGCGCTCGCACGGCGTCGAGACGCCGATCCGTCGGCCCAGCGCGAGCCCGGCGATCCAGAGCGCCGCGAGGAGCCCGAGCGCGCCCCACGGCCAGAGCGCGCGCGGCAGGGCGCCGGCGATCCGGTCGCGCAGCCAGGCGGCGAGCGCGTCGGGGGCGCCGTCCCCGGCGGCGAGGGCCGCGAGCTTCGCGCGGGGGACCGGGACGTCCACGAGGTAGCGGTTCGCCGAGAAGTCGTCGTCGGAGCCGAAGCGGCGCAGGAAGTCGCCCGCCTCGCGCTCCGCCTTCTCGCGCGCCGCGGCGCTCTTCTCCATGTCGGTCGTGCGCAGGTACAGCTTCGAGAGGTCGTAGTGGGCGGCCCCGAGCACTCTCAGGTCCGAGCCGGCCTGGTCGGTCGCGGCGAGGTAGGCCGCCTTGGCGCCCTCGAGGTCGCCCCGCAGGAAGAGCACGTTCCCGATGTTCACCTGGAGCTCGGGCGCCCGCGCGTCGGCGGCGGCCGCGGCGCGGTAGAAGCGGAGCGCCTCGTCGAGCTCGCCGCGGCGCTTGTGGTGCCGCCCGAGCGCGGCGAGGATCGGGGCCGGCGCGGAGGCGTCCCCGAAGCGCGCCGCGATCTCCTTCGCGTCGGCGTCCGACAGGGCGCCCTGCTCGATGGCGTGCACCTGCTCCGCGAGGGTGCCGGTCCAGGCGGTCGCGCTCGCCACGGCCCCCGTCGCCCAGGGCAGCGCCACGAGGGCGAGCAGGGCGACCGACCCGACGATCCGCTCGGCGAGGCCGAGGTACAGCCACACCGCCGCGAGGGCGACCGCGGCGGCGGCGAGCGGCCCGAGCCCGAGCACGATCGGCAGCGCGAGCAGGACCACGCCGAGGAAGCTCCCCTGGACGTAGGCGGTGCCGCGCACGAGCGGGAGGTGGTGGAAGTCGTGGAGGAACAGCCGCAGGCGCCGGACCACGAGGACGAGCACCGTCGCGAGCGCGGCGGTGAGGATCGCGGCGAACGCCGCGGCCGCGAGGTCGCCGAGGAACGCCCGCACCGCGTGGGGCTCGCGCGCCGCGGCCCCGAGGGCGTCCGCCGCGGCGAGGAGGGCGGCCCCCGGCTTGCCGGGCTCCGCCGAGAGCCGCGCGCGCGCGAGCGCGAGGTACGTGTCCGGGAGGTCGGGGGCGAGCTCCACCGCGACCCGCGCGTGCGCGACCGCCTCGGCGGGCAGGTTCGAGGCGAGCGCGTGGCGGGACTCGCGCAGCTCCGAGGCGGCGAGCGCCGGGAGGTTCTCGATCGCGAGCTCGCGCTTCGCCGCGAGGAGCGCCTTCTCGGCGGCCTCGGCGCGCGCGGGGTCCGCCTCGCGCTGCGCCGTCCGCCGCTCCGCCCAGTGCGCCATCAGCTCCGCGAAGCTCGTCTGGACCGGCACGATGCGCCGGGCGAGCTCCGCGGTGGTCGTGGGCGGCGGCGGGGGAGCGGGCAGCGGGGCGGCGGCCGGCGCCGCGGGCGCGGGCGGAGCGACCATCGCCCCCGGCGATCCCGGGGCGCCGCGCGGGGCGTCGCGGGCAGGCG
>DASVZX010000349.1:0-5081 GCA_036391435.1 Anaeromyxobacter sp. | reverse complement strand
TCCCGCCCCGGCGCCCCCTCCGCCGCGCGGCGAGCGCCGCGGCGACCGGCGCTAGCGTCCGGCGGAGGCCCGCGAGGATCCGCGCCCCGGCCAGACGGCCGGGGCGCGCGCGTCCCGGGGCAGCGCGTCGCTACGCGGGCGTCACGCGGACGGTCGTCTTCATCTGGCGTCCGGTGTCGAGATCGCGCGCGCTCATCGTGAGGATCCCCTCCACGTTCACCTCGAAGAGGATCTCGAGCCGCGTCTCGCCGGCGCGCGCCGGCCGGACGCCGCTGAAGGTGAACTCGCCGAGGAGCTCGTTGCGCGCCGACTCCAGGTGGTCGCCCTGGTAGATCCGGACGACGAGCTCGGTCTGCTGGTCCACGGCGTTCGTCGCGGAGACGGTGCGCGCGTTGGGGATCGCGGCGTTGCGCGGGAAGACCACGTGCATCTGGCCGCCCGCCTGCTCGATCCCGATCGCCATCGGGATGACGTCGAGGAGCTGGAGCTTCAGGTCCGAGCGCTCCTGGAGCGACCACCCGTAGAGCGCGGCGCCGATCGCCACCGCCTCGTCCGGGTGGACGGCCTTGGACGGCGGCTTGCCGAAGTGCCTCGCGAGCCGCTCCTGGATGACGGGCATGCGGGTCTGCCCGCCGACGAGCATCACCTCGTCGATCTCGGCGGGGGCGATGCCCGCGTCCGACATCACCGCGGTCATGATCTCGAACGTGCGCTCCACGAGGTGGTGCGTCAGCGCCTCGAGGAGCTTCCGGTCGAACTTCAGGTCCATGTTGAGCGGCTGGCCCTGCGGCGTCATCGTGATGAACGGGATCGAGAAGGGCGCCTCCGCGCGCGAGGAGAGGTCGATCTTGGCCCGCTCGGCGAGGTCCTTGATCCGCTGCATCGCGACGGGATCGGAGGAGAGGTCGATCCCGTGCCGCTTGCGGAAGTCGTCGAGCACGTGGGCGATGATCGCGTTGTCGAAGTCGATCCCGCCGAGGAAGATGTCGCCCCCGGTCGCCTTCACCTCGAACACGCGGTCGCGGATCTCGATGATCGAGACGTCGAAGGTGCCGCCGCCGAGGTCGTAGACGAGCACGCGCTCGTCCAGCCGCTTCCCGATGCCGTAGGCGAGGGCGGCGGCCGTCGGCTCGTTGATGATCCGGACGACCTCGAGGCCGACGAGCGCGCCCGCCTCCTTGACGGCCTGGCGCTGGCGGTCGGTGAAGTACGCGGGGACGGTGACCACCGCGCGCTGCACGTGGAAGCCGAGGTGGTCGGAGGCGATGTCCCGGATCTTCGCGAGGATCTTCGAGCTGATCTCGTGGACGTGGAAGCTCCGCCCGTGGCACTCGACCTCGACGTCGTTGTCCGCCCCCGCGCGGACGCGGTACTGCACCGAGCGCTGGACCGTCTCGACGACGTCGTCCCGGGGCGCCCGCCCGATGAGCCGCTTCGTCGCGTAGAGCGTGTTCCTCGGGTTGAGCTGCCACTGGCGCTTCGCCTCCTGCCCGAGGAGCTCGTTGCCCTTCTCGTCGATCGCGTAGATCGACGGGATCGTGACCTCGCCGCCCTTGTAGGGGATGAGCTTCACCTGCCCGTCGCCGTACGCGACCGCGCCGCAGGAGTTCGTGGTCCCGAGGTCGATGCCGATGATCGTTTCGGGGGGGAGCCGCTCCATCCGGCGCGAGCGTACTACGGCGCAGGGGGGCGGGTGGAGTTCCCGCGCGACTTGCGTCACCATGCGATCGGGAGGGGGAGACGTGGAGGTCTCCCGTGGACGCGCGCCGCTGGCTTTCGACCGTCGGGACCGGCGTGAAGGGCGCGTTCGTGGAGAACCGCTCCATCCTCTCGTTCGAGGAGTACCTCGCGGCGTTCGCCGAGGCGCCCCGCCTCCAGGCGCGCTCCTCGGCGCAGTACCTCCGCGACGTCCTCGACCACTTCGGCTCGGAGGAGCGCGAGACGCCGGTCGGTCGCGTGCGCCGCTGGCTCGCGTTCGACCTGCCGTTCGATCCGGACGGACGGTCCCACCGCGTGGCGGGACACGAGGAGGTCCAGGCCGGGCTCTACCGGGCGATCGGGACGTTCGTGCGATCGGGCCGCGTCGACAAGCTCGTCCTGCTCCACGGCCCGAACGGCTCCGCCAAGTCGTCGATCGTCTCGGCGATCGTCGCCGCGATGGAGGCCTACTCCCGCACGCGGGAGGGCGCCCTGTACCGCTTCCACTGGGTGTTCCCGGCGGAGCGGAAGCTGCGGGGCGCCGGGCTCGGGTTCGGGCCGCGCGAGGACGCCGGCGAGCCGTCGTCGTTCGCGCACCTCGACGGCGAGGCGCTCGACGCCCGCCTCTCCTGCCCGATGAAGGACCACCCGCTGCTCCTCGTCCCGCGCGAGGAGCGGCGGCGCCTGCTCCAGGAGCGCTGCAAGCCGGCGGCCTCCGGGGCCGCCGGCGGCGCCGAGGCCGACTTCGTCCTCTCCGAGTACCTGCTCGAGGGCGAGCCGTGCCAGCTCTGCCGCCAGGTGCACGACGCGCTCCTCGCCTCGTACCGCGGCGACTGGCTGAAGGTGCTCCGGCACGTGCAGGTGGAGCGCTTCTACGCGTCGGCGCGCTACCAGCTGGCGGCGGTGACGGTCGAGCCGCAGCACTTCGTCGACGCGGCGGTCCGGCAGGTGACCGCGGACCGGAGCGTCGCCGCGCTCCCGCCCGCCCTGCACGCGCTGTCCCTCCTCGAGCCGCACGGCCCGCTCGTCGCCGCGAACCGCGGGATCATCGAGTACTCCGATCTCCTGAAGCGCGAGCCGGCCGCCTTCAAGTACCTGCTCGGCACCGCCGAGACCGGGCGCGTCGCGCTCGAGCACCTCGTCCTTCAGCTCGACGTGGTGCTGCTCGCCAGCGCGAACGAGAAGCAGCTCGCCGCGTTCAAGGAGACGCCGGAGTTCGCCTCGTTCCGCGGCCGGCTCGAGCTCGTCCGCGTCCCGTACCTCCGCCGCGCGTCCGTCGAGCGCGAGGTGTACGACCGGCAGATCACCGCGGCGTCGGTGGGCAAGCACGTCGCCCCGCACGCGACCGCGATCGCCGCCCAGTGGGCGGTCCTCACGCGGCTCAAGCGCCCGCTCCCGGACCGCTACCCCGGCGAGGTGCGGGAGCTCGTCGAGGAGCTCGCGCCGCTCGAGAAGCTGCGGCTCTACGACCGGGGCGTCGCGCCGGACCGGCTGCCGCTCGCCGAGGCGAAGGTCCTGAGGAAGCACGCCGGCGACCTCTACCGCGAGTCCGACGCCTACCCGAACTACGAGGGCCGGACCGGCGCCTCCGCGCGAGAGATCAAGACCGTGCTCTTCAACGCGGCCCAGGCGCAGGGCGCCGCGTGCCTGACGCCGCTCGCCGTGCTCGGCGAGCTGCACGCGCTCTGCCGCGACAAGACGGTGCACGACTTCCTGCTCCAGGAGGTGGTGGACGGCTACCACGACCACGAGGAGTTCGTGCGGGTCGTGGAGGCGGAGTACCTCGACCTCATCGACGAGGAGATCCGGGACGCGATGGGGCTCGTGTCCGAGGCGCAGTTCCGCGAGCTGTTCGTGCGGTACGTGACCCTCGTCTCGCACTGGGTGAAGGGCGAGCGCGTGCGCGACCCGGTGACCGGCGCCGTCGCGCCCGCCGACGAGCGGCGCATGATCGAGCTCGAGCGGGTCGTCATGCCGCCCGGCGACGACCGGCGGGACTTCCGGCGCGGCCTCATCTCGGCGATCGGCGCCTACCGGCTCGACCACCCGGACGGGGAGGCCATCGACTACGCCGCCATCTTCCCGGACCTGTTCCGGCGCATCCGGGAGCGCGCGCACGAGGAGCGCAAGCGCGAGATCCGCGCCCGGCGCGAGGACGTGCTGCGCTACCTGTCGGACGAGCGGTCGGCCCTCGACGACAGGGCGCGGGCGCGGGTGGAGGAGACGCTGCGGACGCTCCGCGAGCGGTACGGCTACTGCGAGCACTGCGCGCAGGACGCGCTGCTGTTCCTCATGAGGAGGCGCTACGCGTGAGGCGCCCGGCCCCGATCCCGTCGCCGACCCCGGCCCTGCGCCGTGCGCTCGCCCCCTCGCCCGGCGGCCAGCCGCCCCCGCGGGGAATAGGGGGGCGCGCCCCGGCCGTTGCGGGAGACGTGCCCCGGACCCGTCTGCTGACCACCCTCGGAACGGCCGCCCTCGCGGCAGGGCTCGTCCTCGTCGGCTCGCCGCTGCTCGCCGCGTCGCCCGCCCGGGCGTCGAACCCGCGCGCCTCCACCGTGCAGAAGGTCTTCCCGAGCGCGGTGCGCATCCAGATCGCCGCCGCCGGCAAGGTCGTGCGCAGCGCCTCCGGCATCGGGTTCGCGCGCGACGGGGGACGCACCTACGTCCTCACGAACGCGCACGTGGTGGAGCCGGGACGCGGCTGGAAGGCGCCCGTCGAGGTGAAGGTGCTCCCGGCCGGCAGCGCGTCCTCGCTCACGGCCACGGTGGTCGCGTGCGGGAAGGTGCCCGACAGCGATCTCGCCGTGCTCGAGGTCCCGGCGGAGCTCCCGGTGACCTCGCTCGGCGCCGACGACGGCCTCGAGCTCGGCGACGACCTGGTCGTGATCGGGGCGCCGTTCGGGAAGGGGCTCTCCGTCGCCGCGGGCATCGTCTCGCAGGTCGAGTACGAGTTCACCGAGAGCGCCGCCGCCCCGCGCGAGCCGAAGGCGCTGAAGACCGACGCCGCCATCGGCTACGGCAGCTCCGGCGGCGGGGTCTTCGACGTGCCCGGCGGCAAGCTCGTCGGCCTCGTCGAGGGCTACCGGACCGCGCGCGTCGCCTTCGGGAAGCAGGACGATCAGTACGCCTTCGACGTGCCGATGCCCGGCGAGACGTTCGTCGCGCCCGCCGCGAAGATCCGCCGCTTCCTCGGGGAGAACGGCCTCGCGCGGCTCCTGCCCGGCCCCGCCGCCGTGTCGCACGGCACCGTCGCCGCGCCGAGCGCGCCGGCGCTCTGATCCCCGGCCGCCGCGCCGCGGCCGCGACGACCCTCGACCCGCGCCGCTACGGCGGCGAGCCGCCGATCGGTCCCGCAGGAGACGACCCGGTCGCGCCGGTCGTCG
>DASVZX010000348.1:0-1646 GCA_036391435.1 Anaeromyxobacter sp. | reverse complement strand
CCGCCCTCGCGGCGAGGCGCGACGCGCTCGACGCCTGCGTCGCCGGGACGCCCGGCGA
Source organism: Anaeromyxobacter sp. (assembly GCA_036391435.1). Lineage (GTDB taxonomy): Bacteria > Myxococcota > Myxococcia > Myxococcales > Anaeromyxobacteraceae > Anaeromyxobacter. The sequence goes on along the minus strand of DASVZX010000348.1, from coordinate 1,588 downwards.
CGGGGCCGCGGCGCGCGGCCGGCGCTTCCGGATGCTCGTCGTCGTCGAGCCGAGCGGCGAGGTCTCGGAGGCGCGCCCGTACGACGAGGAGATCGCCGCGACGCCGCTCGGCATCTGCCTCGCGCGTCTCGCGAGGGCGGCGACCTTCCCGCCGTTCGAGGGCGAGCCCGCGCGCGTCGAGGTGAAGGTCCGCGCCGACGGCGAGTGACGCGGGGCCGCGCCCACGCCCCATTCCGGGCGGCGGAGGTACGTTCTCGCTTTCCGCGGCCGCGGCCGCGCGCTAGCTTCCCGCCCATGAGAACGCTCCGGCTCCCCGCCGTGGCCGCGGCGGCCGTGCTCGCCGCGGGCTGCGGCTACCAGTCCATCCCGCAGTCCGAGAACGCCGTCGGCGCCGCGTGGGCCGAGGTGGAGAACCAGTACCAGCGCCGCTCCGACCTCGTGCCGAACCTCGTCGAGACGGTGAAGGGCTACGCCACGCACGAGCGCGAGACCTTGCAGGCGGTCGTCGACGCGCGCGCGAAGGCGACCCAGGTGCAGCTCAACGTGGACCAGCTCACCCCCGAGAACATGAAGAAGTTCGAGGCGGCGCAGGGCGAGCTGCGCAGCGCGCTCGGCCGCCTGCTGGCGGTCGCCGAGAACTACCCGCAGCTCAAGGCGAACGAGAACTTCCGGGATCTCCAGGCGCAGCTCGAGGGGACGGAGAACCGGATCGCCATCGCGCGGCGGCGCTACATCGAGCAGGTCCAGCAGTTCAACAACCTCGTCACGGTGCCGCCGACGAGCTGGACGAACTCGCTCGTCTACAAGAAGACGCCGAAGGCGCAGTTCACCGCGACGACGCAGGGCGCGGAGAAGGCGCCGCAGGTGAAGTTCTGATGGCGCGGCCGGACCGGGGGACCCCGTGACGCGCGCCGCCGCCGCCGCCGTGCTCGCGCTCGCCACCGCCGCGCGGGCCCAGCCGGCGATCCCGCCGCTCACCGGCCCGGTGGTGGACACGGCGGGGCTCCTGTCGGCGGCCGACGCGCAGCGGCTCTCGGGTCTCGCGCGGAGCGCGCGCGCCCGCGAGGACGGGCAGGGCGTCCAGCTCCAGTACCTCGTCGTCCCGTCGCTCGAGGGCGACACGATCGAGGACTACTCGATCCGCGTCGCCGAGCAGTGGAAGATCGGGACGAAGGGGAAGGACAACGGCCTGCTCGTCACGGTGGCGGTGCAGGACCGGGCGTGGCGCATCGAGGTCGGCGGCGGGCTCGAGGGGGAGATCCCGGACGCGCTCGCCCGGCGCATCGGCGGCCAGATCCTCGTCCCGGCCTTCCGCGCCGGCCGCTACGCCGACGGGCTCTACGACGCCGGGGCCCAGCTCCTCACCCTCGCCGGCGTGGCGCCGGAGGACGTGCAGGCGCACGCGCGCAGCCAGCGGCGCGGCGTCACGCGCCTGCCCTCCGGGGCCGGGGTGATCATCGCGATCCTCGTGATCCTCTGGATCGTCTCGAACGTGTTCCGCGGGTTCGGCCCGCGGCGGCGCTCCATGTGGTGGGGCGGCGGGCCGTGGATGGGCGGCGGCGGCGGGTGGGGCGGGGGCGGCCTCGGC
>DASVZX010000347.1:0-2435 GCA_036391435.1 Anaeromyxobacter sp. | reverse complement strand
GACGCGCGGCTCGGCCGCGAACGGCAGCGGCTCGGGCGGAGGGGCGACGCCCTCGGACGCCGCCCGGGCGCGCTCGGCCCGGATCCGCGCGGCCTCGGCGAGCCGCCCCGAGAGCCACGCGTCCGGGTCGGCCGCCCCGCTCCCGGCGAGGTACGACACGTCCATGGCGGCGACGCCGTCGGACGGGTCGGCGACGAGGGCGAGCGCGGAGCGGAGCACGATCGCCTCCGGCGTGGCCGAGAGGCCGGAGCGCTCGATGCGCGCCGGGATCCCGCGCGCGGCGAGCGACGCCGCGACGGCGCGGCAGTCCGCTCTCCGGCGCGCGAGCACGGCGACGTCGCGCCGCTCGAGCGGCCGCACCGCGGCGGTCTCCCGCTCCCGGACGGGCGGGGCCTCGGCGAGCAGGCGCGCCACGCCGTCCGCGACGGCGTGGGGCTCGCCCTGGCCCTCCCACCGCCAGCACTCGAGCACGGGGACGTCCGCCATCGCCGGCGGGTCGGGCCGCTCGGGCGGGGTGGCGATCCGGACCTCCCGGTCGGAGAACCCGAGCGGCGCGAGGACGCGGGCGAACAGCTCGGACGTGAACGCGACGAGCGGCGGTCGGGAGCGCCAGGACGACGACAGGAACTCCGGATCGCCGCCGCCGAGCGCGTTGCGCATCGCCTCGCCCATGAGGACCGGGTCCGAGCCCTGGAACCCGAAGATCGCCTGCTTGCGGTCGCCGACCCACACGCTCCGGGGCGCGATCCCCGCGAGCGCGGAGACGACGGCGAGCTGCATGGGCGAGGTGTCCTGGAACTCGTCCACGACGACGAGGTCGAGCTTCCCCGCGAGCGACGCCGCGACGCGCGGGTCCTCGAGGAGCCGCGCGGCGAGGGCGAGCATGTCCTGGAAGTCGACCACGCGCGCCGCCTGCTTCGCCCGGGCGTACGCGTCGAGGGCGTCGGCGGCGACGCCGAACACCTCCCGCCCGAGCTCCTCGAGGTCCGCGCGGAAGGGGGCGCAGGCGAGGTGCCCGTCGATCGCCTCGAGGAGCTCCGCGACCAGCGGCGCCTCGACGCTCGCCCAGCGCTGGCGGGCGGGACGGAGCTGGGCCGCCCAGGGCGGCAGGCCGGGCCGGCGGAGGAGCCGGACCAGCTCCGCGACGGCCTCGCGGCGCGCCGCGGCGGCCTTGCCGGGCCGGTCGAGGGCGGCGAGGCGGCGCTCCGCCCCGGCTGCCGCGGCGGCGAGCCGCTCGCGGTACGCCTCCCCCGTCGCGGCGACCGGCGGCAGGAGCGCGACGAGCGACGCGAGGCTCCGATCGCCGGCGGCGCGCAGGGCGGGGCCGTCGAGCCCGTTCTCCCGCGCGAGCTCGACGATCCGCCGCAGCGGGCCGCGCTCCCAGTCCTCGAGCTCGAACCGCGCGGCGATCGGCTCGATGCGCGCCTCGCGCCCGGCGAGCACGGCCGCGAGCGCCTCGCCGAACACCTTCTCCCGCTGCCCCTCCGCCACCGGCTCGAGGAACGGCGAGTGGCCCGCCTCGAGCGCGTGCTCGCGCAGGAGCCGCTCGCAGACGGAGTGGACCGTGCCGAGGTAGCCGTCGCGGACGCGGGCCGCGAGGTCCGCCCGGCCCGCCGCGACGAGGTCGGTCCGGATGCGGCTCTCGAGCTCGGCGGCCGCCTTCCTCGTGAAGGTGATCGCGACGACGCCCTCCGGGCGGGCCTCGCCGCGCGCGAGCGCGCCCGACACCTCGCCGGTCAGGCGGTGGGTCTTGCCGGTGCCGGCGCTCGCCGAGACGACGTGGACCGTCACCGCGCCACCTCCCGCAGCGTCACGCCGCAGAGCGCGCCGTAGTCGCAGAAGCGGCAGGACGGCTCGATCGCGCCCGGGCCCGCGGACGGCGCCGGCCGCCCGGCCGCCTCGCGCGCCGCGCGGGCGGACGCGTCGACGAGGTCCTCGTGGCGCGACGCGACGACGCCGCGCGCGAGCACGTCGCGCCAGAAGCGCAGCGCGTCGGCCGCCGCCGCGAGCGTCTCGGCCATGGACGGGCCCGCGAGCTCGCGCGCGCCGGGGAAGGCGCCCGGGTCCACCGTGAGGAGCTCGCCGCGGCTCACGATGAAGTAGCCCGTGGGCGGCAGCGGGCCGCCCTCGCGCGCGAGCTCCGCGTAGAGCGCCACCTGCAGCGCCTGGCCGCCCTCGAGCTTCTCCTGGAAGCGCCTCGCGTTCGAGAGCTTGAGGTCGAGCACGCCCGCGCGCCCCGCCTTCTCGAGGACGAGGTCGGCCGAACCCGAGAGCTCCGCCCCCTCGAAGCGTCCGGAGAGAACGCGCTCCGCCGCGCGCGCGCGCCAGCCGCCGGACCGGAGCAGCGCGAAGAGCGCGCCCGCGGCCTGCGAGACCACCTCGCGGGCCCGGTGCCGCTCGACCTCGGCGCCCAGCGCGACGAGCGGCGCGGCCTC
>DASVZX010000346.1:0-8064 GCA_036391435.1 Anaeromyxobacter sp. | reverse complement strand
CCTGGGCGCCGGGCGGTGCGCAGCCGGCCGGGCCCGGGCCTGCGCGGCGCCCGGGCGGGCCGCTGCCCGCGAATCGAGCCCGGGCACTTCTCCCCTCCGCCGTACGAGCCCCATCTTCGGAGGGGAGGGAGAACCCATGCTCATGAAGAGAGCCGCCGTCGCAGCGCTCGCCGCGTCGCTCGCCGTCCCCGTCGCGGGGCTCGCGGCGAGCAAGAAGAACGAGGACGAGGCGCTCAGGCGCGCCGCCGAGGCGAAGCACGAGCGCGACCTCGGGCAGGCGCAGGCGCAGCACGAGAAGGGCACGCCCGCGCCCCTGAACGCCCAGCAGCAGCAGGCGATCGGCGCGGTCGTCGCCGAGAACCAGCTCCTCGGGCAGGCCGGACTCCTCGCGACGACCAAGGGGAAGTCCGCCGAGGTGAAGAACCTCGGCCGCTGGCTCGCGCAGGACGAGGCCGGCGTCTCCAAGGACCTCGGCAACCTGCTGAAGCAGCGCGGCGCGGATCCCGCGAGGCTGCCGCCGGCGCCGGAGCGCGAGCGGATCCAGGGCGAGCTCCAGGCGCTCTCGAAGGCGTCGGGCGACGCGTTCGACCAGCAGCTCGTCGATTTCCTCGCCCGGTACACGCCCACCTACAAGGAGGCGGCGGGGCACGCCCGCGACGTGACGCCGGGCTCCGACGCGGATCTCAAGTGGTACCTCGACCAGGTGGAGCGGCTCGAGATCGGGCACCGCGACGCCACGCGCCAGCTCGCCTCGCAGCGGCAGGCGAGGACGCCGCCGCAGCAGGGCGCGCAGCGGCCGGCGCCGCGCCTGCCGCGTCTGCCGGGCCACTAGCGAGGGGTCAGCCGCCGGTACTCGGCGAGGTGGCGGAGGGCGTCGGCCGGCCGGCCGATCCGCTCGAGGATCCGGGATGCGTTGAAGTGCGCGTCCGCCAGCGCGCGGTCCGCCTCGAGGGCGCGCGCGTAGGCGAGGAGGGCCTCGTCGTCGAGCCCCTGGTCCTCGAGGGCGACGCCGAGGTTGAAGGCGGCGAGGGCGCGGTGCTCCGGCGACGCGAGCGCGAGCCGGTAGTGCAGCTCGGCCCCGCGCGCGTCGCCGCCCTGGTGGAGGAGCCGCCCGAGGTTCAGGTGGGCCCCGCCGTGCGTCCGGTCGAGCGCGAGCGCGCGGCGGTACGCCTCCCTCGCCTGCGCGGGCGCGGCGTCCTCGAGGTCGAGCGCCCAGCGGTACCACGCCTCGGCGTCGAGCGGCGCGGGACCGCCGGGGCGCCGCGCGGCGCGCACGACCGGCGCGACCTTCCGCGCGAGCTCGCCGACGCCGAAGTCGAGCAGGACCTGGCCGGTCTCCGGGTGCCAGCGGGCGCCGCCGTGCTGCACGACGATCCGGTCGCCGTCCGCGGTGACCCGGACCCCCGTGAGCGGCCGGCCCTGGGGGAGCTGCGCGCGGAGCTGCCGGAGGGCGCGCCGCACGCGGGCGGGGCGCACCCGCGCGTGCACGAGCCCGGCCGCGGCGCGCAGGAGGACCAGGTCCTGGAAGGAGAAGCGGAGGGCGTTCCGCGGCCCGCGCATCGCGGCCACGAACCCGGCGCGCGCGAGCCGGCGCACCTCGGAGACGGGGAGGTCGAGCATCCGGGCGACGTCGGAAGAGCGGTAGCCCCACACGGCGCGCGCAGCCTAGCAGGGGGGTCCGTCATCACCCCGCCCGGCCGGACCGCCGCCCGCTCACTTCCGCGACGACGCCTTCGCCCGCTCCCCCGGCGTCCCCGCGCGCCTCGCCGGCTTGCGCTCGGCCTTCGCGCCGGCCGCCGGCGCGTCCTTCGGCGCGGAGGTCTCGGCCGCGCGCGGCCCGGCGGCGGCGAGGCTCGCCTTGAGCGCCTCCATGAGGTCGATGACCTGCGCCTGCGGCTCCGGCGCGGCGGCGACCTGGATCTCCTGGCCCGCGACCTTGCGGTCGATGGCCTCCTGCACGCGCTGCTTCACCGCGTCGGGGTAGCGCTCCGGGTGAAACTCCTCCGAGGCGGTCTGCTCGATGAGCCGGAGCGCGAGCTGGATCTCGGTCTCCTCGACCTTCGCCTCGTCGAGCGGGATCTCCTCGGCGGTCCGCACCTCGTCCGCGTGGTAGAGCTGCTGCATGACGAGCCGCCCGCCGTGGGGCCGGAGCAGGACGAGGTACTGCTTGCCGCGCGCGGCGTAGCGCCCGAGGGCGGCCTTGCCGGAGCGCTCGAGCGCGGTCGCGAGGAGGCGGTAGGCCTTCGCCCCGCCCTTGCCGGCCCCGAGGTGGTAGGCGCGGTCGTAGTAGACGGGGTCGACGTCCGCCACCGGCACGAACTCGGCGATGTCGATCGTCTGGGAGGAGATCTCCTCGAGCGCCTTCAGCTCCTCGGGCGTGAACGCGACGTAGCGGTCCTTGGCGAACTCGTACCCCTTCACCATGTCCTCGCGCTCGACCTTCTCGCCGTCCTTCGCGCAGACGTACTGCTGCTTCAGGCGCGAGCCGTCCTTCGCGTGGAGCAGGTTGAAGGAGATCGCCGACGAGGGTTGCGTCGCCGGGTAGAGGTTCACGGGGATCGAGACGAGCCCGAACGAGATCGTCCCGGTGGCGATCGAGCGGGGAGCCATCCCCTCGTTATAGTTTTCGAGGAGGAGCGTGCCCGACCGGCTCGAGCGATATCGCCGCATGCGCGACCCCGGCCGGACGCCCGAGCCGTTCGGGCGTCCGGGCGGCGATCCGCTGCTCGCGCCCCGCCTCTTCGTCGTGCAGAAGCACGCGGCGCGCCGACTTCACTGGGATTTCCGGCTCGAGCTCGGCGGCACGCTGCGCAGCTGGGCCGTGCCGAAGGGCCCGTCCTTCGACCCGGCGGACAAGCGGATGGCGGTCGAGGTCGAGGACCACCCGATCGAGTACGCGAACTTCGAGGGGACGATCCCGGCCGGCAACTACGGCGCGGGCGCGGTCATCGTGTGGGACCGCGGCACGTGGACCCCGCTCGGCGATCCGTACGAGGGGCTGGAGCAGGGGAAGCTCGTGTTCCAGCTCTCCGGCTACAAGCTCCGGGGCGAGTGGACGCTCGTGCGGACGCGGCCGCAGGGCGGCAAGCAGCAGTGGCTCCTCATGAAGCACCGGGGCGACGCGTGGGCCGGGCCCGGCCGCGCGCTGCCGCAGGAGTCGGTGCTCTCCGGGCGCCTCCTCGAGGACGTCGCCGCCGGGACGGACCGGCAGGCGGCCGCCGTCGCCGAGGCGCGCCGGCTCGGCGCGAGGGCGCGCGCGCTCGGGAAGGAGGACCTCCGCCCCATGCTCGCCGAGGCCGCCGAGGCCGCGTTCTCGGAGCCCGGCTGGCTCTTCGAGCTCAAGTACGACGGCTACCGCTGCCTCGCCGTGCGCGAGGGGAGCCGCGCGCGCCTCGTCTACCGGAGCGGCGACGACGCGACGGCGATCTTCCCCGAGGTCGTGAAGGCGCTCGAGATGCTCCCCGGGGACGCCGTGCTCGACGGCGAGGTGGTGGTGCTCGCGCCCGACGGCCGCCCGTCGTTCCAGGCGCTGCAGCAGCGGGCGCAGCTCGCGCGGCCCGACGACGTCGCGCGCGCCTCGGTCGAGCGGCCCGCGACGCTGTTCGCCTTCGACCTGCTCTCGGTGGGCGGCCTCGACCTGCGCCCGCTGCCGCTCGCCGACCGCAAGCGGATCCTCGCCGGCGTGGTCCCGCGGCTCGGGCCGGTCCGGTACGCGGACCACGTCGAGGCGCGCGGGGAGGACCTCTGGAGAGAGGTCGAGGCGCGCGGCCTCGAGGGGATCGTCGCGAAGCGCGCCGACGCGCCGTACCGCGCCGGCGTCCGCTCGCCCGCGTGGCGCAAGGTGCGGGCGCTCCGGACCGCCGATCTCGCCGTCGTCGGCTTCACGCGTCCGCGGGGCGCGCGCGCGGGCTTCGGCGCGCTCCTGCTCGCCGCGCGCGAGGGGGACGGCTACGTCTTCGCCGGCAGCGTCGGCGCCGGCTTCACGGAGCGTCAGCTCGCGGACCTGCACGCCCGGCTCGCCCCGCGCGCGCGGAGGACGCCGCCGTGCGGCGGGCCCCTGCCGAGGGGGCGCGGCAACACCTGGGTGGAGCCGGAGGTGGTCGTCGAGGTCCGGTTCACCGAGTGGACGGCGGAGGGGCTCCTCCGCCAGCCCGTGTTCCTGCGGGTGCGCGACGACGAGCGCCCGGAGGAGACCGCGCGCGAGCCCCCGCACGCGCACGCTGCGCCGCCGCCGGTCGCGGCGCGGGCGCCGGCCCCGGGCGCGCGGGCGCCGCGCGCGTTCGAGGTCACGAACGCGGACAAGGTCTGGTTCCCGGCCGGCGGGATCACGAAGGGCGACGTCGTCGCGTACTACCGGGCCATCGCCCCGCACATGCTGCCCTTCCTGAAGGACCGGCCGCTCGTGCTCACGCGCTACCCGGACGGGATCGACGGGAAGAGCTTCTTCCAGAAGGACGCGCCGGAGTGGCGGCCGGAGTGGATCCGCACGGTGCGGATCGAGAACGAGGACGGGCGCGACCTCGACCACTTCCTCGTGGACGACGCCGACGGGCTCGCCTGGCTCGCGAACCTCGGCACGATCCCGATCCACGTGTGGGCGAGCCGCGCGCCGGACCTCGAGCGCCCGGACTGGTGCGTCGTCGACCTCGATCCCAAGGAGGCGCCCTTCGCGCACGTCGTGGCGCTCGCGCGCGCGCTCCACGACCTGTGCGAGGAGCTGGGGCTGCCCTCGTACCCGAAGACCACCGGGCAGAAGGGGCTGCACGTGCTCGTGCCGCTCGGCGGGCGGCTCGACCACGCCCAGGCGCGCACGCTCGGCGAGCTGCTCGCGCGCGCGCTCGAGGCCGAGCACCCGGACCTCGGGACGACCGCGCGGGCGATCGGCGACCGCGGCGGCCGCGTCTACCTCGACTACCTCCAGAACGGCCGGGGGAAGACGATCGCCGCGCCCTACGCCGTCCGCCCCAGGCCGGGGGCGCCGGTGTCGACGCCGCTCCGCTGGAGCGAGGTGAACGGGCGGCTCGACCCCTCGGCGTTCACCATCCGGAACGTGCCGGCGCGGGCCCGGCGGCTCCGCGCCGATCCGCTCCTCCCGGTGCTGGACGGCGCCCCGGACCTGCTCGCCGCGCTCGACCGGCTCCGGGCCCGGACGTCCCCGCCGCGCGCGACGTCCCGGGGGCCGCGCCCGCGGCCGTGACCGTCCGCGGGCGCATTGCAACCCCGTCCAATCAAATATGTGGCAATCGGGAAGGCCTCACGCTATCGTGCGGTCAACCAAGGAGCCCATCGAATGCCCAGGCCCGTTCGCACCGCCTCGCTCGACGCCCTCGTCCGCGATGCCGCCGCCGACGTCGTCGCCCGCGTCTCCTCCGCCGTCGCGAAGCAGTTCACCGACCTCGTGAGGGACGGCGTCTCGCGCGAGCTCGCGAGCGGCGTGCGCGTCCGCGGGGGCTCGGCCGCCCGGCGGGCGCGGCGCGGCGAGATCACGAAGTGGGTGGCGGACAATCGCGCCCGGCGCGTGCCGAACTTCGTCATCGAGACGACGGGGCTCGACACGAAGAAGAAGATCGTCGCGAAGTACGGCCCCGGCGCCGCGTTCGAGAAGGGCAAGCCGGCGCCGAAGCCGAAGGCGTAGGACGCTCCCGGCTCCGGGCTCCCGCGCTCCGGCCCGGGCTCGGAGCCGGGCATGCTCCGCGAGGCGGGACGCGCCGGCCGCTCGCCGCGCCCTAGCGCGGGGCGCCGCGGTCCACCAGCCCCGCGACCTGGCCGGCGCGCTCGAGCGCGTCGGCCGCCGCCTCGAGCAGCGCCGCGCGCACCCAGAGTCCCGCGCCGCGCCGGGTCGCGCCGAGGCCGAAGAGCGTGCGCGTCACGAGCTCCTCCACCTCGACGGCGTACTCGAGGCCCGCCCCGGTCAGGACGCGCTCGGCCGCCTGGGCCTCCGAGAGCGACGCCGCGAGGTACACGCGGACGATCTCGGTCCCCTCCTCGAAGCTGTCCATCGGGACGATCGCCATCCGCGGCCTCCGCCCTCAATGTAACGCGGCCCGCGGTCGCGCTGCGCTATCCTTCGCGCGATGCTCGCCCCCGCCCGCGCCGCCGCGCTCGCCCTCGCGCTGTCTCTCGTGCCGCTCCCCGCGCCGGCGCAGACGGCCGCCTGGCCCCCGCCCGACGCCGCCGCGCAGCCGGCGCGGCGCCGCGCGCCGCAGGCGCTTCCCGGTCCGGCCCCGGTGCAGGGCGACGAGACCCGGCCGTGGCTGGAGGGCCACCTGCCCGGGCCGCTCCTGCGCCCCGGCCCGCGCGGCCTCCTCTGGTGGCAGTGGGTCGCCATCCCGGCGCTCGTCGCGCTCGCGCTCGCGCTCGGGGCCGCGCTCGGGTTCGCGACGCGGCGGATCCTCGGCCACCTCGCCGCGCGCACCGAGACGCGCTGGGACGACCTCCTCCTCGAGCGGGTCGCGCGGCCGCTCACCGGGCTCTGGGCCATCGCGGTGTTCACCGCGTTCCACGCCTGGCTCGGCCTCGGCGAGGAGGAGTCCGCGGTGGTGCACCACGTGCTCCGCGCCGCGACCTACCTCACCCTGTTCTGGGCCGGGTTCCGCGTGGTGGACGTGGCGTTCGCCGCGGCGAGCACGGGTCCCTGGACCCGCGCGAGCCCCGGCGTCGTCGGGATCCTCCCGCTCGGCCGCAAGGTCGGGAAGATCGTGCTGCTCGCGCTCGGCCTCGTCGCGGTCCTGAACGAGCTCGGGTTCCAGGTGGCGAGCCTCCTCGCCGGCCTCGGCATCGGCGGCATCGCCCTCGCGCTCGCCGCCCAGAAGACGGTCGAGAACCTGTTCGGCTCGGTCGCGATCGGCGTGGACCAGCCGTTCCGGGTGGGCGACTTCGTGCGCATCGAGGACGTCGTCGGCACGGTCGAGACCATCGGGATGCGCTCCACGCGGATCCGGACCCTCGACCGGACCCTCGTCAGCTTCCCGAACGGCAAGCTCGCCGACATGCGCGCCGAGACCTTCGCCGTCCGCGACCGCATCCGGCTGTACGCGAACCTCGGGCTCGCCTACGGCACGACCGCGGCGCAGCTGCGGGCCGTCCTGGCGGGCGTCGAGGCGGCGCTGCGCGCGCAGCCGAAGCTCTGGACGGAGGGGTCGTCGGTCCGCTTCACGGAGTTCAGGGAGTCGACGCTCAACGTCGAGGTCATGGCGTGGTTCGCGACGTCCGACTGGAACGAGTTCACCGCGATCCGCCAGGACGTGCTCCTGGAGCTCATGGCCGTCGTGGAGCGCGCCGGGACGGCGTTCGCCTTCCCGACACGCACGGTGCATGTGGTCGGGGGTGGGGGCGCCTGACCCCGAAAAGAGGCGGGCCCGGTCGCGCGACCGGGCCCGCGGAGATTGGTGGAGCTGATCGGGATCGAACCGACGACCTCTAGAGTGCGATTCTAGCGCTCTCCCAGCTGAGCTACAGCCCCACGAGGTCTTTCCCCGCGCGTCGGGGAACGCATCCTTAACGGTTCGGAGGAGGGGGTGTCAAGGCCCGCGAACCTCCGTTTGACTCGCCCGGGTCCCCTTGCTAGACCGGTTCGGCCAGATGCCCGCGCCCACGAAACCCACGACGGCCGCTGAGCTTTCCGCACTCGAGCACGCCTTCGCCGCGGACCCCGCGTCGGACGCGTACCGACCCCTGACCGAGGCGTACCTCGGCATGGGCCGGTTCATGGAGGCGATGGTCGTCTGCAAGAAAGGCGTGAAGGCGCACCCCGACGATCCCGCCGCGAAGGTGCTGCTCGCGCGCGTCTACGCCGAGCAGGGAAAGGATCGCAAGGCGCTCGAGGAGCTCCAGGCCGTCGTCGCCGCGTACCCGACGTTCACCGCCGCGAACCGGCTCGCGGGCGTGCTGCACTTCCGGCTCGGGGACCGCGAGCAGGGCGAGGCCGCCCTGCGCCGCGCCGCCGAGGCCTCGCCGAACGACCCGGAGACGCGCGAGCTCGTCGCGAAGCACGGCGTCTCGATCCTGCCCCGGGCCGCCCCGCCCCTCCCCGCCGGCCCGGCGCCCGGCGGTCCGCCCGTCGCG
>DASVZX010000345.1:0-9498 GCA_036391435.1 Anaeromyxobacter sp. | reverse complement strand
CCGGCGTCGCGCGCCGCGCGCGCCGCGCGGGCGAGCGCGACGTCGGAGACGTCGGCGAGGGTGACGTCGAGGCCGCGCCGCGCGAGCCAGAGCGCGTTCCGGCCCGAGCCGCCGGCGACGTCGAGCGCGCGCCCGCGGCGGGGGAGGACGTCGTCGAGCGACAGGAGGAACGGCGACGGCGCGGGCGTCTCCGCCTCCTCCGCGTACCTCGCGTTCCAGCGCTCGCGATCGCCCTCGCCCACGCCCCGGATCCTAGGCGACCTGGGTGCGGAACCGCACGGCGGCGAGCCCCATCACCGCGCCGCCGATGACCGCGAGCATGGCGAGCTGGAACCACAGGTCAGAGAGCCCCGCGCCGCGCAGGAGGACGCCCCGGATCACCTCCGCGAAGTGGCGGAGGGGGTTCAGGAGCGTGAACGCCTGGAGCCACCCGGGCATGGCGCGGATGGGCGTCATGACGCCGGAGAGCAGGATCGCCGGCATGACGAAGAGGAACCCGCCGAGGAAGGCCTGCTGCTGCGTCTGCGAGAGCGTCGAGATGAGGAGCCCCATCCCGAGGGTCGAGAAGAGGTACAGGACGACGCCCAGGAAGCCGACGAGCAGGCTCCCCCGCAGCGGCACGGCGAACAGCCAGGTCCCCACGGCGAGGAGGAGCCCCACGTCGAGGATCCCGATGAAGAGGAACGGGAGGAGCTTGCCGAGCAGGAGCCAGATCGGGCGCAGGGGCGTCACGAGCACCTGCTCCAGCGTCCCGCTCTCCCGCTCGCGGGCGAGGCCCATCGCCGTGACGAGCGTCGTCACGATGACGAGGAGCATCGCCGCGATGCCGGGCACGATGTACGGCGCGGTCTTGAGCCGCGGGTTGTAGGCGATGCGCGGCGCGATCGCGATCTGCGCCGGCTCCGGCCGTCCCGCCGCCCGCAGCCGCTCCCGCGCGAGCGCCTCGCCCACGCCGCCGAAGTAGCCGGACGCGGCGGCGCCCGCGGCCGCGGCGCGGTTCGGATCCGTCCCGTCGAGCACCACCTGGACCTCGGCGGGGCGCCGGGCGAGGAGGTCCGCGCCGAGCCGCGGCGGGAGGACGATGGCGGCGGCCGCGCGCCCGTCGTCGATCTCGCGCACCGCCTCCTCCGCCGACTCGGCGCCGCCGGACCGGAGCAGGGTGCCGTCCGCGAGCAGGCGGCGCGCGTGCTCCCGGCTCTCGGCGCTCCCGTCGCGGTCCACGACGAGCGTCGGCACGCGGTCCACGTCGAAGTCGACCGCCGCGCCGAGGACCACCGTCTGGACGAGCGGCGCGAAGATCAGCATGAACATGACCCGCCGGTCGCGGAGGGTCTGGCGCACCTCCTTGCGGAAGACGGCGGAGATCTGCAGGCGGGCGGACGGGGCGGTCACGCGATCCTCCGCTTGAACCGGAGCGTCGCGATCGCGAGCACCGCGGCGGCGAAGAGGGCCATCCCGAGGAGGTCCTTCCAGACGACGTCGAGCCCGTTGCCCTTGAGGAGCACGCCCCGCAGGCCGTGCACGAGGTACTTGGCGGGCACGATCGACGCGACCGCCTGGAGCGGGCGCGGCATGTTCTCCACGGGGAAGATCATCCCGGAGAGGACGATCGACGGGAGCATCGCCGAGAGCGCGCCCGCCTGCGTCGCGACGAGCTGGTTCTTCGAGAGCACCGAGACGAGGAGCCCCTGCCCGAGCATGCCGGCGAGGAAGACGAGGCCGAGGGCCGCGACGAGGAGCAGGCTCCCGCGCACGGGCAGGTCGAACGCGACCATCCCGAAGGCGAGCACGAGCTGGAAGGTGAGGAGGCCGAGCACGAGGTACGGCAGGAGCTTGCCGGCGATGATCTCGAACCGCCCCACCGGCGTCGCGAAGAGCTGCTCCATGGACCCGCGCTCCCACTCCCCCGCGATCGCGAGCGCGGTGAGCATGACCGCCGTGATGGCGAGGAGCCAGGCGGCGAGCCCCGGGACCATGTAGAGGGCCGAGCGGCCCTCCGGGTTGTAGAGCGTCCAGATCCTCACCTGGATCGGCGGCGCCTGGCGCGCCGCCTCGAGGCCGGCGAGCCGCTGCGTCTCGGATCGCACGATCGCCTCCACCTTCTGGACGACCTGGTTCCCGACGACGGGATCGGCGCCGTCCACGACGAGCTGCACCGGCGTCCGTCGCCCGCGGGCGAGGTCCTTCGCGTAGCCCTCCGGCACGACGACCGCGGCGACCGCGACCCCCTTCCGGAAGAGCGCCTCGGCCTCCTCCGCGCCCTTGCGCGCGACGACGTCGATCTCCCCCTGCGCCCCCAGCGCGCGGGCGAGCGCGCGCGAGGCGTCGCTCCGGTCGAGGTCCGCGACCGAGACGGGCAGGTGGTCGAGGTCCATCGAGACGCCGTACCCGAAGAGGAACAGCATGACGACCGGCATGACGAGCGCGAGCGCGAGCGTGCGCGGATCCCGGCGCACGTGGATCGTCTCCTTCCACGCCATCGCGCCGATCCGGACGAGGGACCTCCGCAGCCGTCCGGCGGCGTCGCGCTCGGGGACCCCGGTCACGCGGCCTCCTTCCCGTCCGCGCCGACCACGGCGAGGAACACGTCCTCGAGCGAGGGCGCCGCCTCCTCGGCCTCCACCCCTGCGGCGCCCGCGCCGGAGAGGACCGCCGCCACCCCGGCGGCGTCGAGGGCGGCGGGGTCGACCCGCACGTGGAGCGCGGCGCCGAACGGCGCCACCGCGCGGACGCCGGGCGTCTCGCGCAGGGCCCGCTCCGCGCCGCCGAGGCCGCGGCCGCGCGCCACCACCACCCGCTCGGGAACCCAGGTGCGCTTCAGCCCGGCGGGCGTGTCGAGCGCCACGAGCTTCCCGTCCACCATGAGCCCGATGCGGCGGCAGTACTCGGCCTCGTCGAGGTAGTGGGTCGTCACGAACACCGTCGTCCCGGCCGCCGCGAGCTCGCGGATGAGGGCCCAGAACGCCCGGCGGGCGACGGGGTCCACGCCCGCGGTCGGCTCGTCGAGGAAGACCACCGGCGGCGCGTGCATGAGGGCGCTCGCGAGCGCGAGCCGCTGGCGGAGGCCGCCGGGCAGGTCGCCCGTGGTCTGATCCTCGCTGCCGGCGAGGCCGACGCGCTCGAGCAGCTCGCCCGCGCGCAGGCGCAGCGCCTTCCCCTCGAGCCCGTACGCCGCGCCGAAGAAGGCGAGGTTCTCCATCACGGGGAGGTCGAGGTAGAGGGAGAACTTCTGGCTCATGTAGCCGATCGAGGCCTTCACCGCCTCGCGCTCGGTCGCGACGTCGTGGCCGGCGACGCTCGCGCTCCCGCCGGTGGGCGCGACGAGCCCGATGAGCATCCGGATGGTGGTGGACTTCCCGGCGCCGTTCGCGCCCAGGTAGCCGAAGATCTCGCCCCGCTCGACCTCGAACGACACGCGGTCCACGGCCGTGAACGCGCCGAAGCGGCGGGTGAGCTCCCGGGCGACGACCGTGGCGCTCACGCCGGCCCTCCCGGCGCGGGCGCCCCGGGGCCCCGCGCCTGCTCCACCGCGTGGACGAACAGGTCCTCGAAGGAGGACCGGCCGCTCGCTGCGAGCAGCTCCCGGGGGCGCCCCTCGAGCAGGAGCCGCCCGGCCTGCACGAGCCCGACGCGCGAGCAGCGCTCCGCCTCGTCCATGTACGGCGTCGAGATCACGACGGCCATGCCCGACTGCACGAACTCGTAGAGGAGCTCCCACAGCTCGCGGCGGGACACCGGATCGACGCCGTTGGTGGGCTCGTCGAGGAGCAGCACCTCCGGCTCGTGCAGCAGCGCGCACGCGAGGGCGAGCTTCTTGTACATGCCGCCGGAGAGCTGGTCCGCGCGACGGTCGCCGAACCGGGCGAGCCGGGTGATGCCGAGGAGCCGCGCCTTTCGCTCCCGGTACACGGCCCGCGGCAGGGCGGCGAGCCGCGCGAAGAAGTGGAGGTTCTCCTCGACGGTGAGGTCGCGGTAGAGGCTGTACTGCTGCGGCATGAGCCCGATCCGCTCCCGCACCCGCGGGCTCGACGGATCCATCCCGAGCACCCGCGCCTCGCCCGCGTCGAGCGCGACGAGCCCGGTGAGGGCGCGCATCGCGGTGGTCTTCCCCGCGCCGTCGGCGCCGACGAGCCCGTAGAGCTCGCCGCGCTCGACGCGGAAGGAGAGGCCCGCGAGCGCGCGCACCGCGCCGAAGCGCTTCTCGAGCCCGAGCGCCTCGAGCGCCGGCGCGGCCGCGGCCTCGGTCACCGCGCGCCCCCGCGCTCGAGCGTGACCTGGACCGGCATGCCGTCGCGGAGCTTGCCGTCCCGGTTCGCGACGACGACCTCGATCGGGTAGACGAGCCGGTCGCGGTCGGTGCGGGTCTGGATGTTGCGCGGCGTGAACTCCGCCTCGAGGGCGACGGTCTTCACGGTCCCCTCGAACGTCTCGCCCGGCCAGGCGTCCGCGACGATCTTCGCCCGGCCGCCCGGCTTCACCGCCCCGATCTCCGCGTTCGGCAGGTAGAAGGTGGCGGTCACCTCGGAGAGGTCCACGAGCCGCACGAGCGTCGTCGAGGGCTGGACGAGCTCGCCCGCCTCGTGCGGCAGCTTCGCGACCTCGGCGTCCCGCGGCGCTCGCACGTCGCACTCGTCCACGAGCAGCCGCGCGCGGGCGACCTGCGCCTCGCCGGCCTTCACCTGGGCGAGCGCGGCCTGCGCCTGCGCCGACGCCGCGTGGATCCCCGACTCCGCCGCGCGGGCCTGCTCGCCGCTCGCGGCCGCCTGGGCGCGCGCCGCGGCCGCCTGCCGGGTGAGGCCGGAGGCGCTCGCCTCGGTCTGATCGACGCTCGACGCGGCGACGTCCTCCGGGATCGAGGCGAGCCGCTTCGCCTGGCGGACGGCCGCGTCGCGCTGCGCCTCGAGCGCCTCCGCCTGCGCGGCGGCGGCCTCGCGCGAGGCGGAGGCGGCGAGCCGGCTGCGCTCCGACGCCTTCGCCTGCGCGCCCGCGGCGGCGGCCTGCGCCTGCGCCGCCGCGAGCCGCGCCTCCGCCTCGGCGAGCTGCGCCTGCGGGTCCGAGCAGTCGAGCCGCACGAGCAGGTCGTCCTTCTTCACCACCTGCCCCTCGCGCACGCGCAGCTCGGCGATCCGGGCGCCCACCCGGGAGGAGAGGTCCACGATCGTGCCCTCCACCTCGCCCGAGCCGCCCGAGGGCGCCGAGAGCGCCCGCGCCTGCGTCCACAGGCGGAGCGTGATGAGGGCGGTGAGCACGACGACGACGGCGGCGAGGACGATCAGGACGCGGCGCATGCGGCTCCTCCCCCGCCCGGTCGGCGGGTCGCCCCGCTCCAGGGGCAAGCGGCGTGCCGCGCCGGCGGTCGCCGCGCGCCCGCGAAATCGGCGGGGTTTCGCCGCGCGGGGGGCGGAACGGGCCGCGCGACGTGTAAGGAGATCCGACGCGCCGTTCGGGACCCCTTACACCGGCCGCGCGTCTTCCGGCGGATCACGGGGCATTTCCGGTCGGCACCGGGCTTGCTCCTCGGGCCGGCATGGTGACCCTCCCGACCGCAGCCGCGCTCGCCCTCGCCGCCCTCGCGAGCGCCGCCCCCGGGGCGACGCCCGCGCCCGAGGCGCCCGCCGTCGCCCTGCCCGCCGTCGAGGAGCTGCCGCTCCAGGCGGCGCTCGACGAGCTCGACCGCGCGAACCCGACCCTCGCCCAGGCGCGCGCCCGCGGCGCCGAGGCGAGCGCGCTCGTGCGGCAGTCGTGGTCGGCGCTCCTCCCCACGCTCACCGCGCAGGCCCAGGCGCTCCGCAACCGCGACGCGGCGGAGCTCACCATCCCGCCGCCGATCGCCCCGCTCCCGCGGACGGTCATCCTCCAGCCGCTCCACTCCCTGACCGTCCAGGGCTCCGCGCGGGTGCCGCTCCTCGCGCCGTCGTCGTGGTGGGACGTCGCCGCGGCGAGGGACGCGGAGCGGGCGTCGGACGCCTCCGTCGAGGCGGCCCGCCGGAACCTCAAGACGTCGTTCGTCCAGGCGGCCCACGCGTCCCGCGCCGCGGAGGAGCTCGTCGTCGCGTCCGACGCGGCCGTGAAGAGCGCGGCCGAGCTCGAGCGCAGCGCCGCGCGCCGCGTCGCGGCGGGGACCTCTCCGCCGCTCGACCGGCTGCGCGCCGAGACCGAGCTGACGCGGCGCGAGAGCGACCTCGCCCAGGCCCGCGCGAACCTCGAGCGGAGCCGCTTCGGCCTCGGCGTCCTGCTCGGCCGCGACCGCCCGGTGCGGGTCGTCGTGCCGGAGCTCGCGCCGCCGCCGGACGCCGCCGCGCCCGACGCGCTCGCGCGCGGCGCGCTCGAGGCCCGGCCCGAGCTGGCGGCCCAGCGCGCGCAGGTGGCCGCTGCCGAGGCGGGCGTGAAGTCGGCCTGGGCCCGCCTCGCCCCGCAGGTCTCCGCGAGCGCCTCCTACTTCGCGTCGGACACGGCGTACCCGACGGGCGAGAAGGACGGCTGGCGCGTGACCCTGGACCTCGTCTGGCCGCTCTACGACGGCGGCTTCCGGTACGGCAAGCTGCGGCAGGCGCAGGCGCAGCTCTCGGCGGCGCGGGCGGGGGAGGAGGCCCAGCGGCTCGCGGTGGTCCAGGACGTGGTGGACGCGTCGCGGGACGTGTCGGTCGCGGCCGAGCGGCTCCGCCTCGCCGAGTCGCAGCGGCGGCTCGCCTCCGACGCCGCCGCGTCGGCGCGCCGCGGCTTCGAGGCCGGCGTCGCGTCCTCGCTCGACGTGATCGACGCGAACGACCGGCTCTACCTCGCCGACGTCGGCCTCGCCGACGCGCGGGCGCGGCTCGCGCAGGCCGCGGTCGGGCTCGACCGCGCCGCGGGACGCTAGCGTGCGCGACGCCCGGCACATCGCCCCGCGGACCGCCCTCCCGGGCGAGCCGGACGCGCTGCCCCCGGGGCACGAGGAGGCCGAGCGGGAGGAGCTGTCGCGCCTGTTCGGCCGGATGGTCGTCGTCCGGCTCGCCCTCGTCCCGGTCGTCCTCGGGCTGCTCGCCTGGCTCGCCGCCGTGGACGTCACGCCGTGGCGGCGCGCCGTGCTCGCGACGGTGGGGATCGCCGTCGCGGTGTTCGTGATCGTCGAGTGGCTCCGGTTCCGGCGGAGCGGCTTCACGCCGGCCGCGGCGCCCCTCAACCTCGTCTTCGCGACGCTCGCCGTCTCGACGGTCTCGTTCGCGAGCGGCGGGCTCGAGAGCCCGTTCCTGTTCGCGCTCTTCTTCTTCGCGGCGCTGAACGCGATCTTCTCGCCGTACCCGCTCCACCTCGTCGTGCCCGGGCTCCAGATCGCGGCGCTGTGGACCATGTGGGCGGTCGCCCTGCGCGCGCCGCCGATCGCCTTCCAGCCCGCCGCGCTCGGCGGCGGCGGCACGCCCGCGCTCCTCACCGCGATCGCGCTCGTCGGGTCGATCGTGGTCGCCGCGGCCACCGGCCTCGGCCGCGTCACGCGGACGACGCTCCTGCGGACCCTCCGGCGCACCCTCCACGCCCAGCAGGAGTCGCTCCGCGCCCACGCCGAGCGCGCCGAGGAGCTGACGGCCCTCTCCGGCGAGATCGCGCACGAGCTCAAGAACCCGCTCGCGAGCGTGAAGGGCCTCGCGTCGCTCCTCGCCCGCGACCTCGCGGAAGGGAAGGCGGCCGAGCGGCTCGCGGTCCTCCGCGGCGAGGTCGACCGGATGCAGTCGGTCCTGGACGGCTTCCTCGATCTCTCGCGCCCCCTCGTGCCGCTCGCCCTCGGCAGCTGCGATCTCGCGGCGCTCTGCCGCGAGACCGCCGCGCTCCACGAGGGGATGGGCCGGGAGCGCGGGGTGGACGTCGTCGCCGCGGCCGGCGCCGTGCGCGTCCGCTGCGACCCGCGCAAGGTGAAGCAGGTGCTCATCAACCTCGTGCAGAACGCCATCGAGGCGAGCCCGCGCGGCGCGACGGTGTCGCTCGAGGCCGCCGCCGCGGAGGACGGCGGCGCGCGCGTGCGCGTGCTCGATCGGGGGCCGGGCGTCGACGCCGCGCTCGGCGAGCTCGTCTGGCAGCCGGGCGTCACGACCAAGCCGACCGGCAGCGGGCTCGGCCTCACCATCGCCCGCGCCATCGCGCGGCAGCACGGCGGCGACCTCGCGCTGCGCCCCCGCGACGGCGGCGGGACCGCCGCCGAGCTGTCGCTGCCGGGCCGCTAGCCCTCCGGCCGGGCACCGGGCGGCCCGCGCCCGCCGATCCCGTGAGGTCGCCCGCGCCGAAGATCTCCGGCGCGTCGCGAACGCCCGCCCCGGGCCCTGGGTCCGCCGGACCGGGCGCCGGGACCGCGGCGGGCGGCCCACCCCTACGGGCCGGCGCGCGTTCGCGGACGATCGCCCCCGGCGGCCGTCCTGCCCTCTCGTTTCTGGAGGCGCGCGCGCTCCCTCCCTGCTAGCGTCCGCGCGTGGACGCCGGGCGACCCAGCGCGACGCAGGACGAGGCGGCGCGCCCCGCCGGCGGCAGCGCGCCGCCGCACGGGGCGCCGCGCCGCGGGCTCGGGATGCGCCGGGTCGTGCTGGCGTTCGGGCAGGCGATCGCGTTCCTCGACCGCTCGCGCCGGGTCGGCTGGCTCGACCTCGCGCTCGCGGCCGCCGTGGGCGCCGCGATCTACGGGCTCGTCGGCCTGGCGCGCGAGTGGACGGGCGCGCTCCGGCCCGCCGTGGAGATCGACCTCTCGCTCCGGGCGCTCCCGGGCTACGCGCTCCTCTCGCTGTCGCGCGGCCTCGCGGCGTACGTCCTCTCGCTCCTCTTCACGCTCGGCTACGGCTACTGGGCGGCGCGCGATCGCGTCGCGGAGCGCGTGCTCATCCCGGCGCTCGACATCCTCCAGAGCATCCCCGTGCTCGGGTTCATGCCCGGGCTCGTGCTCGGCCTCGTCGCCGCCTTCCCGCACAGCAACGTCGGGCTCGAGCTGGCGTCGGTGATCATGATCTTCACCGGCCAGGCCTGGAACATGACCTTCAGCTTCTACCACTCGCTGAAGTCGATCCCCACCGACCTGTCCGAGGTGGCGACGTTCGCGCGGTTCGGCCGCTGGCAGCGGCTCCGCGCGCTCGAGCTCCCCTTCGCCGCCATCGGCCTCGTGTGGAACAGCATGATGAGCATGGCGGGCGGGTGGTTCTTCCTCATGGTGAGCGAGGCGTTCGTCCTCGGGGACCGGGACTTCCGCCTGCCCGGGCTCGGGTCGTACATGAGCGTCGCGGTCGCGGCCGGGAACGGGCGCGCCATGCTCGCCGCGGTCCTGGCGATGACCGCGATGATCGTCGCGCTCGACCAGCTGCTGTGGCGCCCGCTCGTCGTGTGGGCGCAGAAGTTCCGGGTGGAGGAGAGCGGCCAGGTCGTGCCCATGGAGTCCTGGTTCCTCGACGTCCTCCGCCGCTCCGAGCTCGTCCGGTCGCTCGGGCGCGCCGCGGGACGGGTCGCCGCGCGCCTCGCGCCTGCGCCGGCCACACGCGCCGCGGCCCC
>DASVZX010000344.1:0-6669 GCA_036391435.1 Anaeromyxobacter sp. | reverse complement strand
CGACGACGGTCGCGATCACCATCGGCCGGCCCGCGCCGAGCCCTTGCAGGTAGGCGCGCACGCCCAGGAAGGCGAGGAAGAACGGCAGGCCCGGGAGCCGCCAGAGCAGGTACCGCCCGGCCTGGCGCGCGAGGTCGGGCGAAATCCCGAGCGGCGCGAGGAGCGGCGGCGCGGCGACGAACGGCACGGCGAGCGCCGCGGACAGGCCGGCGGCGAGCCACGCGCCCTGCCACAGGAGGCGCCGCGCCCGCGGCGCGTCGCCCGCGCCGAGCGCCTGCGACACGAGGGGATCGAGCCCGTGCATGACGCCCATCCCGAAGATCGAGAGCGCCATGAAGAGCGCGTTCCCGAGCCCGACGCCGGCGAGGGGGAGCGCGCCCGCCCGCCCGACGATCGCGGTGTCCACGACGCCCATGAGCGACTGCCCGCCCTGCGCCACGGCGAGCGGCAGCGCGAGCCGCACGAGCGGGGCGAGCTCGGCGCGGAGGGGGCGGGGCGACCCGGGCACGGCGCGCGAAGATACCGGCGAAGCGCCGCGGCCGCGCGGTCCGCCTGCGCGGGCGGCGCGCGGCGGGCGCCCGGCCCGCAGGCAATCGGACGGACGATCGACCTTTCGCCAGGCGGCTTTGCGACGGAATGACCCGTGCTTACGGCGGGATCCGAGCGGGTCGGAGGGCCGGCCGCGGAGGTCTCGACGGGCGGTCCACGATCTGTTTACTGTGCGCCTCCCCCCGCTCGGATGTCCGACACCCCCTCACACGCAGCGGCTCCCGCCTCCACGCCGGCGCCGGTGCCGACCCCGCTCCACACGGGACCGCGGGCCGCGCCGCGCGGGGCGACGCTCGCGAAGCTCGCGCTCGGCGCGCTCGGCGTCGTCTACGGGGACATCGGGACGAGCCCGCTCTACGCGCTCAAGGAGTGCTTCGCCGGGACGCACTCGGTGACGCCCGAGCCGCAGAACGTGCTGGGCGTCGTCTCGCTCGTGTTCTGGGCGATGACCTTCGTCGTCACGTTCAAGTACCTCTCCTTCGTGATGCGCGCGGACAACCGCGGCGAGGGCGGCATCCTCGCGCTCCTCGCGCTCGTCGGCCAGGCGGAGACGACGAAGGCCGGCCGGCACGCGCTCCTCGTCATGGGGCTCTTCGGCGCGGCGCTCCTGTACGGAGACGGCGTCATCACCCCGGCGATCTCGGTGCTCGGCGCGGTGGAGGGCGTCGCCGTGGCGGCGCCGCTGCTCTCGCAGCACGTCGTGCCCGCGCTCTCCGTCGCCATCCTCGTCCTGCTCTTCGTGTTCCAGAAGCGCGGCACGGCGACCGTCGGCGCGGTGTTCGGGCCGATCATGGTGATCTGGTTCGTCGCGATCGCGCTCCTCGGCCTGCGCGGCGTGGCGCTCGACCCGCGGATCCTCCGGTCGGTGAGCCCGGTCCACGCCGTCCGGTTCTTCCAGGAGCACGGCTGGCACGGGTTCCTCGTGCTCGGCGCCGTCGTCCTCGTCATCACGGGCGGCGAGGCGCTGTACGCGGACATGGGCCACTTCGGGAAGCGGCCGATCCGGGTCGCGTGGCTCGGCTTCGCGATGCCGGCGCTGCTCCTCAACTACATGGGGCAGGGCGCGATGCTGCTGCACGACCCCGCCGCGGCCGTGAACCCGTTCTACATGCTCGCGCCGTCCTGGGCGCTCTACCCCACGATCGCGATCGCGACGCTCGCCGCGATCGTCGCCTCCCAGGCCCTCATCTCCGGCGCCTTCTCGCTCACGCGCCAGGCGGTGCAGCTCGGGTACTCCCCGCGCGTCACCATCCGCCACACGTCCCAGACCGAGATCGGGCAGATCTACGTGCCGGAGGTGAACTGGGCGATCGGCACCGCCACGGTCGCCCTCGTGCTCGGGTTCCGGTCGTCGTCGGCGCTCGCCGCCGCCTACGGCATCGCCGTCACCGGGACCATGATGATCACGACGCTCCTCTTCCACCGCGTCGCCCGCGACCGCTGGCGGTGGCCGCCGTGGGCCGCGTTCCCCGTCACGATCCTCTTCCTGTCCGTCGACGCCGCCTTCTTCGGCGCGAACCTCGTGAAGATCGAGGAGGGCGGCTGGTTCCCCCTCGCCGCGGGCGCGCTCGTCTTCACGCTCTTCTCGACCTGGAAGAAGGGACGGGAGGTCCTCGCCGAACAGATGCGGGGCGCGGGCCTGCCCCTCGACCTGTTCCTCGCCGAGATCGCCCGCAAGGCGCCGCAGCGCGTGGCCGGGACGGCGGTGTTCATGACCGGCAACGTCGGGAACGTCCCGCCGGTCCTGCTCCACCACCTGAAGCACAACAAGGTGCTTCACGAGCGGGTGATCCTGGTCTCGCTCATCACCGACGAGATCCCGAGCGTGCCGGAGCTCGAGCGGGTGAGCGCCCGGGAGCTCGGCAGCGGCTTCCACCAGGTGGTGGCGCACTACGGCTTCATGGAGACGCCCGACGTCCCCGCGCTGCTCGACTCGCTCCCGAGGCGGCCGGGGCCGGGCCCGAAGCTGCGGATCGTCCCGATGGAGACGACCTACTTCCTCGGGCGCGAGACGCTGCTCCCCACCGGGCCGTCGCGGATGGCGACCTGGCGCAAGAAGCTCTTCATCGTCATGGCGCGCAACGCCCAGACGGCGAGCTCGTTCTTCGGCCTGCCGCCCAACCGGGTCGTCGAGATGGGCGCGCAGATCCAGCTCTGACGCATGGACACGGACCCCGCCGGCGCGGACCCTCGGCGGACCTGGCGGCTCCCGCACGCGCTCCGCTCGCTCCGCCGCCGCGATCTGCGCCTCTTCTTCGCCGGGCAGACCGTCTCCCTCGCCGGGACCTGGATGCAGTCGGTCGCGCAGGGCTGGCTCGTGTGGCGCCTCACGCGCTCGGCCGGGATGCTCGGGCTCGTGAACTTCCTCGGAGCCGTCCCCGTGTTCCTCTTCGGCGTGTGGGCGGGGTCGATCGCCGACCGCCACCCGCGGCGCCGGGTGGTGCTCGCGACGCAGACGAACGCGATCGTGCAGGCCGTGCTGCTCGCGGTGCTCACGCTCTCCGGCGCGGTCCGGCCGTGGCACGTGCTCGTGCTCGCCGCGATGCTCGGGATGACCTACGCGTTCGAGATCCCCGCGCGCCAGGCGCTGCTCGCGGACCTCTCGGGCGAGGACATGCCGAACGCGATCGCGCTCAACTCGTCGATCGTGAACGCCGCGCGGGTCGCCGGCCCCGCCCTCGCGGGCGCGGTGGTCGCGGCGGTGGGCGAGGGCTGGGCCTTCGCCATCAACGCCGCGAGCTTCGCCGGGACGTACTACGCGCTCCTCGCGATGCGCCCGCCGCCGCAGCCGAAGCCCACCGGCAGCCGCCGCGCGCACCTGCTCGAGGGGCTCGCCTACGCCGGGCGCACCGCGCACGTCCGGGCGCTCCTCGCGCTCCTCACCGCCTCGAGCCTCTTCGCGATGCCGTACCAGGCGATCCTCCCGATGTTCTCCTCCGAGGTGCTCGGCGGAGGCGCGAGGCTGTACGGCGCGCTCCTCGCCTGCGCCGGCGGGGGCGCGCTCGTCGGGGCGATCGGCCTGCTCCTGCGGACGGGGCTGCGCGGCCTCGGCCGGCGCGTCGCGCTCGGCGCGACCCTCCTCGGGGCGGGGGTCGTGGCGCTCTCCGCGTCGCGGACGCCGGCGGTCGCGGCGGCCGCGCTCGCGGTCACCGGGTTCGGCTTCATCACGCAGATGGCGGGGACGATGACGCTGCTCCAGGGGCTCGCGCCGCCGGAGCTGCGGGGGAGGGTGATGGGGCTCTACTCGATGCTGTTCGTCGGCGTGACGCCGTTCGGAGCGCTCGTCGTGGGCGTCGCCGCCGGCAGGTTCGGCGCGCCGGGGACGCTCGCCGCGGGGGGCGTGCTCGTGCTCCTCGCGTCGGCCGCGTTCCACGTCGCGCTGCCGAGGCTCCGCCGGATCGTCCTCGCCGAGCACCCGACGCTGTTCCCGCCCGTGGCGAGCTGAGGAGGCCCCGCGCGTCCGGCTCCCCGCGGGGCGCGGGAGAGGGGAGAATCACCGGCGACACCGACCCGACCTCGACCTCGACCTCGACCCGGACCCCCGACCCTTGCGCGTCCTCGCCCCAGCGCCCGCCCCCTCGCCCCGCCCATGGCGCGCCTTCTCGGCGGTCGCGGTCGGCACGCTCATGGCGACGCTCGACGGGAACATCGTGAACGTCGCGCTCCCGACGCTCGGCGTCGAGCTGCGCGCGCACGTGGACGCGCTCCAGTGGATCGTGAACGGGTACCTCGTCGCGATCACCGCGACCCTCGTCGTCATGGGCCGGCTCGGCGATCGGCTCGGGCACCGGGCGCTCTACGCGGGCGGGCTCGCCGTCTTCACGCTCGGGTCGGCGCTGTGCGGCCTCGCCCCGGGGCTGGGCGCGCTCGTCGCCGCGCGCGTGCTGCAGGCGCTCGGGGCGAGCGCGATGATGGCCATCGGCACGGCCATCGTGACCGCCGCGTTCCCGCTGCACATGCGGGGTCGGGCGCTCGGCGCGATCGGGACGGTGGTCGCGGTGGGCCTCACGCTCGGGCCGCCCCTCGGCGGGCTCATCCTCTCGCACCTGTCGTGGCGCTGGGTGTTCTACGTGAACCTGCCGGTCGGGATCGCCGGCGCCGCGTGGGCGCTGCGGATCCTGCCGCGGGGCGGCGCGCCGGGCGGCCCGCTCCTCGACCCCGCGATCTTCCGGATCCCCACCTTCTCGCTCGGGCTCGCCGCGGGGTTCCTCTCCTACGCCGCGATGTTCTCCCAGACCTTCCTCACGCCGTTCCTGCTCGCGCGCGTCCTCCGGCTCGAGCCCGGCCGGCTCGGGATCGTCCTCTCGGCGGTGCCCCTCGCGCTCGCCGCGTCGTCGCCCCTCGCCGGCTGGATCTCCGACCGCTTCGGCGCGCGCCGGCTGCCCGCCTTCGGCATGGCCGTGCTCGCCGCCGCCCTCTGGACGCTCTCCCTCGCGGGCGCGAGCAGCACGGTCCCGTCGGTCATGGTCCACCTCTTCGTCGCCGGGGTCGGGATGGGGCTCTTCCAGGCGCCGAACAACACGGCCGTTATGAGCGCGCTCCCGCGCGCCCGGCTCGGGTCGGGGGGCGGCCTCCTCGCGACCGCCCGGAACGCCGGCATGGCGGCCGGCGTCGGCCTCGCCGGGACGCTCTTCGCGACGCGGGCCGGCCCGGACGCGGCCGGGCCGGAGTTCCTCGCCGGCTACGCCCTCGCCCTCCGCGCCGGCGCGGCCCTCGCCGTCGCCGCGGCGGCGGTGTCGCTGCTGAAGGCGGCGTCGCCGGCGCGCCCGCCCGAGCCCCGGGGGCCGTGAGGGGCGGGCCGGCACGTCGCCTCGCGACGAGTCCCTGGCCCACCGATTCGTGGCGGCCTGGCCTGGACGCCGGTTCAGCGTCTGTTACGATGCCCGCGTGATCGTGCTCGGCATCGACCCCGGCTCGCGGCGCTGCGGCTACGGCGTGGTCGAGCGCCGCGGGACGCGGCTCGAGCTCCTCGACGCGGGCGTGCTCGCGCCGGGCGAGCTGCCCATGGCGGTCCGCCTCGCCGCGATCCAGGACGGCCTCGCCTCGATCATCGCCCGCGCCCGGCCGGAGGAGGTCTCGGTCGAGCAGGTCTTCTCCGGCGTCTCCGCGCGCTCCGCGCTCGTCCTCGGCCAGGCGCGGGGCGTCGCCCTCGCCGCGGCCGCGCGCGCCGGGCTCCCGGTCTTCGAGTACGCGCCGTCTGAGGTGAAGCTCGCCTTCACCGGGAGCGGCCGCGCCTCGAAGGAGCAGATGCTCCGGACCGCGCGCATGCTGCTCGGCTCCGCCGCCGCGCTGTCCGACGAGGCCGACGCCATCGCGCTCGCCGTCTGCCACCTCGCGCGGCGCGCGGTGCGGCTCGCCGCGGCCGGCGTCCACGCGGCGCCCGGCCGTTCCGCCGCGGCGATGGCGCGGGTGCGCCCCGCCCGCCGCGACCACCGGAAGGCGGCGCCGTGATCGCGCGCCTCTCCGGCACCGTCGCCGAGAAGGGGGCCGATCACGCGGTCGTGGAGGTCGGCGGCGTCGGCTACCTCGTCCACCTCTCCGCGGTGACCCTCGCGTCGCTCCCGCCGCAGGGCGAGCGGACGTCCCTGCGGACCTTCACGAACGTCCGCCAGGACGCGATCGAGCTCTACGGGTTCGCGACCGAGGACGAGGAGGCGGTCTTCCGCGCCCTCATCGACGTGAAGGGCGTGGGCCCGCGCGCGGCGCAGAACATCCTCTCCGGCATCGAGGCGAAGGACCTCGCCCAGGCGATCGCGCAGGGCGACGTCGCGCGCCTCACCAAGGTGCCGGGCGTCGGCAAGAAGACCGCGGAGCGGCTCGTCGTGGAGCTGAAGGAGAAGCTCGCCCTCCTCGCGCGCGCGGCCGGGCCCGCGAAGGCGGCCCCGGGGGCGAGCGCGCTCGAGCAGCTGCGGACCGCGCTCGTGAACCTCGGCTACAAGGCGCCGCAGGCGGACTCCGCGGTGGACGCGCTGCGCGACGGCGCCGAGGGCCGCAGGCTCGACGACCTCGTGCGCGAGGCGCTGAAGCTCCTGCGCGGGTGAGCCGGGCGGCCCGCTCCGCTCGCGGAGGACGGCGGGGCCGAGAGCTCGGCGGCGGCGGGATCTCACCGCCGCCGACGCC
>DASVZX010000343.1:0-6974 GCA_036391435.1 Anaeromyxobacter sp. | reverse complement strand
CGGCGCTCGCGGTTGCGCGCGAGCTCGCGGGGGCTCGCGCCCTCGCGCCGCCCCGGATCGGCGTGCGATTCGGGCGATCGAGGGCTCGCAAGTCCGGTTGATTCTGGCGGCGGAACTTTCGGGTGCGACAGGTAAATAGACTCGATGGCTCCATGGCTTACGGCCCCGATCTCGTTTGCCCCGCGCTCGGGACCGCGAGTAGGATTCGCACCTCGTTTCAAGCGCTCGTGACGTCCGTTTCCCATTCCTTCCGGCTGGAGATGACCCATGGCTGAGCAGCTGAAGAAGAAGCTGAAGGAGAAGATTGAGGCTTTCCGGCCTCGCACCACGAAGCTCAACAAGGAGTTCGGCGAGGTCGTGATCGACAAGTGCACGATCAGCCAGGCGATCGGCGGCGCGCGCGACGTCCGCTGCCTGGTCACGGACATCTCGTACCTCGACCCGCAGGAAGGCATCCGGTTCCGCGAGAAGACGATCCCCGAGACGTTCGCCGCGCTGAAGGAGCACGTGGTCCCCGGCGCGGAGATGCCGACGGTCGAGTCGTTCTTCTACTTCCTGCTCACCGGCGACGTCCCGACGAAGGCGCAGGCGCAGGAGGTCTTCGAGGACTGGAAGAGCCGCGAGGCGCTGCCGCAGTACGTGTACGACGTCCTCCGCGCGCTCCCCCGCGACACGCACCCGATGGTGATGTTCTCCGCGGGCATCCTCGCGATGCAGCGCGACTCGGTGTTCTTCAAGCGCTACAGCGAGGGCACGCTCAAGAAGACGGACATGTGGGATCCGATGTACGAGGACGCGATGACGCTCCTCGCCCGTCTCCCGGTGCTCGCCGCGGCGATCTACCGGATGAAGTACAAGGGCGACACGCTCATCCCGTCGGATCCGAAGCTCGACTGGGGCGGCAACTTCGCCAAGATGATCGGGCAGGTGAAGCCGTACGACGACGTCGCCCGCATGTACTTCATCCTGCACTCGGATCACGAGTCCGGGAACGTGTCGGCGCACACGGCGCACCTCGTCGCCTCCGCGCTCTCCGACGCGTTCTACGCGTACTCGGCCGGCATCAACGGCCTCGCGGGCCCGCTGCACGGCCTCGCGAACCAGGAGGTGCTCGGCTGGATCCAGAACACGATGAAGAAGCTCGGCGGCGTGGATCCCACCAAGGAGCAGATCAAGCAGTTCCTGTGGGACACGCTGAACGCCGGCCAGGTCATCCCGGGCTACGGCCACGCGGTGCTGCGCAAGACCGACCCGCGGTTCACGGCGCAGAACGAGTTCGCGAAGAAGCACCTCCCGAACGACCTCACGTTCAAGTACGTGAACACGATCTACGAGGTCGCGCCGGGCGTCCTCACCGAGCACGGGAAGACGAAGAACCCGTGGCCGAACGTCGACGCGCACTCGGGCTGCATCCAGTGGCACTACGGCGTCCGCGAGTGGGACTTCTACACGGTCCTCTTCGGCGTCGGCCGCGCGCTGGGCGTCATGGCGAACATCATCTGGGACCGCGGCCTCGGCTACGCGATCGAGCGGCCGAAGTCGGTCACCACGAAGATGCTCGAGAAGTGGGCGGCCGAGGGCGGCCGCAAGCTGGACAAGTAGGCCGCCTCGCAGCCTGAAGGATCCGAGGGCCGCCCGGAGACGGGCGGCCCTCTTCTTCGTTCACCGGCCAGCGAGCGGCGCCGGACCGGCTCGTCGGCGCGATCGCCTCCACGCGCCGGCTCGCCCGGGACACGGGATGCGCGCCGCCGGACGAGCGGCCCGGGCGCGCGGGCGATCGTGCGATCGCGCGCGTGGCGTGAATTCACCATCCGCAAAGACGGTCGCCCGCGGCCGAGCGCCGCCCGGCCGCGGCGGGGTGGGCCGGGCGCCGGCGACGTGGATCGCGGAGCCGGACCGCGATCTCCGCGAGGCCGGCGCGAGCGCCCGCGTGTCGTTGGACCGCGGGACCCGCCTCCGGATCTTACAGGAGCCCACATCGACCGGACGTCGCGAACTGGGTAATTTTGTCGCACGCCACTCGCCCGCACTCGAGCGGGCGCGCGCGGATCACGATCGGAGGAAGCCCGATGTCGAGCCGAACGACGACGACCCTCGCAACCTTCCTGTTGCTTGCATTCACCACCGGTGCAGCGCACCCGGCGAGCTCGAAGCCCGAGCAGGGGTCCAGGGAAGAGGCCAGGGCCATGACCGAGAAGGTCGCGGTCTGGATGAAGAAGTACGGGAAGGAGAAGACCTTCGCCGAGATCAATCGCGCGGCGACCGAGAAGGCCGGCGAGTTCATCGACCGGGATCTCTACATCTTCGCGTACGACTTCAACGGCGTCGTCCTGGCGCACGGCCAGAACCAGAAGATGATCGGCAAGAACCTGTGGGACCTGCAGGACGCCGACGGCCGCTACCTCATCCAGGGGCTCATCACGACGGCCAAGAAGGGATCGGGCTGGTATTACTACAAGTGGGCGAACCCGATCACGAAGATGGTCGACGCGAAGGAAGCGTACGTCCTCAAGATCGACGACGGCCTCTGGGTGGGCTGCGGCGTCTACGGCAAGATGGCGAAGAAGACCTGATCACCTGGCGTCGCGCCACGGACGAAGGCCAAGGTCATGCGTCTCTACCAGCGTATCCTCCTCGCGCCGGGGCTGGCCCTCGTCTTCCTCATCCTCTTCGCGGCGGTCGCGTACCGCGCGATGAGGGAGGACGAGCGCGCCATGCAGGACCTCTTCGAGAAGCGGTTCGCGGTGTTCGAGCGGACGAGCCAGATCCTGGCGGACATCGACGCCGTTCACGCGGGCGTCTACCGCCTGGTGACCTGGATCCAGAACTACGACGCGGCCACGGTCGCCCGCACGACGGCGGAGCTGATGGCGCAGATCGACGGCGCCAGGCACGTCGTCGTCGACCTGGGGAAGGACGGCGACCTCTCCGCGGACGAGCGGAAGATCCTCGTCGCCATGGCCGGCGACCTCGAGAAGTACCAGAGGCAGGCGGCGAACGCGGTGGACCTGGCCTCGGGCAGCGAGGTCCAGACCGGGCTCGCCTTCATGCAGTCCGCGGACCGGACCTTCCTGGAAGTCCGCAAGAACGCCGACGCGCTCGTGAGCCTCGAGAAGACGCTCGCGGGGCAGCGGTACGGCGAGGCGAGGGCAGGGCTCGCGAGGGTCTTCCGGGTGGCCCTCGCCACCCTGCTGCTCGCGGTGGCGGGGGCCGGACTCGCCGGATGGCTCGTCAGCCGCGGCGTGGCCCGGCAGATGGGCGGCGAGCCGGAGTACGCCGCGGACGTCGCGCGGCGCGTCGGAGAGGGGGCCCTCTCGCTCTCCATCGCGACGCCCGCGGCGGACCGCTCGAGCCTGCTGTTCGCCATGCGGAGCATGGTGGAGCGGCTCGCCCGCGTCGTGGGGGAGGTGCGGTCCCTCGCCGTCGAGCTCTCCGGGGCGGCGCAGCAGGTGAGCTCGACGGCCCAGGATCTCTCGCAGGGCACCGGGGAGCAGGCGGCCTCGGTGGAGGAGACCACGAGCTCGCTCGAGGAGATGAGCGCGTCCATCGCTCGCAACAGCGAGAACAGCCGGGCGACCGAGCAGATGGCCATCAAGGGAGCGAAGGACGCCCGGCAGAGCGGCCTGGCGGTGAAGGAGACGGTCGACGCGATGGGGATCATCGCGGAGCGGATCTCGATCATCGAGGAGATCGCCTACCAGACGAACCTGCTCGCGCTCAACGCCGCCATCGAGGCGGCCCGGGCCGGCGACCACGGCAAGGGCTTCGCGGTGGTCGCGGCCGAGGTCCGCAAGCTGGCGGAGCGCAGCCAGGGCGCGGCCAAGGAGATCTCCGCGCTCGCGCGCTCCAGCGTCGACGTGGCGGAGCGGTCCGGCAAGTTGCTCGCCGAGCTGGTGCCGTCGATCGAGAAGACCTCCGAGCTGGTGCAGGAGGTGGCCGCGGCGAGCGCCGAGCAGTCGGCCGGCGTGGAGCAGATCAACCGAGCGATGGCCTCGGTGCAGGCCGTCACGCAGCGCAGCTCGTCGGCCGCCGAGCAGCTCGCCGCGACGGCCAAGGGGCTGTCCGACCAGGCCAACTCGCTCGAGCAGATCATGGCGTTCTTCGACGTGGCCCGGCCCGCGGACGAGCCGCCACGGCGCGACTCGCCGGCGCAGGCGACGGCCCTCGCCCCCGCACCCTCCGCCGCCTCGGCGCCGCGCGCGGGCGGCGCGCGCGCCGCCCTGCCCGGACGAAGCTAGGCCCGAGGTCGCGAGCCCGGTGACGGGGCCGGGGCGGCTCGTTCGCAGCGGCGCGCGCACGACGACGTGCGCCACGGCGCGACCTCGCCCCTCGCTTCGCTGGCAGTGAACACCGGGAGCCGGCGGCGAGAGGCCGCGAGGATCGAGGACGCCGCGCGCGGGGGGTCCGGGCGGAGGCAGCTCCGGGGAAGGTCGCGAATGCGCCGCCACCGACGGCGGAGCCGCACCTTTCCTCACCGCGTCGCCCACCGCCGGCCTGTCGCACGCTCTCGCGACACGTGCTCGCGGCACGTCGGCGAAGCCCCTCGCGCCTTGCTTGTAGAGAACTGACCGTGACACGAATGGAACGGCGCGCTTCCGCCAGGCGTCGAAAGGGGCACACCGTGACATTCCGCCCGTTCACCGCGATCGCCGTGCTGGTGGTGACGTCGAGCTGCGCCTCGGAGTCGGAGATCGACGCGCGGATGTCCAGGGCGGCCGCGCAGGTCGAGGCGGACGTGGACGCGGCGCAGCGGTGCGCGGTCGACCTGCGTGCGCTGCTGGACCGGTCTCCCGCCTCCGTGCACGCCGCGCTCGCGAACCACTCCGGCGCTCGCGACGTCGTGGACACGACGGGCGCGGCCCTGCCTGCGGCGCTGCTCAGGGAGCGCACCCTCGCGCAGCTCTCGCGTCGGGAGCGGTTCATCGAGGCGAGCAGGAACCTGGTCGCGGCGGCGAGGACGGCGGGGACGGCGGCGCTCGACCGGGTCCGCGCCGAGGTCGAGGCGTCGGGAAGCACGCGCCGGCAGCTGTGCCGTGCGCGGGACGAGGCGCTCGCGTTCGCCGGGCGCCCATCCGAGCGGAGCCCCGCGGGCGAGGTCGCGCCTGGGACGGAGCGCGCGCGCTTCGCGGAATCGGTCGGTCAACGGCTTCCGTGACGAACCGCGCGCCGCCCTACCCCGCGAGCCTCGCGTCGAGCGCCGCGCGCGCCGCGTCGAACTTCATCTTCTGATCCGCCGGCAGGCTCCGCCGCTCGGTCCGGAGCACCGCGAACGGGTCCAGCACCTTCCCGCCCGCGTCCTCGAGCTGGTAGTGCAGGTGCGGCGCGAACGAGTGGCCGCTGTTGCCCGACTGCGCGATGGCCTCGCCCTTGCGCACCTTCCGCCCGACCGCGAGCTCCTTCGGCAGCACCTCGAGGTGCAGGAAGATCGCGTGGCGGCCCGTCGCGGGATCGCGGAGGTCGAGGCAGTTGCCGTTCCCGGCGAAGTTCCAGTTGCGCCGATCGATCACCCCGTCGAAGGGCGCGTGGACCTCGGAGCCGACCGGCGTCTTGAAGTCGACGCCCTTGTGGCGGCGGCCGTCGCGCAGGAGCGAGGTGATCTGCTCGTAGTCGCCGATCGGCGAGTCGACGAGGCGCAGCTCGATCTCGCTGCCGTCGGGGCGGTAGTAGCGCGGCCACCGCGAGCCGTCGGGCTGCCAGCGGTAGGCGGCGACCACCGCGCCGAGCTTCGCCGACGTGTACCGGACCGCGTCCACGACCGGCTCGGCCTGCGCGGGCACGCCGTCGCCCGCGGCGCCGGGCGGCGTCCAGAGCACCTCGATCCGGTCGCCGCGGCGGCCGTCGTGCGCGACCTGGAGCTGCCACACGAGGAGCCGGTTCACGACCTGCGTGAGCTGCTCCGCGAGCGCGCGGTCGGAGGGCGCCATGGAGGCGGCGATCGACTCCTCGAGCGGGCCGTCGATCGTGGCGACGAGGCGGCGCGGGCCGGTCGCCGCGGGGACGGGCGCCGGCGCGGCGGGGAGCGGGGTCACCGCCCCGACCGCGGTCGCGGAGGTCGGGGTCGCGGTCGCGGTCGCGGAGGTCGGGGTCGCGGCCGTCGGGGCGGCGGTCGCAGCCGTCGGGGGCGCGGTCGGAGTCGAGGTCGCCGCCGCGGCCGGCGCGCCCGCCTTCGCCCTCGGCGCCGTCTCCCTCCCGAGCCAGAACCCGGCTCCGAGGACCGCGACGAGCACGACTCCGTGGAGCACGGGCCGCGCGACGCCGCTCGAGCGGCCGTGGTGGGACGAGGGCGGAGGGTCGATGGAGAGGCTGACCATGACGGAAGGAATAACCCGCGCCGGGCGTTCGCTCTTCCTCCGTCCGGGCCAAGCCGCGGTCGCCCTTCCGGGGCGCGGCAGGCCGGCAGCCCTCAGAACGAGAAGCGATCGACGACGCCCCGGCTCCACTCGAGGATGGTCGGCCAGCCGACCACGGCGTCGAGCGCCCGCTCTGCCGCGGCGAGCTCGACCTTCTGCTCGACGACGCTCGCGCTGCACGCGACCAGGCGGCAGCTCCCCACCCTGCGCGCCTCGTGCAGGCGAGCGGCCGGTTCGTCCGGCTCCCCCTCGTGCGCCTCGACGAGCGCACGCACGGCCGGCCCGAACAGGTACACGTCCACCCGGGTGCCCGACGCGGCGGCGGCGAGGGCGCACGAGCCGGCGAGCCGGAGCGAGGTCTCGTCGGCGTGCGACACGAACACGGCGGCGCGCCGCTCGAGCATGCGGCGACTCATACGCGAGAAGCCCGCCGTATGCTATGAGACGCCCGCATGTCCGAGGAGAAGAAGGCCGGCCCGGTCGTGATCCGGAAGGGCCACGTGAAGCCCCCGCCGCCGGGCGCCAAGATCGAGGCGCCGGAGGTGGAGGTCCTCGCGCCGGCTGAGAAGCACGAGAAGCCCGACCCGCGCCCGCTCTGGCAGCGCCTCGCCGAGGAGAAGGCCG
>DASVZX010000342.1:0-2766 GCA_036391435.1 Anaeromyxobacter sp. | reverse complement strand
CGCGGCGCCCGAGCCCCGCGAACGCCGCATCCGCTCGCAGGATCGCGATCCCGAGCGCGAGCCCCGCGACCGCGGCCCCGACGATCGCGAGGCGCGCTCGCGGCGCCGCGCGGTCGATGGCGGCGCGCGCGACCAGGATCGCGACCGCAGGCGCGGCGGCGAGCATGTACTTCGGCGGGAGGTGGGAGTACGGCGCGGGCGCGAGCGGCGCGAAGAGCCAGCACGCGAGCGCGAGCTGGACGTAGTCCCTTCGCTTCAGCGCATCGGCGGAGACGTCCCACAACACCGCGACCGACAGGCCCGCGAGCGGCGCGACCCAGAGGGGCCCGAGCCGGCGCGTCACCATCAGCGCGCCCGCGCCGATCGCGCCGAGGCCGACGAGCCACCACCTCCTGAAGACCGGACGCGGGCGCAGCACGGCCCAGGGGAGAGCCAGCGGGAGCACCAGCGTCCAGTGGACGAGGAACGCCACCCCGTTCGGCAGGATGTTTGCGGCCTCGGAGAGCAGGGCGGGCGCGGCCGCGATCCCTGCGGCCCCGGGTTGAGGGTCGCGAATCACGTACAGGATCGCGCCGGCGATCACGGGCGCCGCGCCGATGGGCACGAACGCGCGCCAGGACGAGCGCCGCCACGCTTCGCGCCCCGGGAATTCGCCCGCGACGAGGAGCGCGGCGATCGGCAAGAGGAGCACGAGGTGCGAGCGGGTGAGCGCTGCGAGCGCCAGGAGGACCGCGGCGGCGATCGCCTGATGCGCTCGCCGGCCGTCGCGCCATGCGACGCTGCGCTCGAGGCCGAGCACGCCGAGCGCCATCGCCGGCACGTCGGCCATGGCCGTGCCCGCCATCCCGAGGACCGCAGGTGCGGCCGCGACGAGGAGGCCTGCGTACATCGCCGCCCTCGGCGAAGCTTGCAGCCTGAGCGCCAGGGCGACCGTGGCGAACAGCGCCACGGCGAGCATGCCGAGCACGGTCGCGTGCGCGACCCACTCGGAGCCACCGGCGGCGACGGCCGGCATGAGCAGCCAGGCCATGACCGGGCCGCTCATGAGCGAGACGCGCTCAGGCACCTCGGTCCACACCATGTCGAACGCGCTCGGGTGGAGCGGGTCTTCGAGCGCGTGCCGTGCCTCGAAGAGGAACGTCGTGTCGTCGACCGTGAACGCCTTCTCGTGGAAGGGAAGCAGCACGGCCAACGCGAGGAGGACGGCAGGAACGGAGCGGGCGAGGCCGGTCCGGATCACGTCCGGACTCCCTCGGGACCCGAGCGGAGCGGTGGACGGGCCCCGGACGGCGCCGAGCGGCTCGACCCCCGTGGAGGGACGCCCGCGTCCGCGGCCGGGCGCAGAGCGCCGCGCGTTTCGATCAGCCGCCAACGAGCGGTGGTTCTACACCCACGGCGGGCACCCGGTCCAGGACGCGGAGCGATCGCGCGAAGGGCGTCACGGGGCCGGCGCGGCGACGGTCCCCTCTCCCCGGGCGGCGCCGGGGAGAGGGGGCGCGTGCGGCCGGGATCAGCGGGGCGCGTCGACGACCGGCGGCTCGTAGTCCGCCGCCGTGAGCGCGATCTCGATGCGGCGGTTCAGGCTCCGGTTCACGGGAGAGTCGTTCGCGACGATCGGTCGGAACTGCGAGAACCCGGCGGCGCCGAGCATCTGGGGCGGCACGCCCTTCGCGGCGAGGTAGCGGACGACGGAGATCGCCCGGGCCGAGGACAGCTCCCAGTTGTCCTTGTACGCGCCCCCCGACACCGGGACGTCGTCCGTGTACCCGGAGACGACGACGCTCTTGCCCTGCATGTCCTTGAACACGCCGGCGACCGCGTCGAGCGCCGCGCCGCCCTCCCTGGACAGCCTCGCCGAGCCGGAGGGGAACAGGATCTTGTCCTTCAGCTTCACCGTCATCTTGCCGCGCAGCTCGGAGATCTCGATCTGGCCCGCCTTGATCTGGCTCTCCAGCTGGCCCGCGAGCTTCTCGTACTGGGCGCTCTTCGCCTCGAGCGCGCCCTTCTGCTCGGCGAGCGACGCCGCCCGGACCTGCAGCTCCTCCTTGGCCTTCGTCGCGGCCGCGAGGCGCTCCTGCGCGTCCGCGAGCTCCTTCTGCAGCCCGGCGGCCTTCGTCTCGCACGCCGCCGCCTTCGCGCTCGCCTCGTCCGCGCGGGCGGCCGCGTCGGCGGCCTCCTTCGCCTTCTTGTCGAACGTCCCCGTCGTGACGCATCCGGCCCCGACGACGAGCAACGCGGCCGCGATCGTGATCGTCCTGCGCATGGTCGGCTTCCTCCAGGTTCGAGCGTTCGACTCCGATTTCACCGGGAGGGGAGTGTACTCCGGGGCGGGGGCGGCTCCTGCGGGGGCCTCGATCGGGGTGGGTCTCCGCGCGGCGCCCGAAGGGGGGTTCGTCCAGGGCCGCGCATCGAAAGCGGTTATCGCTTCATCAGAACTCTCGAATTGTATCCGGGCCGGCGGGCTCGTACGTTGTGAACGAGCCTCGGGCGCCGGCTTCTGCCGACGTGCCGTGGGATCGTCTATCGAGAGAGGCACGGGTGCTGTTGGCGCGGACTCTGGCGGTGTTCGGACTCCTGGTGGCGCTCGCGCCCGGGGCCCGATCGCCCTCCACGCGCGGCGAGGCGGTACACGCGGTGACGTTCGCGCGCGCGCACCGCCCGGACCCCACGATCGCGCCGTCGAACGGATCCCTGCCCGAGCGGCGCGACGCCGCGCCGGTGGCCCGGCGCGGCCGGCGCGTGCGGCGCCGCGCCTCGAGGTCCGGG
>DASVZX010000341.1:0-7212 GCA_036391435.1 Anaeromyxobacter sp. | reverse complement strand
TCGGCCCTCCGGAACGGCTCGTGGCACCGGTTGCAGGTCGCGTCGAAGTCCGCGACGGCCACGCGGACGTTCACCGGGCAGGCGCACACCCACTTCTTGAGCTTCGACCCGCCGGGCTTCACGGGCGGGGCGGGGAGGACCGGCTCCGGCTCCTTCCCGGGCTCCGGCGTCTCGCCGTTCACGACGACCTCGACGCCGTGCCGCACGCAGTACGCGGCGAACGGCGAGTCCTTGACGATGCCGCCGTCGTGGCCGCGCTCGTCGGTCGGGATCCCGAACGCCTCGCACTTCGCGCGAAACTCGGCGTTGTGGTGGGGCGGCTTCGACGGCGTGCCGTGCTCGTGCTGCCAGGCGTGGGCCATCTCGTGCAGCAGCGTTGAGAGCACGTGGCACATCGGCCGCGCGAGGTGGATCGGGTTCAGGTTGATGTTCCAGCGGACGCCGAGCCCGTTCCGCTTGAGGCAGTAGTGCCCGAGGGTCTTCTTGTTCGTCGTGTCGAACGAGAGGACGATCTCCGGGACCTGCCCGTCGAAGAACTCGCTCCGCATCGCGTCCGCGTGCTCGTACACCTTCGCGACGACCTCGGCCGGGATGACGTGGAAGTCGTCCGGCGTGGTCGCCACTTCTCGGATTGCTCTGTTCGTGTTGACGTCCTGGGTCATGTTCGGTACCTCCATGTCTAGTTTAATCTAGACAGGCTAGATGTCAAGCGGCGGGCCGCTCGCCGAGCCACGCCTGCTCCAGCCCCAGCACCGTCGCGTGCCGCACGCCGGCCTCGCGCGCCGCGCGGGCAGCCGCGTCGCGCGAGTCGAACCGCGCCGCGTGGTCGAGGCTGCCCCACTCCGGGGGCAGCGGCTCGAGGTCGGCCAGCGACCCGTGGCGCGCGGGGCGCTCCGGCAGGCAGAGGTACTCGCCGGCGGCGTTCATCGCGACGAACGGGCCGGTCATGACGCACCCCCGTCGAGCACGGTCAGGGTCGGGGTGCCCTTGACGCGCGGCATCCCGTCCGGCCCGGTCTCGAGGTACCCACCCTCGCACCGGCACTTGAACCCGCCGCCGGTGAGGTCGATCACGACCACGCCCGCGTCGCCGTGCGAGTCCGCGGCGGTCAGCACGTGGTTTGCGTTCCAGACGCCGTACGAGAGGTTCCCGTCCGGGTCGGCGCTCGTCATCTCCTGCACGAGCCGCGCGAACGTGTAGTCGACGTCGCCCGGCCGCGACTTCATCCGCTCGCGCAGGCGCGCGACCGTCGCCGGCATCGCCCCGCCGTGCCAGTGGCCGTACGCTACCGGCGACATTTCCACCGGGCGGACGCGCGGCGGTGCGTCATTCTGCTTCACGACCTGCACAAGAACTCGGTCTCCCATGGCCCTTCCTCCTTGTCCCCTCACGGTCTAGTTTAAGCTAGACAGTCTAGAGGTCAAGCGGTGAGCCGGTCGATTTCTGTGCTATTTCTGCGATACGGGGTCGGCTAGGCGCCTAGGCTGTCTAGCTCAGACGGGTGCAAACGGCCGGAATCCGGCGCCGCCGTCGCGCGGTGTCGCGCGCCGTCGCGGCCTTCGGAGAACCCGGCTTACAGGGCGGCTCCGGCATTTCCCTAATGAATTAGCGGTCTTACGGGACCGCTAACCTGCCCGTCTGGCATGTTCTGCGCTATGCTCGGCTCGCCGGAGCGCAGATCCACGTCGAACGCGCCGTGGACGCCCGGGGCGAAGTAGCCGGGGGCGAGGTGCGCGTAGCGCTCCGTGATGGCGATCGACGAGTGCCCCAGGATCTTCTGGAGCTCCCGGAGCGGCCGCCCCGCCATGGCCCAGTGGGACGCGAAGGTGTGCCGCGTCGCGGCGTACCAGGCGTCCCGGTACCGGGCGACCCGGTGGAGCCCGAGCTCGACGAGCACCGGGCGCAGCTTGTTCCCGGGGGTCTTCTTGTCGATGCGGCGGCCGTCGCGGCGCATCGACGGGATGACGAGGCCGGCGCCCGGGTGGCGCAGCCGCCACGCCCGGAGCACCGGGAGGAGCGCGTCGAGGATCGGCACGGCGCGCGGGTCCTTGTCCTTGGTCGAGCCCGTCGAGCCGCCCTCCGAGACGAGGATCCGGCGGCCGTCGAGGTCGACGGACGGCCAGCGGAGCGCGAACACCTCGCCGGTGCGTAGGCCCGCGAGCGCGCCGATCGCGTACGCGACGCTCAGGGGCTCGCGGAGCGCGAGGTACACGGCGCGGACGTCCTCGAGCCGCTCGAGGAACGGGGTCGTGCGCGGGTCGTGGTCCGGCCGGACGAGGCGCAGGATCGACTTCGGGAGGTGGCGGGCTGGGTTCCGGGTCGCGAGCCGGCGCTCGAGGAGGTCTTCGTAGAGCGAGGAGAGGACCGAGACGCAGACGCGGAGCGTGCCGGGGGCGAGCTCGGCCCGCTTCGCCTCGATCCAAGCGCGGAGCCGGGCGTCGTCCAGCTGGTCCGGGCGGAGCTCGCCGAACGCCGGCGCGAGGTGCTTGCGCCAGCGGGAGCCGTCTTCGGCGCCGGCGGCGTGGGTCAGCTTCCGGCGCTCGAGCCAGGGGGCGGCGAGCTCGCCGAGGGTCGGTATAAACCGCGGGTCGGCCGCGACGCCCAGGCGCCGGTGGATCTTCTCGGTCCGCAGGATGGCGGCGCGGGCCTCGGCCTCGGCCTTGCTCCGGAAGCCGCTCTCATAGATCGCAGCCGGGCCGCGTCCCACGCGGAGCGAGTACCCGCCGCCCTCGCGGCGGATCGTGCCCGACCCCTTCGGCCGGCGGCGTGTCACCCGAGCAAGCTCCCCAGAGCCAGCGCGACGACCGTCGCGACGGCGGCGACGGTGGCGCGCGTGCGCCACCCGTATCGACGGCGCCCGCCGAGCGACGTCGCGACCAGCACGAGAGCCAACCCAAACAGGCAGTAGACCATGAGCGTATAGTAGCGGCCGAAAGGAGGCTCGGCAATGAGGCTGGTCTTGATAGCCCTAGCCGGGCTAGCCGCGGCAGGGTGTGGCCGCGTCCGGCTCGTCGCCTTCGACCGCGCGGAGAACACGGTCACGCTCTGCGGCAACGCCTTCGCTCGCGGCCGCGACTTCGAGGCGGGCGCGCGGCGCTCGTGCGGCGCGGCGGGCCCGCAGCTGGTCCGGTGCGGGCTCGAGGCCGTCGGCTCGAGGACGACCACCAGCGTCGGCGGGACGTACTCGACGACCGCCCCGGTCAACCGCACCTGCTGCGTCTACACCTGCGGGTGAGGCGGCCAGCGCACCATCCGCGCGCCGCCGGCGGGCACGAGCTCGAGCCGCCCGTCCTTGAGCCACCGCTGGATCGTCCGGCGCGTCCGGCCCAGTCGCCGCGCGGCCTCGTCCTGCGTCACCATGCCGTCGCTCGCGGCGGCGACGCGGAGCCGCTCGACCTCGGCGCGGAGCGGCGCGACGGCCGCCTCGATCCGCTCGTCGATCAGCCGCTCGAGGTCGATCACTCCGTCTCCGTGGCGGGGCTGACGTACGTCACCCGCGGCAGCCCGGCGAGCGGCCGGATCGCCGCGAGCGCCCGGGCTACCGCCCCCGTGGAGCACGAGAGGCGCTCCGCGACCTCGCGCTCCGAGAAGCCGCGGGCGTGGAGGCGCCAGATCGCGCGCCGCTCCGGGGTGAGCCGCCGGTACGGGCCGGTGCCGATGAACGCGAGCGCCTGCTCGTAGTAGGCGGAGCGCGCCTCCGCGCGGACGCGCGTTGCGGCCCCGCGGCGCTGCCGCGCGCCGAGCGAGCCCGCCGGCGGCGTCGGCGCGTCGGGCGCGCCGTCGCCGGTGATCCGCTCGTTCGCGTCGCCCTCGGCGATCCAGAACTCGACGAACTGATCGGCCTCGACGGAGACCACATCGTCCTCGATCGTGAAGGCGCGAATCGCGCCGTTCACCCGGAGCGACTCCAGAGTCTCGCGGAGGTCCGCCGGTCGAACTGCGGCCTTCGCCACTGCTGCTGACACCTTGTAGACGGGCACGGCGCCCTCTCCCCCAGCACCGCGCCCTCTCGAGGTGTAGTCTAGACGCTCTAGCCCTGCGCGGCAAGGCTAGGCGGGGTCGGCCGGCGCCGGCGGCGCCGCCGCGGGCGCGCCTTCCGGATCCGGGCCGGCGGCGAACTCGGCCGCGGCCTCGTCGGCGGCGGCGACTTCTGCGCGCGCCTTCGCCTGGTGCTCCTCGATCACCTGCTTGCGACGCTCCTCGTCGATGCCGTACACGCCGAGGACGCGCGTGTGGATCACGACGCCGCCGGGGCCCTTGACGTCGAACTCCTCGCCGACCTGCCGGCCGATGTAGACGCCGCGATCCGCCGGCCGGAGGCTTGCCGGGATGACCTGGGCGCGGCTCTTGCCGAGGGGCGACGTCTCCTCCCCGACGACGAGCGACTTGAGCCCGGACACGGTCGACGGGACGAGCCACCCGTCCTTGACGCCCGTGTCGACCTGGGCCTGGAGCATCTCCTCCTGACGCCGCTGCTCGTCCGCGACGTGATCCTTCGCCGCCTGGAGCACCTCGTCGCGGCCGAGGATCGCGACGACCCCGGTCAGGAACGTGCCCATCTCGTCCAGCTGCGCCTTCATGGCGGCAAGCGTCGCGGTGAGCTCGCCGTACGTCATCTTCGTCGTCATGCACTACCCTCCGCAAAGCAGAAGGATGGCCCCGAGGACCAGCATCAGCAAGTAGAGCCTAGGCGGCTCTAGCCACAAGAAGGGGCTGCCGGGTCTCACGCCGACTCCAGCATCAGCTTGTCGACCTCGACCCAGGAGTCTCGGCGCTCGGGCGTCCCGGTCTGCTTGCGGTCGACGTAGACGGGCCAGTGGCAGGTGATGCCCCACTTCGGGTGCGTGAGCCACATCGCCTGGCGCGGCGGCTCGTAGGCGAAGCCGCGGGCGTGCGCGAAGGCGTCGAACCCCTTGAGCGACCCGTTCACGATGATGCCCGGCAGCACCATCCACTGGTGGTAGTGGCCGACGAGGAGCGTGTCGAACGGCCGGCCGGTACGCGACGCGCGGACCCAGAGCCGGACCGCGCCGCGGATGATCGGCCCGGCGGGCCCGATGATCCCGTCGCCGCCGGCGGAGCCGAGCGACTCCCGGTCGCCGTGAACCATGAGGTAGCGGTGCCCGTAGGCGCGCCACATGATGTCCGATCCGGGCGCGACGACGATCGAGACCCGCTTCCGGAGCGCCGGGTCGCGGCCGAGGACCGCGCGCACGCGGTCGTACACGACGGCGTCGAGGTTCTCCTCCGCGCTCTGGGCGTAGCGGCCCTTGGGCGTGAGGCGCCCGTGGTTGCCGCGGCTGCACGGTGAGAAGACGTGGCCGTAGGCGTGAACGTACCCCTCGACGAGGCCGCAGATCGCCTCCGAGACGCAGTCGATCCCGGAGCGCGTGCCGAGCGGGTTCTCCGGCTCGGACGTGTGGATCCACCGGTTCAGGTGGTCGAGCATGTCGCCGTCGAACGGGGCGATGATCCCGGGGTACTTCTGGCCGTGCCGGACGTGGTTGTTCAGCAGGTCGACGGAGCGGTTCAGGAGCTCCTTGGCGCGAGCCTCGAAGATCGCGGGGCCGTACTCGTTCACACCGCCGACGTCGCTCGGAAGCACACCTTCGTTCCCGTGCCAGTCGGAGGAGAACACCGTCGGCACGCCGGCGAAGCCCTCGCGGCTCGGGGGATCGAGCCGGAGCCAGTCCGGCACGACGGCCTCGACGATCGCACGGCGCTCGGCGACCGTGCGCTCCTCCTCGGCTTCGGCGTCGGCCTTCATCCGGTCGAGCTCGGCCTGGACCTTGTCGGCGCCCCGCAGCTTCGCCTCGAGCGTGCCGACCTGCTTCGCGAGCTTGGCCTCCCGCGCCCGCGACTCCTCGAGCCACTTCCGCAGCTGCTCCTCGCGCGTCATGCTGCCTTCCTCGCGCGGTACGTGGCCGTCCGGGCCCGCCCCTTCGCGCTCACGTTGTAGCGGTGGTGCGCCGCGAGCCCCTTCGGGCCCGCGTTGTAGCGGCGCCGTCGCGTGCGGCCTCTTGCCCGGGTGTTGTAGCGCCGCCGACGCGCCCGTCCCGCGGCGCTCGTGTCGTACCGGCGCCGCTTGGCGCGGAGGCGTTCACCA
The DNA here is from genome assembly GCA_036391435.1 of Anaeromyxobacter sp. Lineage (GTDB taxonomy): Bacteria > Myxococcota > Myxococcia > Myxococcales > Anaeromyxobacteraceae > Anaeromyxobacter. Next base: position 1,106 of record DASVZX010000341.1, on the reverse strand, counting down.
GAGGAGGTCATCGACCGACTCCTCCAAGAGGGACCGGATCAGGGCCTCCTCCGTCCGCGCCTTTCGTCCCAGGGCTCGCAGCACCGCCTCATCCGCCTCTCCGCACAAGAGTACGTGCGCGAGGACCCAACGGCTAGCCTGGCCTGGGCGGGCTAGCCGACCGTTCCCTTGCCGCCAGAGCTCGCGGGACCAAGGGAGCGAATACCAGATCGCCGTGTGCCCTCCAGCCTGGAGGTTCAGCCCGTGGCCGGCGCTTTGCGGGTGAACGACGGCGGCCTCGAGCTCCCGCGCGTTCCAGGCGCGGATCCAGCCGGGGTGGTCGGTCGTCGCGTGCGTCGCGCCGCGCCGCGCGAGGCGCGCCAGGATCCGCTCGCGCTCGTGCTGGTACCAGTAGAAGATGAGCGCGGGCTCCCCCTGGAGCTCGTCGAGGAGGTCGTCCAGGGCGCGCAGCTTCGCGTCGTGGACCGGCGCCCACTCCCGGCCCTCGCCGTACACGGCGCCGCCGGCGATCTGCCGCAGCTTCGTCGCGCGCGCGCCGGCGGTGAGCGCCTCGATCTCCACGCCGGAGTCGAGCAGCGTCGCGAGCTCGCGCTTGAGCTCCGCCGCCGCCTTCGCGGCGGCCGGCGGCACCGGGATCCGGATCGGATTCTCGCGGATCTCGGGCAGGTGGACGGCGGGCTGCGGCGGCAGGGTCCAGCACCAGGGGCGGGCGCGCTCGTGGATCTCGCGCTCGAGCTTCGGGTGGCGGACCTCCCACTTCCGCTGTTCCTTGTCGACGGGCCAGAAGTACTCGGCCTTGAACCCGACGAACGTCGGGCCGAGGGCCGCGGGGCCGCCGATCATGTAGAGCTCGCCCCAGAGGTCGAGCAGGTGGTTCCCCACCGGCGTCCCGGTGAGGCCGACGCGGATCGGGATGCCCTTTCCGTGGTAGCGCATCCGCGTGAACCGCTTGGTCCCGGCGGCCTTCATCTTCGAGAGCTCGTCGAACACGACGGCGCGGTAGCGGCGCTCGAGCCGGAACTGCTGCGAGAGCCACATGAGGTTCTCGTAGCTGACGACCTCGACGTGCGACGGTTCCCGCAGGAGCGCGCGCCGCTCGTCCGGCG
>DASVZX010000340.1:0-4908 GCA_036391435.1 Anaeromyxobacter sp. | reverse complement strand
CCCCGGCTGCGGGTGCGGCGGGGACGGGCTCGATCTCGGCGCGCTCCTCGGGCTCGCCGCCGCGGCCGCCGCGGCCCGCCGTCGCCGGCCGGGGCGCCCCGCCGCTACATGAACCCGATCCGCCGCGTGCTCGCGAGCACGCGCTCCACCTCGTCGAGGACGCCCATCACGCGGCACGCCTCGAGGAACGCGAGCGCGTCGCGCTCGGGCAGCTCGGAGAGACGGACGAGGTCCGCGACGCTCTTCGTGCCGTCCGACGCGGAGAGGAGGTGCGCCTCCTTGGGCCGCAGCCCCAGCGCGTACAGCTCGAACGCGGGATCCGGCGAGGGCGCGAGGTGGACGTCGGCGGGCAGCTCGGCGCGCAGGCGCGCGAGCGTCGACGTGCGGAGGATCCCCTCGAGCACGAGATCCCCCATCGGGATCCGCACCGGGACGCGCGTCGCGGGGGGGCGGCCGAGCTGGAACTCGTAGACGCCCTCGCGCCAGTCGAACGTCGACCAGGAGATCACGCGGATCTGCCCCGCGACGAGCTCGGCGCGCCTCGCCGGGGAGAGGAGGCCCGCGCCGAGGAGCAGGTCCGCCGTGCGCGCGGAGGGCGGCGCGCCGCGGCGCAGCTCGTCGAGCCGCTCCGGGGTCACGATCCCGCGGCGCACGCAGATCGGGCCGAAGCGCTCGGCGGCGACGTTGGACGCGGCGTACACCGGCGCGCCGGCCTCGAACACGAGGATCTTGCGCACCGGGCCGCGCGCGAGCGTGAGCGCCCCGGTCGCCAGGCCGCGGTGGATCGCGACGAGCAGGCGCGCGACGCTCGTGTGCGCGAGGTCGCCGCGCGCGGGGGGCGGCGACCAGGTCGCGGGGGCGGACCTCGGCCGCGCGTCGCCGGGGAGCGGAGCCTCGAGCCCGGGCCCCACGGCGGCGCCGCCCCGGACCGGCCCCTCCTCGAGCGCGGGGCGCGGCGCGGCGGAGATGGGCTCCGGGATCTCCTCGGGCCGGAGCGGCCGCGCGCCGGTGACGTCGTCGCGCGCCTCCTCGTCGAGGCCGGGGGCCGTGACGCCCAGCGCGCGCGCGACGGACCGCGCGAGCGCCTCCACCGGGAAGGGCTTCTCGAAGAAGTCGCACGCTCCGAGCCGGCGGACCTCCTCCGCGGCGCGCGGGCCGCGGTACACGCCGGAGAGCGCCAGGGCGGGGATCTGCGCGCGCCCGAGCGCCGCGAGGACGTCGCTGCCCCGCACGTCCGGCAGCGGGAGGTCCAGCACCGCCACGTGCGGCGGCCGGCGGGCGAGCGCGTCGAGGGCGGCGCGCCCGGAGCGGACCGCCTCGACCTGCGCCCCGAGCCGCGCGGCGGCCTGGGCGACGAGGTTCGCGAGGTCGCCGTCCTCGGCCACGAGGAGCAGGCGCTTGCCTTCGAGCGGGGAGGCCACGGTCCGCGCGAATCTACCCCGCGGCGGCCCGGCGCCGCGTGCGCTCCCCCGGGGAGCCCGGGCGCGCCTGGCGCGGCCGCGGCCGCGGAGCTAGGCTCGGCCGCGTGAGCCTCGCGTTCCACCACGTGGCCATCCAGTGCGCGGACCTCGACCGGTGCGAGCGCTTCTACCGGGACGTGCTCGGGCTGCCCGTGCTGCGCAGGTGGCCCCGCGAGGAGGGCGGCGACCGGAGCGTGTGGCTCTCGCTCGGCGAGGGGGAGTTCCTCGCGCTCGAGCGCGCGGAGGAGGCGGCGCCGCAGGGCCCCCACGCGTGGCGCGACGGGAGGACCGGGCTGCACCTCGTCGCCCTCCGGATCGCCCCGGGCGAGCGGCGCGCCTGGGAGGACCGGCTCGAGGCGGCGGGCGTCCTCGTCGTGCACCGGACCCGCTGGACCGTCTACTTCCACGACCCCGAGGGGAACCGGATCGGGCTCAGCCACCATCCGAACGACGCGTGATCCTCGACCGCCGGCGCTACGGAAAGGACAACTACGCCTACCTGCTCGCGGTGGGCGCGGACGCGGCGCTCGTCGACCCGGGCGATCCGATCGTGGCGCTCGGCATGGCCGCGGCGCACGGCGTGCACCCGCGCTGGATCCTGCACACGCACGGCCACCCCGATCACACCGGCGGCTCGGCGCGGCTGCGCGAGCGGACCGGGGCGCGCGTGCTCGGACACGGCGCCGACGCGGCGTGGTTCGCGCCGGACGAGGACCTCGCCGGCCGCCGCGAGCTCGTCCTCGGCGCGCTGCGCGTCCGCGTCCACGAGGTGCCCGGCCACACGCCCGGCTCGGTGCTCCTCGAGGCCGAGGGGAGGCTCCTCACCGGCGACACGCTGTTCTGGGGCGGCTGCGGGAACTGCCGGAACGGCGGGGACCCGCGCCGGCTCGCGCGGAGCTTCCTCGGCGTCGTCGCCGCGCTCCCCGGCGCGCTCGAGGTGAACCCCGGGCACGACTACGGCCTCGCGAACCTCCCGTTCGCGCTCGACCTCGAGCCCGGCAACGCGGCCGCGCGGACCCGGCTCGACAGCCTCCGGATGTCCCACGGCGGCGGGACGGAGCCGGCCCCGTCCACGCTCGCCGACGAGCGCGCGTCGAACCCGTTCCTGCGGGTGCGCGAGCCGGCGCTCCGCGCCGAGGTGACGCGGCGCGCCGGGCTGGCCGCGGCGGCGAGCGACGAGGACGTGTTCGTCGCCCTGCGGGCGCTGCGCGATCGCGGGTAGGCCGAGGTGGGCCGGGGCGGGGCCGGGTCACGCTCGGTGACCGCCGCCCGTCGGCCGGGCCGCGCATCCCGCATGCTCTCGCGCCCGGATGGTAGAATTTCCGCCGGTCCGCGGAGTCGAACGGTGGGACCCGGAGCCGAGGAGGAGCCCATGCGAATCGCCCTCGCCGTCGCCGCCCTCGCGGCGCTCCCCCTCGCCGCGCGCGGCGACCCGGGCGCGGTGGACTGGCAGCGGAAGGTCGTGAGGTGCACCGGCAGCGGCGCCGCGAACCTGCGCGACGCCGGCGGGAACCCCGCCGTCGCGCGGATCGGCGCCGAGAAGGCGGCGAAGCTCGACGCGCTGCGGAGCTGCCTCGAGGCGCTCAAGGGCGTGCAGCTCCAGTCCGGCCAGACCGTCGGCGCCGCGCTGGCGTCGGACGCGGCGCTCTCGGGCAAGGTCGACGGGCTCGTGAAGGGCTTCCGGCTGGCCGGCAAGCCCCGCTACTTCTCCGACGGCGGCGTGGAGCTGGACGTCGAGGTGCCGCTCGAGGGCGCCCTCTCGGACGCGCTCCTCCCGAGGCCGGCCGGAAAGGCGGAGGGGCCGACCTCGCTCGTCGTCGACGCGCGCGGCCAGAAGCTCGTCCCCGCGCTCGCGCCGCGGATCCTGGACGAGGCGGGCCAGGAGCTGTACGGGCCCGCGTCGCTCTCCGAGGCGGGGCGCAGGGCCGGCGGCGCCGCGGCGTACGCGCGCGATCTCGAGGCGGCCCGCGCCACCATGAAGGACCGCGTCGGCGAGCGGCCGATGGTCGTGAAGGTGGTCCGCGCGCAGGGCTCGGACGTCGTCCTCTCCGGCGCCGACGCGGCGAGCCTCTCCGGGAAGAGCCTGCCCTTCCTGGCCGAGGGCAAGGTCGTCATCCTCGCCGACCCGGAGACGCCATGAGCCCGCTTCGAACGCTCGCGCTCGCCGCCGCCCTCGCCGCCCCGGCCGGCGCGTTCGCCGAACCGGCCGAGGAGGTCCGCACGACCGAGGCGACGGGCCAGGCCGCGATCGCCGGGGACCTGCTCGCCGCGAAGGAGCAGGCGAAGGACGACGCGCTCCGCAACTGCGTCCAGCAGGTCGCGACGACGGTCGTGACCGCGGCGACGGAGACGGACCAGGCGCAGCTCCTCTCCGACAAGGTCTACGCCCACTCCGAGGGCTACGTCCGGAGGTTCCAGGTCCTCGAGGACGGGCAGGCCGGGAACACCTGGACGACGAAGCTCCGCTGCGACGTCTCGGAGGCGAAGCTCGACGAGGACATGATGGCCTTCGGCATCGCCTACCGCCGGGCGGGCATGCCGCGCGTGTTCGTGCTCGTCGCCGAGCAGGCCATCGACGCGACCCGGGCGACCGGGTGGTGGCAGGGCGGGGGCAACGCCGCCGACCTGCGCGTCGTCGAGAACGCCTTCATGGACCGGATGGAGAAGTCCGGGTTCACCTTCGTCGATCCCGAGGTCCTCGCCGGGAAGGTGAAGCTCGAGGCGATCGGCGCGGATCCGAACACCCAGCAGGCGCGCGAGATCGGCGTGAAGACGGGCGCGGAGATCGTGATCGTCGGGCGCGCGATCGCGAAGCCGCTCGGCGAGCTGCAGCTCGACAACGGCACGTTCTACTCCGCGGTCGCGAACGTCTCGGCGCGCGCGGTGCGGACCGACACCGGCGAGGTGCTCGCGGCCGTCGAGTTCACGGGGACCGCCGGGCGCGGCTTCGAGCAGACCACCGCGGGCCGAAACGCGCTCTCCGAGGGCGGCCGCCAGCTCGCCCGCGACCTCTTCGCGAAGATCGGCAAGGTGTGGACCCGCGAGCAGTCCGGCGCGCGCCGGATCACGATGACCGTCCGCGGCGTCGACGACTACGGCCGCCTCGCGACGTTCAAGAACGTCATGGTCCAGAGCGTCCGCGGCGTGAAGGACGTCCAGGAGCGATCGATGGAGGAGGGGAAGGCCGACCTCGAGGTGACGCTCGCCGGGACGAGCCAGTCCTTCGCGACCGATCTCGCGACCCGGAAGTTCCAGGGATTCACCGTCAAGGTGAAGAAGGTGACCCCCGCCGCGGTCGAGGTGGAGCTCAGGTAGCCATGCGCGCCCGGACCCTCGCCGCCGCCCTCGCGGGCGCGGCCGTCCTCGCAGCCGCGGCGCCCGCCGCCGCCGCGCCCGCCGCCGCCGGGACCGTCACCTTCCTCGCGGGCGACGCGACGCGCGCCCCCGG
>DASVZX010000339.1:0-18001 GCA_036391435.1 Anaeromyxobacter sp. | reverse complement strand
GCCGGGCCGGGCGCGGCCTCGTCGTTCGCGGCGCGCACCGGCGGGACGCGCGGCAGGTCGACCGTGAAGGTCGCGCCCGCGCCGGGCGTGCTCTCGACGCGGACCTCTCCGCCGTGCGCGTCCACCACCTGCCGGACGATGTAGAGGCCGATCCCGAGCCCGCCGAAATGCTCCGACGGGACCGCCCGCTCGAACCGCTCGAAGACGCGGGCCTGTGAGTCGACCGCGATGCCGATGCCCCGGTCGGACACCCGCAGGCGCGCGCGCGTCTCGTCGGAGTCGACGGCGACGACGACGGGCTTCCCCTCCCCGAACTTCGCCGCGTTGACGAGCAGGTTCGTGACCACCTGCTCGATCCGGACGCGGTCCCAGCGGCCCGGCGCGGGGGCGAGATCGAGCCGGAGGCGCGAGCCGGCGCGGCCGATCTCGCCGCGGAGGTGGGAGACGACGTCCCGCGCGATCTCGGCGAGGTCGGTGTCCTCGTAGCGCAGCTCGATCTTGCCGAGCCGCATCCTCGAGACGTCGAGCAGCTCGTTCACGAGGATCGCGATCCGGCGGGTCTGCCGCTCCAGCACCTGCACCTTGCCCTCGAGCAGGTGCGGCAGCTCCTCGAGCGAGCGCTGCGCCCCGCGCTGCAGGAGCTGGAGCTGGAGCTGGAGCGCGGTCACGGGCGTGCGGAGCTCGTGGGAGGCGATCGACAGGAACTCGTCCCGCTCGCGCACCTCCGCCGTCGCCTTGCGCCAGAGCTGCGCCCGCTCCTCGAGCTTCTTGCGCTCGGTGACGTCCCGGACGGCGGCGATGACGCAGGGCCGCCCGTCCACGTCGATCGGCGAGAGGCTGATCTCCGCCGCGAACTCCGAGCCGTCCTTGCGGAGCCCCGAGAGGTCGAGCCCGAGCCCCATCGGCCGCGTGCGCGGCGCGGCGTGGTACCCGGCGCGGTGGACCTCGTGCATCGGCCGGTACCGCGCCGGCAGGAGCAGCTCCACCGGACGGCCCACGATCTCCGGGCGCGGGTAGCCGAACAGCCGCTCGGCGTTGCCGTTCACGTGCAGGATCGTCCCGCCGTCGTCGGCGATGACCATCGCGTCGGGGATCGAGTCGAGCAGGGAGAAGTCCACCCCACAGGAGTGCGATGCCAGGGGACGGCGGAGAAGCCCCCACCCCCGCGCCCCGTCCCCCCGGCACCCGCGGCGGGCGCGCGCGGACCGGCGCGGGGCACGCGACGGGCGCCGGGCGGCGGAGCGGACGCTCGCCCGCGGGCCGGGCCGTCGCCGGTCCCCCGCCGTGGCGCAGCGGCGGCGGCGGTCCCCAGATTGGAGCCGGGGCGCGCGGGAGGGCACGCGCGGCGAGGGACGATGAGAAAGGCCGCTCCGGCAGGATTCGTCGCCGTACCGCTCGCGCTGTTCGTCGCAACCGTGTTCGCCGCGAGCGCGGCCGCGCGCGCCGCGCGGCGCGACCGGGTGGAGCTCGAGCTCGCCGGCGTGCTGCCGATGCCCGAGGGATCCGCGGGGATCCTCGTGCTCCGCGAGAAGGGAACCGGCACGATCCTGCCGCTCGTCGTCCCCGACGGGAGGCGGTTCGCGCCGGGGCGGCCCCGCGAGCCGGGGCTGCTGCGCGAGGCGATCGAGGCCCTCGGCGCGCGCGTCGCCGAGGTCGAGCTCGACGAGGCCGAGGAGTCGAGCGCCGGGGCGCGCGTGCGGCTCGCGCGCGGCGGGGAGCGGATCGAGCTGCGCGCGAGGCCGTCGGAGTCGATCGCGCTCGCGGTGGCGGCCGGGGTCCCGATCCTGACGACGCGCCGCCTGCTCGACGAGGCGGGGCTCGGGCGGGAGGACCTCGCCCGCATCCACGCGAGCGCCGGCCGGTCCGCGGTGCGGCTGTGAGCGCGCGTCAGCGCCCGGGCCGCGGCGTCGTCGCCGTCCGCGCGTCGGGCGAGAAGTCGTAGATCGACTCGAGCCGCACGTTCCGGTACCGCTCGAGCTTGATGGCCATGCGCCCGAGCAGGCCGAGGAACGCGGGGACGTCGGGCGCGCCGCCCCTCCCGGCGGCCTTCTTGAGGCGCTTCACCTCCGCGAGGACGTCCCGGCGGACCTCGCGCGGGTGGTAGAGGAACGCGCCGGAGAAGAAGAGCTCGCCGCCGAACGGCAGGAGCCGGGCCTCGAGGAGGTCGCCCTTGTCGAGGCCCGCCACGGTGCGCCGCTCGGTGACGTCGAGGTCCTTCCCGCTGAAGACGTCCCGGAGCCGGATCCGGCCGTCGCGGATCTTGCGGACCTCGAAGAGCCCGTGGATCGCGGCGCCGAGGTCGCGGTACGCGGCGAGCTCCTCGGGCGAGAGCGACGGTCCCTCCGCCTCGATGAACCGCTCGAGCGTCGTCCCCGTCCCCCCGGGCGGGCGATACTCGTACAGGTAGTGATCGAGCATGCCGTTGACGCGGGTCTCGTACGAGCGGTCCTCCTCGTGCGGCTCGCCGTGGCGCGCGAAGTGCTCGCGCTTCGCCGCGAGCAGCTCGTCCTTGCGCTCCTCGGCGGTCGCCCACGCGAGGAGCCGCTCGTGGAGCTGCTGGAGGGTCATCGCGCCTGCTCCATCAGCCGGACGAACCGGGCGAAGAGCGGGCGGGCGTCGTGCGGGCCGGGGGACGCCTCGGGGTGGTACTGGACGCTGAACGCCGGCGCGTCGAGCACCTCGATCCCCTCGACGGTGCCGTCGTTCAGGTTCACGTGGGTGACGCGGGCGCGGCGCCCGAGGCTCTGGTCGTCGACCGCGAACCCGTGGTTCTGGGCGGTGATGTCCACCTTGCCGGTGGCGAGCTCCTTCACGGGCTGGTTCGCCCCGCGGTGCCCGAACTTGAGCTTGTAGGTCCTCGCGCCGATCGCGAGGGCCAGGATCTGGTGGCCGAGGCAGATGCCGAACACGGGCACCTTCCCGAGCAGCGCCGCGACCGCCTCGCGGGCGCCCGGCACCGCCGCCGGATCGCCCGGGCCGTTCGTGAGGAACACGCCGTCCGGCTTCAGGGCGAGCGCCTCGGCCGCGGTGGTCCGCGCCGGGACGACGGTGACCCGGGCGCCCGTCTCCGCCATGAGCCGCAGCATCGCGCGCTTGAGCCCCCAGTCGTACGCGACGACGTGGAACCGGGGCTCCTCGAGGCTCGTCCGCTCGGCGTCGGTCCAGCGGTCCGCGCCGCGCTCCGTCCACGTGTACGGCGCCTTCGTCGAGATGCGGGTCGCGAGGTCCTGCCCCTCCATCCCGGGGAGCGACCGCGCGCGATCGACGAGGGCCCGCGCCGAGCCCTCGGTGGAGATGACGCCCATCTGCGCGCCGGTGGTGCGGATGTGCCGGGTGAGGCGGCGCGTGTCGATGCCCCAGATGCCGGGGAGGCCGCTCGCCGCGAGGTACGCGTCGAGGCCCCCCTCGGCGCGGAAGCTCGACGGCTCCTCGGCGTAGTGCCGGACGATGAACCCGGTGGCGTGCGGCCGCGCGGACTCCGCGTCGGCGCTCGTCACCCCGTAGTTCCCCTGCTCCGGGTACGTCATGCAGATCATCTGGCCGACGTAGGACGGGTCGGTCAGGATCTCCTGGTACCCGGTCATCGAGGTGTTGAAGACGACCTCGCCCGAGGCCTCGCCGCTCGCTCCGAAGGCGTGCCCCTCGAACGTCGTGCCGTCCGCCAGCGCCAGGATGGCCCGCTTCGTCATCGCTCCGACCTGCTCTCCCCGTGGACGATCCGGCCGCCCACGATCGTGTAGACACAACGCCCGGGGAGGCGCTTCCCCTTCCACGGGGTGTTGCGGCTCTTCGAGTGGAGCTTCTCCGGATCGACGGTCCACTCGGCGCCCGGATCGAGCACCGCCACGTCGGCGGGGGCGCCCTTCGCGAGCGTCCCCGCGGCCAGCCCGAACGCGCGCGCCGGGCCGATGGTCAGCGCCTCGATCAGGCGCCTCTCCGGCAGGGCGCCCCTCCTCACGAGGTCGAGGCAGACCGAGAAGGCGGTCTCGAGGCCGACGATCCCGTTCAGGGCCGCGTCGAACTCGAGGTCCTTCTCGACGGCGGTGTGCGGCGCGTGGTCGGTCGCGATCGCGTCGAGCGTGCCGTCGGCGAGCCCCTCGCGCACCGCCCTCGCGTCGTCGGCGGAGCGGAGCGGCGGGTTCATCTTGAGGTCGGTCGAGTAGCCGGACGCCGCGACGTCCTCGTCGGTGAGCGCGAGGTGGTGCGGCGTCGCCTCGGCCGTCACGGCGAGCCCGCGCCTCTTCGCGTCGCGGATGGCGCGGACCGCGCCCCGCGTCGACACGTGCTGCACGTGGAGCCGCCCGCCGGTGAGCTCGAGGAGCGCGAGATCGCGCAGGACCATCACGTCCTCGGCCGCCGCGGGGATGCCCTTCAGGCCGAGCCGCGTGGAGGCGGCGCCCTCGTGCATCACGCCCTTGCCGACGAGCCCGGGATCCTCCTCGTGGACCGCGACGACGAGGCCGAACGTGCGCGCGTACTCGAGGGCGCGGCGCATGAGCGCCGAGGAGACGACGGGCTTGCCGTCGTCCGACACCGCGACGCAGCCCGCGGCCCTGAGCTCGCCGTACTCCGCGAGGTCCTCGCCCCCCTGGGCGCGCGAGATGCAGCCGACCGGCAGGACGCGGGCGAGCCCGGCCGCGGCGGCGCGCGCGAGGACGAGCTCGGTGACCGACGCGGTGTCGTTCACCGGCTTCGTGTTGGGCATCGCGCAGATCGTGGTGAAGCCGCCGGCGACCGCCGCCCGCGCGCCGGTCGCGACCGTCTCCTTGTACTCCTGGCCCGGCTCGCGCAGGTGGACGTGCAGGTCGACGAACCCGGGCGTCACCCAGCGGCCGCGCGCGTCGAGGGCCCGCGCGTCGCGCGGCCGCTCCACCCGCTCCGCCACCTCGGCCACCTTGCCGTCCCGCACGACGACGGTGCGGACGCCGTCCACGCCGCTCGCGGGGTCGACCACCCGCCCGCCCTCGATGAAGAGCGCCTCGCTCATGCCTTGCCCTCGACGCCCTCGGCGGTGCCCCCGCCGGCGAGCAGGTAGAGGATCGCCATCCGCACCGCGACCCCGTTCTGCACCTGGTCCAGGATGACGCTGCGCGGCCCGTCGGCGACCTCGGGCGAGAGCTCGACCCCCCGGTTGATCGGGCCGGGGTGGAGGATGACGCAGGACGGCTTCAGCCACTCCTGCGCCTTCTTCGCGTTGAGCCCCCAGTACTTCGAGTACTCGCGGGTGTTCGGGATGAGCGGGTCGCCGATGCGCTCGTGCTGGATGCGGAGCATGATGACCGCGTCCGCGGGCTCCACCGCCTCGCGCAGGTCGTGGTGGACGGTCGCGCCGAGCTGCTCGACGCCGGCCGGCATCATGGTGGGCGGCCCGCAGAGGCGGACCCTCGCGCCGAGCTTCCGGAAGGCGTGGAGGTCGGAGCGCGCGACGCGGGAGTGGCTGATGTCCCCGACGATCGCGATGGTCTTCCCCTCGAGCGTGCCGAGCCGCTCCCGGATCGTGAAGCAGTCGAGGAGGCCCTGGCTCGGGTGCTCGTGGGCGCCGTCGCCGGCCGACACGACCGCGCAGCCGACGCGCTCGGCGACGAGGCGCGGGGCGCCGCCCGCCGAGTGCCGGATGACGAGCACGTCCGGGCGCATCGCCTCGAGGTTCTTCGCGGTGTCGACGAGCGTCTCGCCCTTGGTCACCGACGACGACGCCGAGGTCCAGTTGAGGACGTCCGCGCTGAGCACCTTCGCGGCGATCTCGAAGGAGCTCCGCGTGCGGGTCGACGCCTCGAAGAACAGGGTGACGATCCCCTTCCCCCGCAGCGAGGGCACCTTCTTGATGGGCCGCTGCAGGACCTCCTTCATCGAGACCGCGAGGTCGATGACCTCGAGGATCTCCTCGCGCGAGTACTCCTCGAGCGCGATGCAGTGCTTGTGCCTGCCGATCACGTCCCCCTCCTCGGCTTGACGACGACCGCGTCCTCCGCCGCCCCCGACTCCCTGAGGCGGACCTGCACGTCCTGATCGCCCGGCACCTCGATCTTCGCGCCGGCGAAGTCCGCCGCGATGGGCAGCTCGCGGCCGCCGCGGTCGACGAGCACCGCGAGCCAGACCCGCCGCGGCCGGCCGAAGTCCACGATCTCGTCGAGCGCCGCGCGCACCGTGCGCCCGGTGTAGAGCACGTCGTCCACGAGGACGATGGTCTTCCCCTGGACCGGGAAGCGGATGTCGGTCGGGCCGATCACCGGCGCCGCGCCCTTCTCGGCGAGGTCGTCGCGGTAGAGCGCGATGTCGAGCGTCCCGGCGGGCGGCTCGGCCCCGAGCGCCGCCTTCAGCTCGGCGCGCAGGCGCTGCGCGAGGTGGACCCCGCCCCGCCGGATCCCCACGATGGCGAGCGCGTCCCCGGCGCCGCTCGCCCTGGCGCGCTCCGCGATCTCGCGGCCGAGGCGCTTCACCGCCCGGTCGATGTCCTGCGCGTTCATCCCGCCTCCTCCCCTCAGCGCGGCGGACCCCAGTTCGCGATCGTCAGGTCGTTCGAGAGGTCGATCACGAACACCTTCGTCACGGTCCGCTTCAGCCCCGGGTACTCGACCTCCCGGACGTACTCGAACGCCACCCGTAGCATGGGGGGCTGAGAGGCGGTGTCGCGCTCCCAGGTCACGTCCCGCTCCTCGAGCGGGATGGCCGGCACGCGCACGGGCCGGCCCCACTCGTCGACCGTGTCCCGCTCGCTCAGGGACCGGATCTTGAGCACCATGTTGCGGCGCAGCGCCTCGTCGTCGTTGTTCTTGATCGCCTGGTTCTGGTAGTCGCGGACGACCTGCTTCACCGTGTAGTCGTCGAAGTAGACGGGCACCCAGACCCAGGCCCAGTAGCCGGCGCCCGCGACGAGGACGAGGAGGAGCAGGGTGACCCAGGAGATCCCGCCGCGCTCGCCGCGGCGGGCCGATCCCGGTCGCCCCGGGAGCGCGCGCGGTCCGCGCGCGGAGTCGAGGGGAGGACCGATCATCGAGGCGTGCTTGTAGCGCTACTCGACCCGTTTGAGAAGCCGCTCGATCCGGAGACCCGCCCCGTCTCGCGGCTTTCCGCCGCGGAGGCCCCAGCTCCAGAAGACCCGCTCCACGCGACCGTGGACGTTCGCGACGGGGACCTGCCAGCCCCCGGCGCTCCGGCCGTCGGCGGAGCGGTCCCGGTTGTCCCCGAGGACGAACACGTGCCCGGGCCGGACCACCTCGTACGGCCCCTCGCGCGAGGCGAGCCGGATGCGCCGGCACTGGATGACGCCGTAGGACGCGACGCCCTCCGCCGCGGCCGCCTGCCAGCGCGCCTCGGCCGAGCCCTCGATCTCGGGGTCCGGCTCGGAGAGCGGGCCCTTCGCGAGCGACTCGCGGTACCCGCGGCAGGTGTCGAGGTAGGGCGCGCCCGTCTCCTCGCTCCGCTCCTCGTACGCGACGTCGCCGGCGACCGCGCGGGGCTGCGGAACGCCGTTCACGTACAGGACCTGCTCCCGGAGCTCGACGACGTCGCCCGGGACCCCCACCACGCGCTTCACGAGGTCGGTCCGGCCGTCGAGGGGGCTCTCGAAGACGATGACGTCGCCGCGGCGCGGGGCGCCGAGCGCGAGGAGGCCGACGCTCGTGAAGGGGAGCCGGACGGCGTAGGCGAGCCGCGAGACGAAGACGTGATCGCCGGCGAGGAGCGTGGGGGCCATCGAGCCGGAGGGGACGCGGAAGGGCTCGACCACGAAGGCGCGCACCCCGAGCGCGAGGAGGGCGGCGACGAGCATCGCCTCGCCGTACTCGCGCCAGATCGGCTTCGCCCGCGCGGCGAGGTGATCGGACCAGAGCGCGTCGAGCGCGTGGAGCGCGACGGAGAGCCGGTCCGGGTCGCCGGCCTTCGCGGCCTCGTCGACCTCGGCGGCGGCGGCCTCGAGCTCCTCGCGCACCTTCCGGGCGAGCCGCCTGCGCTGGCGGGCGGCGAGCCGGCGGGCGTCCGCGGCGAACCGCGCCGCCTCGCGACGCGCGCGCTCGAGCTTTCGGACGGCGTCGCCCACGGCGGGGGCCCCTACTCCTCCACCTTGAGCACCGCGAGGAACGCCTCCTGCGGGATCTCGACGGAGCCCACCTGCTTCATGCGCTTCTTCCCCTCCTTCTGCTTCTCGAGGAGCTTGCGCTTGCGCGTGATGTCCCCACCGTAGCACTTCGCGAGGACGTTCTTGCGGAACGCCTTCACGGTCTCGCGAGCGATGATCTTCGCGCCGATGGCGGCCTGGATGGCGACCTCGTACATCTGCTTCGGGATCACGGTCTTCAGGCGCGCGCACAGCTCGCGGCCGCGCTGGTACGCATGGTCGCGGTGCACGATCACGCTGAGCGCGTCCACCGGCTCGCCGTTGAGCAGGAAGTCGAGCTTCACGAGGTCGGCCTCGGCGTACCCCTTCAGCTCGTAGTCGAGGCTCGCGTACCCGCGGGAGATGCTCTTCAGCCTGTCGAAGAAGTCGAACACGACCTCGGCGAGGGGGAGCTCGTAGGTGATCTGGACGCGCCGCGTGCCGACGTACCTGAGGTCCTTCTGGATCCCGCGGCGGTCCTGGCAGAGCTTCAGGATCGCGCCCACGTCCTCGGTGCGGCCGTGGATGTGGCAGGTGAGGATGGGCTCCTCGAGCTTGGCGATCTTCTGGATCGGCGGCAGCTTGGCCGGGCTGTCGATCTCGAGCACGTCCCCCTGCGTGTCGGTGACCCGGTACACGACCGACGGCGCGGTCGTGATGAGCGCGAGCTTGTACTCGCGCTCGAGCCGCTCGTGCACGATCTCGAGGTGCAGCAGGCCGAGGTACCCGCAGCGGAAGCCGAAGCCGAGCGCCTGCGAGGTCTCGGGCTCGAAGGTGAAGGCGGAGTCGTTGAGGCGGAGCTTCGTGAGGGCGTCGCGCAGGTTGTCGTAGTCGGCGGCGTCGATCGGGAAGACGCCTGCGAACACCATCGGCTTCATCACCTTGAAGTCGGGGTACGGCTCGGCGGTCGGCCGGCCGACCTCGGTGATCGTGTCGCCGACCTTCGCGTCGTGCACGTCCTTCACGTTCGCGACGACGATCCCGACCTCGCCCGCGATGAGCTGCGCGACCGGCCGCGAGAACGGGGCGAAGATGCCGAGCTCCTGGATCTCGAACTCCCGCTTGTTGGACCAGAGCTGGATCCGCTGCTTCAGCGCGAGGGTGCCCTCGAAGACGCGCACCAGCATGACGACCCCGCGGTACGTGTCGTACCAGGAGTCGAAGATGATGGCCTTGAGCGCGGCGTCCGGGTCGCCGCCCGGCGGCGGCACCTTCTGGACGATCTGCTCGAGGATCTCCTCGATCCCGATGCCTTCCTTGGCGGAGGCCGGCACCGCGTCCTTGGCGTCGAGCCCGATGACGTCCTCGATCTCGCGGCGGACGCCCTCCACGTCGGCGGAGGGAAGGTCGATCTTGTTGATGACGGGGATGATCTCGAGGTCGTGATCGAGCGCCTGATAGACGTTGGCGAGGGTCTGCGCCTCGACCCCCTGGCTCGCGTCGACGACGAGGACCGCCCCCTCGCAGGCGGCCAGCGAGCGGGACACCTCGTACGCGAAGTCGACGTGACCGGGCGTGTCGATGAGGTTGAGCTCGTAGTCCTTGCCGTCGCGCGCGCGATAGCTCATGCGCACGGTCTGGGCCTTGATGGTGATCCCGCGCTCGCGCTCGAGCTCCATGTTGTCGAGGAACTGCGCCTGCGCGTCGCGCGCGGTCACCGTGCCCGTCTTCTCCAGGAGCCGGTCGGCGAGCGTGGACTTCCCGTGATCGATGTGCGCGATGATCGAGAAGTTCCGGATGTGCGCGTTCTGCACGGGCATGGAGGGAGTGGCCTTTTAACACGCGCCCACCGGGGCGGCCACGCCGCGCGCCGCGCGGCGACCGCCCGGCCGGACCGCACCGGCGGTGCGGGGCCTCGCGCGGCCGGTCCGGAATGTCAGACCGGGCGCGTACGGTCCGCCCCCTGCGCCGATTCGGGACCGTAGGGGGGTCCCCGGCTCGTGGGACCCTAAAAACCCAAGATGATGTGTGGACATACGTGTATTGCACCATATGTTGTGGTGATGCAGTTGACACATGATCCCGCGCTGCTAGAGTTCGCGGGGCTGTTCGCCGGAGGGTGGGTGGAGGCGGGGAAGGAGGGTCGGGGCGGCGTGGCGGGCGTACGACGGGGGTTCGACAGCTCATCCCGATAGCGATCTCCGGCAACTGACGCGGGCTGGCCGGGGGAAGATCGAGTGGGCGCGCCGCCTTGGCGCGATCCAGTGGGAATGCGTTTGCCCCGGGCCGGCGGCCCCGGGCGGAGGAAGGCAGCGATGATGGAGCGCGAGGTCACGGGGCACAGGGCGAAGGCTGCGAGGACCAGGAAGCCCGCGAAGCGCGGTCTCGCCGTCGAGCGGTTCTTCACCACGAAGGGGGTCGACCCGGCGGACGAGGTGGCCTGGGAGACCCGCACGGCGTCGATCACCGGCGAGGGAGGCGCCCTCGTCTTCGAGCAGAAGGACGTCGAGGCCCCGAAGAGCTGGTCGCTCCTCGCCACCAACGTCGTCGCGTCCAAGTACTTCCGCGGCGCGCTCGGCACGGCGGCGCGCGAGCGCTCGGTCCGCCAGCTCGTCACCCGGGTCGTGAAGACCATCACCGCCTGGGGGCTCAAGGACGGCTACTTCCAGACCGACGAGGACGCGCAGGCGTTCGACGCCGAGATCTCCCACCTCCTCTACCGGCAGAAGATGAGCTTCAACTCGCCGGTGTGGTTCAACGTCGGCGTCGAGGATCATCCGCAGTGCTCGGCCTGCTTCATCAACTCCGTCGGCGACTCGATGGACTCGATCCTGAAGCTCGCCCACACCGAGGGGATGCTCTTCAAGTACGGGTCCGGCGCGGGCTCGAACCTCTCGAAGATCCGCTCCTCGAAGGAGCGGCTCTCCGGCGGCGGCGAGGCGTCCGGCCCGGTCTCCTTCATGCGCGGCTTCGACGCGTTCGCGGGCGTCATCAAGTCCGGCGGAAAGACCCGGCGGGCCGCGAAGATGGTGATCCTCGACGCGGACCACCCGGACATCGCCGAGTTCGTCACCAGCAAGGCGGACGAGGAGAAGAAGGCCTGGGCGCTCATCGAGGCCGGCTACGACGGCGGCTTCAACGTGAAGGGCGGCGCCTACGACTCGGTCTTCTTCCAGAACGCGAACCACTCGATCCGCGTGACCGACGGCTTCATGCGCGCCGTGCTCGAGGACCGGGAGTGGGAGCTCCGCGCCCGCACCGACGGGAAGCCGCTCGAGACCGTCCGCGCCCGCGACCTCATGAAGAAGATCACCGAGGCCGCGTGGCTCTGCGGCGATCCCGGGGTGCAGTTCGACACCACGATCAACGCGTGGCACACGAGCCCGAACACCGACCGGATCAACGCGTCGAACCCGTGCTCGGAGTACATGTTCCTCGACGACTCCGCCTGCAACCTCGCGTCCCTGAACCTGATGCACTTCCGGACGTTCGACGGCGGCTTCGACGTCGAGTCGTTCCAGCGCGCCGTCGACCTCACCGTCCTCGCCCAGGAGATCCTGGTCTCCAACGCGAAGTACCCCACCCCGGCGATCGGCAAGAACAGCGAGGACTACCGCCCGCTCGGGCTCGGCTACGCGAACCTCGGCGCGCTCCTCATGGCGAGCGGCCTCCCGTACGACTCCGACGCGGGGCGCGCCTACGCCGCGGCCGTCACCGCCCTCATGACCGGCGAGGCGTACGCGATGAGCGCGCGGATCGCCGAGAAGACCGGCCCGTTCGCCGGGTACGAGAAGAACCGCGAGCCGTTCCTCGGCGTCATCCGCAAGCACGCGCAGCACGTCGAGCGGATCGACCCGACCCTCGCCGACGCCGGGGTCCTCGGCGCCGCCCGCGACGCCTGGGCCGACGCCCTCCGCACCGGCTCCGCGAGCGGGTTCCGCAACGCGCAGGTCACCGTGCTCGCGCCGACCGGCACCATCGGCTTCATGATGGACTGCGACACGACGGGCATCGAGCCCGACATCGCGCTCGTGAAGTACAAGAAGCTCGTCGGCGGCGGGATGCTCAAGATCGTGAACAACACCGTCCCGCTCGCGCTCCAGAAGCTCGGCTACTCGCAGGAGACCATCTCGTCGGTGCTCCAGTTCATCGACGAGGCGGAGACCATCGAGGGCGCGCCCGGCCTCGACCCCGGCCACCTGCCGGTGTTCGACTGCGCGTTCAAGCCGCACAACGGGACCCGGTCGATCGCGTACATGGGCCACATCCGCATGATGGGCGCGGTCCAGCCCTTCCTCTCCGGGGCGATCTCGAAGACCGTCAACATGCCGAACTCCGCGACGCCGGAGGACATCGAGACGGCCTACCTCGAGGCCTGGAAGCTCGGCCTCAAGGCGATCGCGGTCTACCGCGACGGCTGCAAGCGGAGCCAGCCGCTCAACACGAAGGGGAAGGACGAGGTCGCGAAGGTCGATCCCAAGGCGGTCGAGCGGCTCGCGCGCCGGCGCCTGCCCGACGAGCGCCGCGCGGTCACGCACAAGTTCTCGATCGGCGGGCACGAGGGCTACATGACCGTCGGGATGTACGACGACGGCACGCCGGGCGAGCTCTTCGTCACGATGGCGAAGGAGGGATCGGTCGTCTCCGGTCTCATGGACAACTTCGCGACGATGATCTCGATGTCGCTCCAGTACGGCGTCCCGCTCAAGGTCCTCGTCGACAAGTTCAGCCACACGCGCTTCGAGCCGTCCGGCTTCACCGGGAACCCGGAGATCCCGATCGCGAAGTCGATCACGGACTACATCTTCCGCTGGCTCTCCCTGAAGTTCCTCCCGCCGGAGGAGGGCGCGGGCGTCCAGCCGTACCTGCCCGGCACCGAGCCCGCGGGGCCGAAGCGCGCCTCCGAGAAGACGGTCGAGGCGAAGCCCCTGCCCGCCGCGACGAACGGCGCCGAGGCGCGGAACGGCACGATCCAGCGCGAGACCGACGCCCCGCCCTGCCCCACCTGCGGCAGCATCACGGTGCGCAACGGCGCCTGCTACAAGTGCACGAACTGCGGGTCGACGACGGGCTGCAGCTAGACTGGCCAGGTCGCTCCGTACGAGTCGCGTTCACGCCGCCTCCCCCTGGCAGGCCAGGGAGAGGCGGCTTTCCGTGTGGGCAGTCGGCCCCGAGCCGAGAGGGCGACCGGCCCCGAGCTGGTGGGCGATCCGCTCAGCACCCTCCCGCCAGCACCCCTCCGGTCAGTCCCCGGGCCTACATGAACGCCGAACGCGGCATCCGGATTCGCAATCCAGGATGCGCCGCGCAGCGGCGCGCGTCCCCGCCCGCAGGACGGAGCCGGCGAAGCGGCCGGGGCACGCCTTTTCGCCGAAGGAGCGCAGCGCCCCCTCGGCGAGCGCCGCATCCACGGACCGCCCTGCAATCGGCGGTACGCCGCCGAGGGCTCCGCCGATCCGACCGGAGGCGGCGGGCCGCCCGGGATTGCAGGCGGCCCACGTGCGTGCGCCGCCGCTTCCTCCACGGGGCACCTCCGGGGGCGCGGAGCGACGCCGACGACAAAGGCGCGCCCCGGCCCCCGCGGAGCCGGTCGCCCACGAGCACCAGATCCGACCGCACGCCCACGAGCATGGAACGCGCCACCCCCGAGCACGGGACGGAGCCGCCGCTACCTGAACTCGCGGACCCGATTGCCCACCGCGGGCGCGAGCGCGAGCGGCGCGACCGAGTTCACCCGGACGTTCACGACCTGCCCGCTCCGCTCGACCTGCCCGCGCGCGAGCAGGAAGGGCGCGCCCCGGACGACCGGCCGGCAGCGCTCGTAGACGTCCGGCATCACGACGAGGTTCGCGATGCCCGTCTCGTCCTCGAGCGAGACGAACACGATGCCCTTCGACGTCTCGGGGCGCTGGCGGACGATGACGAGGCCGGCGACCTCCACGGCGGCGCGGTCCGGCATCCGCGCGAGCTCCCGGGCGGTGCGGATCCGGCGGCTCGCGAGTCCGGGGCGCATGACGGCCATCGGGTGGCCGCGCGGGGAGAAGCCGGTCGCCGCGAAGTCCGCCGAGATCTCCTCGGCGGGCGCCGGCGAGTCGAGGTCCGGCTCGGGCTCCGGCGGCGCGAGACCCGCGAAGAGGTCGCCCTCCTCCGCGCCGACGCCGAGGCTGCTCCACACGGCGCTCCGGCGGTCCGGCGCCAGGGCGCCGAGGGCGCCCGCCTCGGCGAGCCGGACGAGCCACGCCCGGGAGAGGCCGGCGCGGCGGACGAGGTCGCCGATCGACTCGAACGGCGCCTCGGCGCGGGCCGACAGGATCGCGTCGCCGACGTCGCGCGGGAGGCCGCGGATCTGGTGTAGCCCGACCCGGATGGCCGGCGCCTCGCCGGGGGCGGCGGCGCTCCCGGGCGCGGCGCCCTCGAGCGTGCTCTCCCACGCGCTCGCGGCGACGTCCACGCCCCGCACCTCGACGCCGTGCCGCTTCGCGTCCTCGAGGAGCGTGTGAGGGGCGTAGAAGCCCATGGGCTGGCTGTCGAGGAGCGCGCAGGCGAACGCGGCCGGGTGGTAGCGCTTCAGCCACGCGGAGGCGTAGACGAGGAGCGCGAACGAGGCGGAGTGCGACTCGGGGAAGCCGTAGCCGGCGAACCCGAGCAGCTGGCTGAAGATGACCTCCGCGTCCGCCGCCGCGATCCCCCGCTGCGCCATCCCGGCGAGCAGGCGCGCCTTCATCGCCTGGATCCGCTCGTGCGAGCGCCGGTGGGTCATCACGCGCCGGAGCTCGTCCGCCTCCCCCGGCGCGAACCCCGCCGCCACCACCGCGAGCCGCATGATCTGCTCCTGGAAGAGGGGCACGCCGAGCGTCTTCGCGAGGACCGGCTCGAGCGGCGGGTACGGGTAGCGGACCTGCTCCTTGCCGTCGCGGCGGCGCAGGTACGGGTGGATCATCCCACCCTGGATCGGGCCGGGCCGGACGATCCCGACCGCGATGACGAGGTCGTAGAAGTTCCGCGGCCTGAGGCGCGGGGCGAGCGACATCTGCGCCCGGGACTCCACCTGGAAGACGCCGATCGAGTCCGCCCGCGTGAGCATCTCGTACACGGCGGGATCCTCGGCCGGGATGGTCGCGAGCGAGTCGGGGTGCGGCGTGGGCGTGGGGGAGATCGGCGCCGGCCGGTGCCGCGCGAGGAGCGCGAGCGTCCGCGAGAGCGCGGTCAGCATCCCGAGGCCGAGCAGGTCCACCTTGAGGAGGTCGAGCTCCGCGAGGTCGTCCTTGTCCCACTGCACGATGGTCCGCCCCGGCATCGCGGCGGGCTCGATGGGGACGGTCTCGCAGAGGGGCCGGCGCGTGACGACGAACCCGCCCACGTGGATCGAGAGGTGGCGGGGAAAGCCGACGAGCTCGCGGGCGAGCTCGAGCGTGAGCCGGACGCGCTCCGAGTCCTCGACGTCGAGGCCCGCGCTCCGCACGAGCTCCGGCCCGACCGTCGCGACGTCTTCGTACGTCCCGACCTGCTTCGCGAGCCGGTCGACCTGGGCGAGGCCGAGCCCGAGCGCCTTCCCCACGTCGCGGAGCGCCGACTTCGCGCGGTAGGTGATGACCTCGCAGACCATCCCGGCCCGGTCGCGGCCGTACTTCGCGTAGACGTACTGGATGACCTCCTCGCGCCGCTCGTGCTCGAAGTCCACGTCGATGTCCGGCGGCTCCCCGCGCTCCGCCGAGATGAAGCGCTCGAAGAGGAGCCCCATCCGCACGGGATCGATCGCCGTGATGCCGAGGACGAAGCAGATCGCCGAGTTCGCCGCGCTCCCCCTCCCCTGGCAGAGGATGCCGCGCGAGCGCGCGAACCGGACGACGTCCCACACGGTGAGGAAGTAGCTCGCGTACCCGAGCTGCTCGACGAGGTCGAGCTCGCGCGCGAGCTGTCGGGCGACGTCCTCCGGCGGCTCGCCGCCGTAGCGCCAGCGCGCGCCCGCGCGGACGAGCTCGCGCAGGAGGGCCATGCCGGTCAGGGCGGTCCCCTCTCCCTGGCCCGCTCTCATCCCCGTGAACGCGCCCGCGCCCGGGCCCGGGCCCGGGGAGAAGCCGGGCGCGGGCTCGTTCACGTTCACGGATCGCGACCCCGCCGAGGCTCCGGTCGGCGCGACCGTCGTCCGCAGCCGCCGGCTCGGCACCGGCGCGACCTCGCGCGCCGTCTGCCCGGGGCTCGAGAGCGCCACCGCCGCCCCGTCCGCCACGTCCGCGCCGTCGATCGCCACGGGCGGCAGCGGGTGCTCGCCGCGGATCTCCTCCATCCGGAAGCGGCACTCGTCGGCGATCGCGGCGGCCGTCTCGAGCCCCTCGGGGAAGTCGCTCCACAGGCGGGCCATCTCCTCCGGTCCCTTGAGCGTCCGCTCGGCGTTCGGGAAGAGCCGCCGCCCGGCGCGATCCACGGCGGTGCCGAGCCGCACGCACGCGAGCACGTCCTGCAGCCGCTGCCGGGCGCGGTCGTGCGTGTGCACGTCGTTCGTCACCGCGACCGGGATCCCCAGCCGCCGCCCGACGGCGCGGGCGGCGAGGTTCCGCGCCTCCTCCCCCGCGATCCGGTGGCGCGCGACCGCGAGGGCGAGCCGGCGGCCGAAGACGTCCTTGAGCCGCGCCGCCGCCTCGCCGTCCGCGCCCGGGTAGAGCGCGAAGAGCCCTCGCGACCGCTCGCGCAGCTCGGCGAGCGCGACCTTCACGTCCTCCTGCTCCCGGCGCCCCGCGGCGGCCGTCCGGCCGTCCTCGGAGCCCGCGCCGTGCGCGAGCGTCGCGAGCCGGCAGAGGCTCGCGTACCCCTCCCGGTCCCGCGCGAGCAGCACGAGCCGCGCCGGCCGCCCCAGCTCGAGCCCGGAGACGGCGAGCTCCGCGCCGACGACGAGCGGGAACCCGCGCCGCTTCGCCTCGGCGTGGGCGCGGACGATCCCGTACAGCCCCCCGGCGTCGGCGAGCGCGAGCGCGGAGAGCCCGAGGTCCGCGGCGCGCGCGACGAGCTCCTCGGGGTGGCTCGCCCCCTCGAGGAACGAGAAGCACGACTTGCAGCGGAGCTCGGCGTAGCGCGGCGCCTTCATGATCAGTCGAAGAACCCGTGGAGGTAGAGGCGGCCGTCGCCGCCGTCGCGGAACACCCAGCAGTCGCCGAGCCCGTCGAGCCGCACGCGGTAGTAGTCCCGGTCGAACCCGCCCGCCCACCACTCGCCGCGCAGCCGCTCCGGCCCGTCCATCGCGACGACCGGGCGGGCGCGGCCGTCCACGCGCAGCGCGGTGACGCGGCCGCCCTCCCCCTCGGCGACGATCCGGACCGGCGCGGAGAGGAGCCGCGTCGGCCTCGGCGGGCCGGCTCCGGGCGCGGCCGCCGCGCCGTCCGGCGCCCGCCCCCGCGCGCGCGGGGGCCGGAACGGGACGGCGCGGTACGCCCCCTCCGGCCGGTGGCGGTCGACCGGCTCGGCGGAGAAGAGCGCCGCGTCGCCGAGCCGCACCGCGAGCCGGGAGAGCACGCCATCGAGGGCGGCGAGCGCCTCGGGCCGGTCCCCGATCGCGAGCTGCTCGGGCGCCACCGCGGCGACCTCGATCGCGGCGAGCCGCAGCCCCGTCACCGCCCCGGGCAGCCGCATCGAGAAGAGGTGCTCCTTGAGCGGCAGGAGCCAGCGCGCCGCGGACGCCGTCGGCGACGCGAGCGGCGCGACGATCCGCTCCTCGCCCCGCGGATCGAGCCGGAGCACGACGCGGAGCCGCGTCGCGCCGAGCCCGCGCCCGGCGAGCCGCGCGGCCACGCGGTCGGCGAGCCGCTTCAGCGCGAAGAGGAGCGGCTCCGCGGACTCGGCCGGCGCCTCGAGGTCGAGCGCCTCCTCCGGCAGCGCGGCCGGGACGTACGGCACGAGCGGCGACGGGTCCTCGCCGCGCGCGAGCCGCGCCGCGGCGACGCCCGCCGGCCCGAAGCGGTGCGCGAGCACGCC
>DASVZX010000338.1:0-8245 GCA_036391435.1 Anaeromyxobacter sp. | reverse complement strand
CCCCGACCTCCTGCGGGTGCGGTCGGGGCGGCTCGCCGCCGCGCCCGACGCGGTGGTCCGGCCGGCGGACGACGCCGAGGTCGCGGCGGTGCTCGCCGCCTGCGCGCCGGCGGGCGTGCGCGTCGTGCCATGGGGCGGCGGCACGTCGGTGACCGGCGGCGCGAACGCGCCCGGGGGAGCGGGGCCCACCATCGCGCTCGATCTCGAGCGGCTCGCGGGCCTCTCCGCGCTCGACGAGCGCTCCGGGCTCGCCACCTTCGGCGCCGGCACCTTCGGCCCCGCCCTCGAGGAGGCGCTCGCGGCGCGGAACCTCACGCTCGGGCACTTCCCTCAGTCGTTCGAGCTCTCCACGCTCGGCGGCTGGATCGCGACGCGCTCGGCGGGGCAGGAGTCGCTCGGGTACGGCGTCATCGCGGAGCTCGTCGCCGGGGTGGCGCTGGTCGCGCCGGGCGCGCGGCTCGACCTCCCGGCGTTCCCCGGCACCGCGGCGGGGCCGGACCTGCGCGAGCTCGTGCTCGGCAGCGAGGGGCGCCTCGGCGTCGTGACCCGCGCGACGGTGCGCGTCCGCGAGCGGCGCGCCCCGCTCCGCGTCACGGGCACCCTCGTGCCGTCGTGGGAGGCCGGGCTCGACGCCGCGCGCGCGCTCCTGCGCGCCGGGACCGGGCTCGGGCTGCTGCGGCTCTCCGACGAGACGGAGACGGAGGTGGGCGTCACGCTCGGCCTGCGCGCCCACCGGATCGCCGGCGCCGCCGCGCGCGCGTGGCTCGCGCTCCGGCGCGTCCCGGAGCGCGCCTGCCTCGTCCTCGCCGGCGCCCCGGGCGACCGCGCCGGGGCCCGCGCCCTCGACGAGGCCGCGGCGGTCCTGCGGGAGCGCGGCGGCGTCGGCCTCGGCGAGCGCCCCGGCCGCCGCTGGCTCGCGGACCGGTTCCGCCACCCCTACCTCCGCGACGCCCTCCTCGATCGCGGCGTCGCGGTCGAGACCGTCGAGACGGCCGCGCCGTGGTCCCGGCTCGACGCGCTCGCGCGGGCGGTGCGCGGCGCGCTGGAGGGCGCGCTCGCGCGGGAGCGGGAGCGCGGGGCGATCCTGTGCCACGTCTCGCACGCGTACCTCGACGGCGCCTCGCTCTACTTCACGTTCTTCTTCCGCTGCCCCGCCGATCCGGACGAGGCCGTCGCCCGATGGGCCGCGCTGAAGCGCGCGGCGACCTGCGCCATCGTCGACGCGGGCGGGACGGTGAGCCACCACCACGGCGTCGGCGCGTGGCACGCCCCGTGGCTGCGCCGCGAGATCGGCGCGGACGGCGCGCGGGTGCTCGGCGCGATCGCGGGCGCGCTCGACCCGCGGGGCGTCATGAACCCGCGGGTGCTGCTCGACGCCGAGGACCGGCTCGAGGGGTGACGCCGCTCGACGCGCGCGGTTGTGCGCCCGTCCGGCGCGTGCTGTGATCCGGACACGGCGTCCGCCTCCACAGCTCCCGGCGCGGAGGCAGCGCGCCGGATCGCCCGGCTCCCCCGGCCGCTCGCGCTCGGCCTGAGCGCGTGGACGTCGGCGACGATCGCGGCGTGGGGGGTCGCGCCGTTCGTCGCGGCGGGGACCTGGAGGGCGCCTGCGCTGTGGGCCCACCACGCGACCGTCGCCGCGGGGCTCCTCGTGCGGGCCCGCCACGTCGCCCGCAGGAACCCGGGCCTCCGGGCCCGGCGCAGGACCATCGGCGGCAACACGAAGCGCTGGGACCTCGCCTGGGTGGCGGCGTTCTGGCCGCTCATGGCGGCGATCGCCGTCACCGCGGGGCTCGACCACGGCGCGCACGGCGGCGCGACGCTCCCCGCGCCGGCGTGGCTCGCCGGGCTCGTCCTCTTCGCCGGCGCGATGGCGGTCTCCGGCCGCGCCCAGGCGGTGAACCCGTTCTTCGAGGGGACGGCGCGCATCCAGCTCGACGCCGGCCAGCGCGTGGTGGACGCCGGCCCCTACCGGATCGTGCGCCACCCCGGCTACCTGGGCCTCGCGGGCTGGGCGCTCGCCTCCCCGCTCCTGCTCCTCTCCGTGCGCGCCCTCGTCCCGGCGCTCGGCGCGGCGGCGTGGGTGCTCCTGCGGACCGCGCTCGAGGACGCGATGCTCCGGCGCGAGCTCGAGGGCTACGCCGGCTACGCCCGCCGCGTGCGCTGGCGGCTCGTCCCCGGGCTCTGGTGAGCGCGGCGCGGCGCCCGGTATGATCGGGCCGTGGAAGCGGAGCGCACGGTCGGACTCCTCCTCGCCGCGTGGGCGCTCGTGGACCTCCTGCAGCTCCCCCTCGTCGCCGCGGTGCTCGTCGCCTGGCGGCTGTCGCGCCGCCTCGGCCGCGCGTGGAAGGGGACGGCGATCGCGTTCGCCGGCTACACCGCCTTCGCGATCCTGACCGCGCGATACGTGCCGTTCGCGCCCACCGGGTTCGTGATCGTGGTGCTCGGGACGTTCGCCGACCCGCGCCGCGGCACGACGCCGGAGCACGCCTGGGCGGTCGGGAGCGCGATCGCGGTCGTGCTCTTCTGGGCGATCCCGACGGGGCTCGCCTGGGCGTACCGGGCGCGGCGCCCCGCGCGCGCGTGAGGCGCGGCGGGCGTCCCCCTAGGCGGCGTCCGTCGAGCGACCCGCCTCCGTCGCCTCCGCCGGCAGCTGGAACCTCATCGTCGCGATCG
Source organism: Anaeromyxobacter sp. (assembly GCA_036391435.1). GTDB lineage: Bacteria > Myxococcota > Myxococcia > Myxococcales > Anaeromyxobacteraceae > Anaeromyxobacter. Next base: position 5,569 of record DASVZX010000338.1, on the reverse strand, counting down.
CGGCGAAGATCTCGCGGAGGAAGAAGAGCAGCGCCACGACGTACGCGGCCATCGCCGCGACGAACAGCACCGCCATCGCCGTCGCGACGCGCGCCTCGAGGAGGTAGCCGACGAACGCGACCGCGATGAGGAGGCACACGAGGAGGGCCGCGCTCGTGCCGGCGGTGATCGCCCAGTGGATGAGGCGGACCCGCGCCGCGATCATGCGCAGCTCGCGGACCGAGACGTCGCGCCGGGGCGGCGCCTCGTCGCGCAGGCGCGCCTCGACGCGCCGCGCGCGGTCCACGATCCGGGAGAGCCGGGTCGTGAGCACGGACAGCGTCGTGCCGAGCGCCGTGAGGAGGAACACCGGCGCGATCGCCACCTGGATCGTGTGGGTGATGTCCTGGAGCGGGAGGTCGGCCATGGGGAGGGAGGGTACCACCGCGCGCCCCCGGCGCCGGGTTCCGAAACGCCGAGGAAGTCCGGCGCGCCGCTTCACTCCCAGGCTTGCCACCAGCCCTGCTCCGGCGCGACCCGGAGACGGCCGGGGCCGCCGGCCGCCGTGGTCCCGACCCGCTCCATCGCCACGCGCCGGCCGCACCCGCGGCAGACGACGAACTCGCCGCCCGCGTCCCGCTCCACGGCCGCGAGGCCGTCAACCGCGAGGAGCTCCGTGCGGCAGGACGGGCACCGGAGCACGATCTCGATCGCGTGCACGAGCCGCTCGCCGCGGTCCCCCGCCTGCTGGCGGAGCACGCGGACGAGCCGGCGGCTCCCGTCGACGACGAGCCAGAGCTCCTGGCCGACCCGTACCTCGCCGGAGTGCTCGACCGTGGCTCGCGCCCGCTCGCGCCCGTCGCTCTCGACGAGGACGAGCCGGATGTCGTCAGGACCCACACGCGGACGTTACCTCCGGGCGCTCGCCGCGACCGCGACCGCGCGTGCCTCGCCCCGACAGGGAACCCCCGGAAGAGTGGCCGCTTTTCCCGTCGCCCTCCCGCCGGGGCGCCGAGCTGGCAGGCGCTCCATCGGCCCCTTTCGGGGGTGGGCGCTTCCGTCGAGGCGGGCGGCTGGTGCAGGATTCCGCCCTGCGCCGTGAATGCCGGGGCTCGCCCCGGCGTCCACGCTGCGGAGTTCATCCCTCTCGAAAGGACAGATCCCCATGAAGCGCATCGTGATCGCCCTCGTCGCCGTCGCCTTCGCCTCCACCGCGTTCGCCGACGGCGCGGAGACGTTCGCCAAGAAGTGCGCTGCCTGCCACGGCAAGGACGCGGGCGGCGCCGGAATGTACAAGCAGCCGATCAAGGGCAAGCCGGAGGCCGACGTCCTCAAGGTGATCAAGGAGGGCAAGGGCAAGATGAAGCCGGTCGCCATCGACAACGCCGACGAGGTCGCGAAGTACGTCGCCGGGCTGAAGTAAACCTCCGCGAAGCCGCCGGCCTGCTCGACCTCGAGCGGGTCCGGCCCGACATCGAGAAGGCCCGGGGCGTTTCCGCCTCGGGCCTTCGTGTTCCGTCGAGCCGGCGAAGCCGGGGGCGAGCCTCGAACGGGGAAGATGCGGAGGGCCCCGCAGCTTCGCCCGCGGAGGCCCTCTTCGCCGGAGGCGCTATCCCCCCCGGCTGACCTCAAGCTACGACGCGTCGTCCGCGCACGACGTGACTCCGCTGCGCGGCCTTCGGCGGGGCGTGACGAGGCCGCGCGATCCGGTGATCCCGTCGCTGCTGACGCCGAGGGCCACGACGGCCGGGCCTGCTCCCTTGCACGCGGAGTGGCCCGGCGACGCCGGATGCGGAAGAATGGAGTCCATGCGCGCGCGCCTGATCGCGGCAGTGCTCCTCCTGACCCCCGTCCTGGCGGGGGCCGACGGCAACGCGGCCCAGCAGGTCGGCCACGCCACGAAGGAGGGCGCCAGGAAGACCGGGCACGCGGTCCGCGACGTCACGCGCGAGACCGGGCACGCCTTCCGCGCCGGCGCGAAGGCGACCGGCCACGCCGTGCGCGGCGCGACGCGGGAGACCGGCCACGCGTTCCGGCGGGCGGTCAAGGGCACCGGCGCGGGCGCGAAGTAAGACCGGCGGCGCGTCTCGCCGGCGGGCAGGCGCCTCGCCTTCGCCGCTCCGATCGCGACGAGGACGCGCGCGCTCACGAACATGCTCGCCGAAGGGTTCGCGCCCCGTGCTACCGTCGCCCGGGAGGGTGGCGTGGCCGGAGACGTCGTCGTTCCAGCGGCGCGCGGCGCGGGCCTCCGGCGCCGCGCGGCGGTGACCGCTTCGGCCGTCGTCGCGTCGCTCGTCTCGCAACGCGTGCTGCTCCCGTTCCTCGACGCCGACGCGCTGAGGCAATCCTTCCCCGGCCCTGCTCTCCTCTCGATCTTGACGGCGGGCGACCTGCGCTCGCTCTCGTGGGGTGCGCTCGGGCTTCGGCCGTTCTTCGCCGGGTTTCTGCTGGTCGAGGTGATCGCCGTCGTCGTGCCCGCGCTGCGACCGCTGCGGAACGGTCCTGCGGCCGAGCGCGCGCGGCTGACGCGGGCCGCCTGGGGCGCGTCGCTGCTGATCGCGGCGGTCCAGGGATGGGGGCTCGCGGTGTCGCTCGCCGGGCTGCGCGACACCTTCGGGGAGCCCGTGCTCGTGCCTTCGTTCCTCCCGACGCTCGGTGTCGCGGCGGGCGCCGTCCTCGGAACCGCCGCCCTCGGGGCCGCGGCCGTCCTCGTGTCGCGCCACGGCGTCGGGAACGGCTTCGCCCTGCTCTTCGCGGTGGAGGCGCTCCAGCTCGTCCTCGACACCGCGCTCCGGGCGTCCCTCGTGCCGCGCGGCATGTGGACCGAGGCGGGCGCGCTGCTCGTGTTCGCGGCCGCCGTCCTGCCCGTCGTGCTGGCGATGCGCCCCCGCGGAGGCGCCTCGGGACCGCGGATCCCGGTTCCGACCTGCGGGCTTTGGCTCCTCGAGGGACCCGCCGCGATCGTCTCCTTCCCGGCGAGGCTGGCAGCGTGGCTCCCCGCCGCCGCGCCACTCGCCGCGTGGATGGGCCGCGCGCTGCGGAGCGACGTGGCGTACGCGCTGCTGGCGGTCCCGCTCACCGGCGCTCTCGCCTTCGCGTTCTCCCGGCTGTTCACCCCGCCGGCCGGAGTGGTGCGGGCCCATGAGGCCGCGGCGCCGGAGCTCCTGGACCAGGGCGGGATCGACTCGGTCCGGCGCGCGCTCCGGTCCGCGGAGGCCCGCTCGCTCGCGCTGGCCGTGGGGGTCGCCGCGCTCCCGGAGGTGGCGTCCGGCCTCGGAGTCCCGGTCGCGCTCCACGTCGGGACGCTCCTCGCGGTGTTCATCGTCGCCGCGGTGATCCGGGACCTCCGGGCGGAGGCCGCCGCTCGCGCGGGCGGCTCGGCCCTCGCGAGCGTCTGGCCGGTTCACAGGGTCTACGCGGTGGATCCCGTGCTCCAGGCGCTGTCGCGCGCGGGCATCCCGGCCCACGCGCGGGGCCTGCACTACCGGACCCTGTTCCACGCGTTCGCGGCATACGCGCCGATCGAGATCCTCGTTCCGGCGGAGCGCGCCGCGGACGCAGAGGTGGTCTGCCGGCCCATGGTCGGCGCGGGGTGACGTCGAGCGACGCGTAGCGCTGGCGTTCGGCGGGCCACCCCGTCCGTTGCCCTGGGCGAGGCTGCGCGGGCCCGCTGCGCCTCTGCAGGTCCTTGCCGAAACCGGGGTCCGCCAGCGGACGGCTCAAACATGCGTCACACGGGTCCCAGCTTGGCCGTGCCGCAACCGTACCGTTGTGACATACTATTAGTGAACATGAACGTCGTCACCTACCATCGTGTCTCGACCGTAGACCAGAACCCCACCCTTGCGCGCGACGAGCTGCGCGCGGCGGCCACCCGCCTCGGCGGCGAGGTCGTGCTGGCCATCGAGGAGCAGGGCTCCGGCGCCCGCAACGACCGCCCCGGTCTGCAACGGGTGCTCGACGCCGCGCGCCGGGGCAAGCTGGACGCCGTGGTCTGCTGGAAGCTGGACCGGTTCGGCCGCTCGGTGCTGGACGTGCTGGCCAACGTGCGCGCTCTCGAGGCGGCGGGCGTGCGGTTCATCGTCACCACCCAGGGCTTGGGCGTGCGCCCCGGCGGCGATGCCATGAGCAGGCTGATCCTCAGCGTGCTGGCGTCGGTGGCCGAGTTCGAGCGCGACCTGATCCGCGAGCGCACGCGGCTGGGGCTGCGCAAGGCGAGGGCCGACGGCAAGCGCATCGGCCGCCCCGCCGTGCTGGCGCCGGCGACCGTGGCGCAGGCGAAGCGGCTGCGCGCCGCTGGGCAGTCGTGGGCGCAGGTCGCGACCGCCGTGTAACCGGCCGAGCATGGGCGTGTTGACATGAAGCCAATGACCGCGAAGAGCTCCCACCGAGGAGCGACATGTCGGGCTGAGCGGGCGTCCTTCTCGGTAGTTGACGACGTCAACTCAGGTTACGCTTGTCCGCAACGAACGAAGAAGGCCGCCGATGTCGCGGACCTGACGGTTAGCCCGAAGTGTCGGGCGCTCGCCCTATCGATCAAGTCTGTGCGAAGAGGAGATGCCGATGTCCCCCTGGTTCAAGAAGGAACCGACTCCGCCGAAGGGGCCTGACTTCTCCCAGGTTGATTCGCTCGCGAAGGCACTTCAGCTCGCCGGCGAGGGGACTCTGGAGAAGATGTATCTGATGCCGATGGAGTTCGGTGGAGCGGACATCCCGCAGAATGTCGTTTACGTGCCCGTCGGGATGGCGGCGGAGAAGGCACGAATCGATTTCGATGTCGTTCGCCCGCTCATAAGGCAGGGCAAGGTTACCGAGTACACCGCGACACCGGAGTACCAGGGCAGGAGCTTCATACCGATCGCGGTCAGAATCGTGGCCTCCTCTCCCGGCCAGTTCAGCGCGACCCTCAATCTGTGGGGCGTTGCGTTGGCTCGCGACCAGGAGCGCGGCCAACGCGGGTAGCCTGCTTTCCCCGGCGAGTCTTGAGGCAGCTGTCCCGTTCGCCCGCCACCGGGCTCACCTGGCGTCCCCTTATCTGTTCGTGTTCGCCGCCGACCAGCTTCAGGTCGACGGCTGGGGTTCTCGCGGCTTCCAGTTGTGCGGAAGCAGCTCGTCGATCCGCGACGCGGGGTGCGTCTGCACGCGCAATAGGACGTCGGCGAGGTAGTCGACCGCCGGCAGCAGCCCTGACACGGTCCGGAGGAGTACCCGCGGCCATTGCCACCCCGGGTGCCACCCCAGCCCGTTGAACGCAAAAGAAAAGGGGCTGGCCGGCTGGCCAACCCCTTGTTTTGCCTAGTGGGCGCTGCTGGTTTCGAACCAGCGACCCCCGCCGTGTGAAGACGGTGCTCTACCGCTGAGCTAAGCGCCCGGTGCTGCGAGGCGGCGGAGTATGTCGCCCAGGTCCCGATCTGTCAACGAGATCGGCCGCTTCGGAGCAGTGACCCTATCTGATCATCGATCACTTCTCTCCGTAGGTGGCCAAGGCCGCGCGCCAGCCGAGCTCGATTAGCAGCATCGACTCGTACCCTCTGCCGAGTACCTGCCACCCCGGCAGGCCATTCTTCGGGAGGTGGCCGCCGAGCTTGGC
>DASVZX010000337.1:0-3212 GCA_036391435.1 Anaeromyxobacter sp. | reverse complement strand
GCCGAGGCGCGCGAGCTCCGCCGCCAGCGCCGGCTCGAGGCCCGGCGCGCAGGCGCAGAAGATGGACTCGCCGCGGCGCAGCGGCGGCTACCTCGCGAGGCGCACGGTCAGCTTCACGAGCGCGTCGCGGCGGCAGGTGGTCCCCGTGCGCGCGACCGCGTACCCGGCCTTCTGCGCGGAGATCTCGACGCGGTCCCCCGGCGCGCAGTCGAGCCCCGCGAGCACGGGCGCCTCGCCGCGCGGGACGCCGCCGACGCTCACCAGCGCGCCCGCCGGCTCGGTCTCGACCGAGACGGCGAACCCCGAGAACGGCGCCACCTGCTCGCCGGTCCGGGCGTCCGCGCGCGGCCGGATCGGATCGAGGACGCGACCCCGGGCGGCGTCCTCGCCGGCCTCGAGGGAGCGGGTCCGCGGCGCGAGCCCCCAGAGCACGAGCGCGACGACGATCGCCGCGGCCGCGAGCGCCCCGAGCCAGACACGCGCCGCGCCGCGCCCCGGCGCGAGCGCGGCCGCGAGGGCCCGGACGTCGAGCAGGCCCCGCCGCCGGGCGGAGGGCGGCCCGGGATCGTCGGGGGCGACGAGGAAGGGCGAGGAGAGGGGCTCGTCTTCCGGCCGCGGAGGTTGCCTCGCGGCCGCGGGATGCTCGTCCATGGCGCGCATGGTAGCGGCCGCGGCCGGATCGGTCGAGCCGCTTGCGCCGCCGCGCCCGCGCGGAGTACACGTCGCGACTGCCCGGGATCGACGGCGGGGCGCATGAACATCGGCTTCGACGCGAAGCGCGTCTTCCACAACGCCACGGGGCTCGGGAACTACGCGCGCGACGTGCTGCGCGTCGTGCACCGCCACCGCCCCGAGCACGCCTGCTTCGCCTACACGCCGCGCCCGGGGCCGCTGCCGTTCGAGCTCGGCGGCGAGCGGTTCCACGTGCGGACGCCGCGATCGCTGCTCGGCCGCGCGCTGCCGTCGCTCTGGCGCGCGCGCGGGATCGTGGCGGACCTGCGGGCGGACGGGATCCGGCTCTTCCACGGCCTCTCGAACGAGCTGCCGCTCGGGATCGAGTCCTCGGGCGTCGCGGGCGTCGTCACCATCCACGACCTCATCTTCGAGCGCTTCCCGGAGCTCTACCGGCCGGTGGACCGGCGCATCTACTCGGCGAAGGCCCGCAGCGCGGCCGCCCGCGCGCGCGTGGTGATCGCGATCAGCGAGCAGACGCGGCGCGATCTCGTCGAGCTGTACGGGGTGCCGGCCGCGCGCGTCCGGGTGGTGTACCAGACGTGCCACGAGGCCTTCCGCGCGCCCGTGCCGGGGGAGCGGCTCCGCGAGGTCGCCGCGCGCTGGGCGCTGCCGCCCACGTTCCTCCTCGCGGTCGGCACGATCGAGCGGCGCAAGAACCTCCTCCTCGTCCTGCGCGCGCTCGAGAGGCTTCCGGGCGTGCCGCTCGTCGCCGTCGGGCGCGAGACCGCGTACGCCGGCGAGCTGCGGGCCCACGCTCGCGCGCACGGGCTCGAGGCGCGGGTGCGGCTCCTCTCCGGCGTCCCGACGGCCGACCTCGCGGCGATGTACCGGCTCGCCACGATCGCCCTCTACCCGTCGCGGACCGAGGGCTTCGGGATCCCCATCCTCGAGGCGCTCTTCTCGGGGACGCCGGTCGTCACGACGCGCGGCGGCGTGTTCCCCGAGGCGGGCGGGCCGGGGTCCGCCTACGTCGATCCGGACGACCCGGAGGCGCTCCGGGAGGTGCTCGCCGGCCTGCTCGCCGACGAGGGGAGGCGGGCCGCGATGCGCGAGGCGGGGCTCCGGCACGCCGCGCGGTTCTCCGAGGAGGCGATCGCGGACGGCCTCTCCGCCGCCTACGAGGACGCGCTCCGCGCGTGACCGGCCGGCCGCGCACCCGCGCGCGCACCCGCCCACGTCGCGCACCTCCGCGCACGCGCTGCTCCGGCTGCCTTCACCGGGGGAAGATGCCCTCACCGGCGCCGCCCCGGCGGGGATCTCGGAAAGCGCCAGCATTCACCCGGAGTTGACGTCGCGACGCTTCCCCCCTTGCCGCCGGAACGACGCCTCTGGCAGGGTCGCCGGCCGTCTGTCCCGTGATCCCGGGACACAGCGCGAGGAGGAAGGCCGTGGCAGACCCGATGACGAAGCCCGACGCCTCGAAGGACCGCCCGCCGCCGCTCCCGGCGGCGGCCGCCCGCCCGCCGGCCGCGAAGGGCGGCTTCGCGGCGCGCACCCGGGCGTTCCTGACGATCCAGCGGCTGCGGACGGTCGATCGCGTCCGCCGGGCCTGGGGGTGGTTCCGGAACCGGCCGTGGCTCACGGCGGGGTTGGCGACCGCCCTGGCGCTCGCGGTCGGCGGCTACGTGTACGTCGAGCGGGAGGGCATGCCGGAGCTCCCCGATCTCCCCGACGTGGAGCTCTTCGCGCCGAGGACGGTGTCCGAGGCCCGCGCGGCCGTGCGCGCGCACCCGAACGACGCCTCCGCGCACCGCAGGCTCGGGCACGTGCTCTGGGAGAAGCGGAAGCGGCACGCGGCGCTCCTCTCGTACGCGCGGGCGCTCGGCATCGACCCGGGCGTCGCCGACGAGGGGATGGTCCAGAACCTCGTCGCCTCCTTCGGCGGCCGGGACCAGGAGCTCGCCGAGGGGCTCATCTGGAGGAACAAGCTCGTCGGCGCGCAGGCCGGCCTCGAGCACCTCGTGAAGTCGCCGCGGCGGAAGGTGCGCTGGGGCGCCGTGCACACGCTCGACAAGCTCGAGAAGGGCCGGCGCGCGAACTGGGAGACCGCCTACGTCCTCGACCTCGACGCGCCGGACTGCGACGTGCGGCGCAACGCCGTCGAGAAGCTCGGCGCGATCGGGACGAAGCGCGCCGTCGCCGCCCTGAGGTCGGCGCGCGAGGAGGACGCGAAGACCGGCGGCTGGTTCAAGTCGCGCTGCCTGGGCGACCGGCTCGACGACGCCGAGCAGAAGATCCTCGCCCGGCGGTAGCGCGGGCGGGGGTCAGGCGCGCGGGCGGGAGTCAGGCGCGCGGGCGCGAGGGCCCGCGCGCCGCCCGGCGGGCGCGCCACGCGCCCAGGAGCCACGCGCCGCCCCCGATCGCGAGCGCGAGCGGCACGAGGATCGCGAGCGATCGGCCGAGCGAGCTCCGGTCGGACACGAGCCCCACGATCCAGGGGGCCGGCGCCTCGGCGAGGAGCGCGACGGCGATCGCGA
>DASVZX010000336.1:0-8600 GCA_036391435.1 Anaeromyxobacter sp. | reverse complement strand
CCGCGGTCGATCAGGTGCCGCACCTCGCAGTCGACGTGATCGGCCGACTTCTCGCGGCTCCAGTGGACGGCCTCCGGCCGGCTCGCCGCGCACGGCGGGCAGACCGAGCAGTCGCGGTGCGGGCACGCGAGGTCGCCGCCGTGCCCCTCTCTCCAGCCCTTCGGAAGTCTGGTCATCGTCCGCTCCTCTCTAGTTTAATCTAGCCACCCTAGGCAGACTGTCAAGCGAGGGTCTCAGCGGCGGGTCTTGATCTGCATGAGCACCGCGACCTCGCCCGGGGCCGCGTCGTCGTGCCACTCCTTCGCCTTGTCGTCGTAGGACTGCGCCGCGTTCCGCACGAGGGCCGGCGCGAGGTCGTCCGCGTAGCCGGGCCGCTTCGGGTCGAGCGGCAGCGTCATCTCGGTGACGCTCCCGTCCGTACCGAGGCCGGCGAGGAGGTCGCGCAGCAGGTTCGCGTTGAACCGGAACGTGACCGTGTCCGGGTCGCCGGCCTTCGTCCGCGGGATGACCTGCTCGTACGCGGGGAAGGTCTGCCCCTCCGCGTCCACGGTCGCGACCTCGATCGACGTCGCCTTGCGCCCCGCCGCCTTCCGAGCCGCCTTGAGCGCGGCCGGGTCGACGTAGCCGGACGACTCGCCGAGCACGTCGTCGACCTCGGCCGGCACGGCGACGAGCGCGTTCCCGTTCGTCGCGACGAGCAGCTTCCGCTCGGCGTCGAGGTACGGCCGCGTGAGGTTCGGCCGCAGCGGGTCCCGACACGCGCACTCCTCGACCCTGTACTTCCGATGGACCTTCATGCCGCCCTCCTCATCGCCGGCGCCGCCGGCATAGCGCGCCGCACGGCGGCCTTCGCCGCCTCGACGCCTGGGTGTCCGTCCGTGAGCCGCCGCAGGTCGGAGCGGTCGAGCCGGTCGCCCACCTCGAGCGCCGCCGCGAGCTTCTCGACGAGCCGCCACACCTGCGGGTCGCGGAGCGCCTCCACCGCGCGGCGGGGGGCCGTGGCGAACGCCTCGGCCGTCGCGTCCGGGCCGAGGTGCGGTACGAGGTTCACGGAGAGCCCGAACGCCGCTTCCTGATCGGCCGAGTCGCCCGCGTCTACCTCGCGCGTCCCGGCCTCGACCTCCATCGCTCCCCGACCGGCCGCGCAGACCATCAGCATCGCCTGGAGCGCGTCGTGGTCGCGCGGCACCTCGCGCCCGCGCTCCTCGTAGTCGGTGTGCCCCGTCCAGCCGCAGCGGGGCTCGCCGCACGAGCACTCCTTGATCACGACCTCGGTCGGGTGGAGCCCCGCGCCGAGACCGAGCACCGCGTGACCTGCCTCATGGAACGCCACCAGCCGCTTCCTCGCCGCCTTGTCCATCTCGCCTCCTCGTCTGCCGTCTAGGCAGGCTAGACGAGGATAGGCTAGGCGGGGTGGAAGTCAAGCGGCCTGGGCGTCCTTGTCGGGGAGGGCCGGGGCGCCGATCATCCGGGCGAGATCGCACGAGGCGGCGTGGGCTCTGGCCGCCGCGAGCGCGCGGCAATCGGGGCAGCAGCGGCCGTTGCCGGCACTCTGCCCCGACCACTCCAGGCGGCGCAGGAGCGCCTCGGTCTGCCCGAGGAGGTCGACGACGTGCTGCTCGAGCGGGGAGGTCATGGCGTCGCCTTGCGTCGCTCGTGGCGCAGCGCGAAGACGTAGGACTGCCACGCCATCCTCCCGAGCTCCGCTGCCCTATCGACCATGTCCTCTGCGGAGTAGTCCTCGTCGTGCTCGTGCGCCGTCACGAGCGCCGCGAGCGCTGCGGCCGTGAACTGCGCGATCCGGTCCGCCATCTCCTCCCGTTCCCTCGGGAGGAGTGGATTCAACTCGCCGACTGTCATGGCGCCTTCGCCTCCTTCTGGACACGAGCTCTTGCGCGATCGAGCACCGCACGGGCCTTTGCTGCACGAATCGGGCTCTGCTGCTCGGCGCGGACGAGGGCGTACTGGAGCCACTCGACCTGTTCCTCGGGCGTCGCGTCGAGGGTCTTGGCGAGCTTCGATACGGCGTCCTTGCTGAGTGGCGCGCCGGCCTCAAGCCGGCGCACCGTTGAACCCGCGATCCCGGCACGGACGGCCACCTGCTCCTGCGTGAGTCCACGCGCGATACGCGAGGTTTGAAGTGGGCTCATGACCGCCCCCGGCAGACGACCGGGTGCCAGTGGACGATGCCGCCGCTCGACTTCGACGCCGCGGCGCCGTCCTTGCCCTTCCGCCCGCCGCGTCCCGTGCCGCGGAGGCGGAGCTTGACCTTGTACTCGTCGCGGCTGAGCACCTGCGGCTTCGACGACGAGCCGTCCGACGCGAACTGCCCGGAGACGACGTGCGGGCGAGCCTTGCGCCGGCGGTACGCCGCGAGCGCCTCGCCGGTCCTACCGTGGTTCGCCATGTCAGCGCTCCTCGGGATCGGGGTTGACGAGCTCCCACTTGAGCCCGAGCGCCTCGAAGGCGCGGCGCGCGTGGCTGTAGAAGTGGTACGGCACGCGCCGCTCGGCGCTGCGGATGGCGTACGCGCCGACCTGCTGCTCGGCGTGCATCTCGCCGCGCTGCTTCGCGAGGCGGATCGAGTCAGGGCTCTCGTCGCCGTAGATGAACTCGCCGCCGAGGGCGTGGTGGCGAATCACGGCGGTCGTGGCGTGCTTCACCCACAGGTCCGATGCGTCGGGCCCGCGCAGCGCCGTGAGAACGTGCCAGAGATTCCGCCGCTCCTCGTCCGGCAGGTGCCGGTAGGTGCGGCGCAGCTGCTTGAGCGCCGCCGCGCAGGTCTTCGGGTTGGGCGCCTTCCGCCGCAGCGCGGGCGCCACGCGCAACTTCCGAGCGCGGGCGGTCACGGCTCGTCCTCCGGCTCGAGGTCCGGATCCGCGGGCGCCTCGGCGTCGAGCGCCTCTCTCGCGCGCCCGGCGGCCATGAGCTCGCGGACGCGCTGCCCGCCCTTCTTGCCGATGCGCTGGTAGTAGCCGGGGCCGCCCTGGGCCTTGACGGCGGCGCCGCCCTTCCGCCCGATCGCCTGGTAGAACTCCGCGCCGTGCTCGGCCTTGACCGCCTCGCCGCCCTTCCTGCCGATCTCCTCGTAGAAGCCGGGGCCGTTGGCGAGCTTCGCCGCGGCGCCGCCCTTCCGGCCGATCTCCCGGTAGAACTCGGGCCCGCGCGCCTTCGCCACCGCCTGGCCGCCCTTCCGGCCGAGCATGTGGCAGCACACGGGCCGCTGCGGGTCCTGCTCGACGCCGCACCGACTGCACGTCTCCAACATTGGGCTCGTCTCCTTGTCTAGACGGGTCTAGGCCCGACTAGGCGCAAGGATAAGAGCGGGAGGGCGAGCGCGCAAGCGGGCGGCTCGCGGTTACGCGGTTGCGGAGGAGTTACGCGGAGTCCGTAACTGCGAAACGCGCGCCCAGGGCGGGCGGGACAGAGCGGTTACGCGGTTACAGACGATTTCTATATGAAGTGAGAGAGGAGATGAGAGAGGGAGGTAGGGATAGGGTACGGGTAGGGGCTACTAGGGCTACGGAGGAGGAGAGAGTAGGGAGATCCTGCGTAACTCCGTAACCGAGGGGAAAAGATCAGGCGAAACGGCCGGTTAAGTGAATTTCGCGTGCGTAACTAGTCGCGTAACTGCGTAACCAGAACGCCCCGGGCGGGGAGGACACTGGCCCCTAGAGGGGAGGGTAGGAGCCCTGCCGGGGCGGGGAGAGTGCCGCAGGGCGAGGATGGTATACGCTCCCCAGCCCGGCTGATGGTAGAACCCCAGGAAAAGGAGCAGACCAGCCCACCCGCCTATACCCCGCAGGGCCAGACAGCCGCATGTCACAACCGCCGGGTCGCGCTGTCATCGTCCCGGCTTTGCTAGGTTGTCTACCTTGCGCTAGAAAATGCGAGCGCTAACTATCTTGGCTAAGACGCCGAAACGACGTCGAGGAGGTGGGTCGATGGACCTCGAGAGGATCACGCGCGAGTGGGCGAAATCCCGAACCAGTAGGGGAACGCTCGTCCGGCTGCCCGGGACGGCGCTGCACCTGCGGCCGGAGACCGTGGCTGCGATCCTGCTGGAGTCGAAGAAGTCGGGCCGGCCGGTCGGCGAAGTCGTCCGCGAAGACTACATCGAGCTCGCCTACTGGCTGCGCGAGCGCGCGGGCCGCGAGCGCGACCTGGCCGGCGTGCTCGAGCGGTTCTTCGCCGTCAGCACCGGCGGGGACGGTGGCTCCGGCCCGTAAGTACACTACCGGGCCACGGCCCGAGGCGGACCCACGCCGGCGTCGCCGGCGCGGCGTTCACGCGGCCTCGGCCGGGGCAACTTTCCGGGACAGCGCCCGCTGAACCGTCGACCGCGGCACGCGCATCCGCACCGCGATCCGCCGCACGCTCATCCCGGCCGCCTGGAGCTCGAGGGCGCGGGCCCGGTCCTGGGCCGTGAGCCGCGACGGCCGCCCCCACGGCCTACCCTCGCGCTCGAGGCGCGCTCGCGCCGCCGAGATCCGCTCGTTGATCGCCAGGCGCTCCATCTTCGCCGCCCACGCCATCACGGCGAGGACGATGTCCGCCGCCGGGCCGGCGAGGTCGAAGCCGTCGGCGACCGTGACGAGCTCGACGCCGGCGCCGCGGAGCTCCTCGACGACCTCGAACGTGTCGCGGATGCCGGAGCGGGCCAGGCGGTCGATGCGGTAGACGTACAGGCGGCAGATTAAACCGGCCTTCGCGTCGGCCCGCAGCTGCGCGAGCGCCGGGCGCGCGAGCGTCTTCCCAGAGAGCTTCTCCGCGTACCATGTTCCCACGACGTCGCCGCGCGCGGCAGCCGCGGCCTCGATCGCGGCGCGCTGCGTGGCGTGGGTCTGCGCCTTCGACGACACCCGAACGTAAGCGGCGACCTGCGGCATCGGAGAACCCCCCGTGCAGGCCAACCTAGGGGCGTCCGAGCGCTTGTCTAGACCATGTACGTTCGACACCCCAAAGGTATGCCTGCGCGCTCTTGACCGACCGGCAGGGGGCTCCTTAGTCTGGCCTTACCTCGTCTAGACAGCCTTACGTGTCTTGGCGACCCACCCCAGACGGAGGATCCGATGAGCAGCAACGACAGCAGCAGCAGCACCGACGGTGACGGCGCGGGCGACGAGCAGCAGGAGCAGGAGCGGCGGGAGCGCGACGTCCAGGCCCTCGCCGCGTTCGCCGAGGAGCACGCGAAGCCGATCGCGGCGCTCGTGACGTTCATGGTGAACGCCTCGGAGCGCGGCCTCGGCTCGATGATCCTCGTCCTCCGGACGCTCGAGGTGGCGATGCAGCGGTTCGCCACCGACGTCGTGCGGCCGGAGGCCGAGGCGGACTTCGAGCGTGCCGCCCAGGTCGCCGCGGCGCACCTCGTCCTCGAGTGGCAGCGGTCCGCGGAGAACCTCGAGTTCCACGACGCGCTCACCCGCGCCACGCAGAAGGGGGGCCGGGCGTGAACGTGCTCGACCAGACCGACGCGATGCTCGACGCCCCGACGCGCCGGCGCTGCGGCGTGTTCGTCTGCCGCCACGGCGTCCCGGCGAGGCTCGAGCACGACTGCGACTACACCGACGCGCGCGACTCGCTCATCCCGTACGCGGAGCAGATGGCGACCGCCGACACGGCGGGGATGCAGTCGTGGCCCGACGACGAGCGCCAGCGGAAGTGGGACCAGCGGTTCCACTACCACATGGACCGTCTCGCCGAGGCCGCGCGGGCGATGCTCGGGAGCGAGCCGTGAACCGGCTGACGGACGGGGTCGTGCGGGGATTCGGGGTGCTGGTCGGCCTCGCCGGCCTCGCGTGGGCTGTCGCCGCCGGCTGGGCACTCCGCATGGAGGTCGCGCGGCTGACGGAGGTGAAGCCGATCGACGTCACGATGACTGCCGCGCTGGCGTTCATGCTCGTCGTCGCGGCGGGGCTCTGCTTCGGGCTGCTGCTCATCGCCGTCTTGGGGGACTGGTCATGATCCGCCGCACGCTCGCCCTCGCGGCCGGCGCCGTCGCGGGCCTCGCCGCCGCCGTCACCATCGCCGCCGCGCTCCTCGCGGCCAAGCTCGCCGACAAGGGGACGTGATGGAGCGCCGGACCGAGGAGTACTGGCGGACCTGGGCGGGCCGCACCGCCCCGCCGCCGCGGAGCTACTTCTGGCAGGACGTCGCGCTCCTCGTCGGGTTCGTCGCCGGGCTCGCCGTCATCGGCATCGTGCTCGCCCGCGCCGCGAGCCAGGTGCTCGGGAGGTAGCCGTGGGCGCCGGGTGGCAGCGCTGGTGGGCGGACGAGTCGCGGTACGAGGCGGAGCTCCGCGCGGACTCCGCGCGCCGGCAGTTCGTCGACCGGCTCGGGCTCACGGCGACGTGGCAGTACTTCCGCAACCTGAACGCGGACCCGATCACGGTGTGCTGGGATCTCGCGCGCGGCCCGGGCCCGATCGCGGTGCGCTTGGACGGGCCCCGCAACGCGCCGCCGGAGGACGACCTCGGCCTCCGCCCTCACTGGGACAACCCGGTGCGCCCGGCGCCGTGGCGGAAGCGTGGCCGCTGACGTCCACGTCGCCGTCGTGTGGATCGACCTCGGGGACCCTGACGCGCTCCGGCACGTCGAGGTCCCCTGCGGCGCCGACGCGGCGTCCGTCAGCTGGACCGTGAACCGCGACCTCGTCACCTGCGCGGCGTGCGTCGAGGCCGACCCCGGCCCGCGCCGCGCCTGGCGCCCCCGCTGGACGCCGTTCGGCCACGCGCGCTGGCGAGCCGCGCGCAAGGCGTTGACGAGCCCGCTAGCGGTGGCTAGATAGCCTAGGGGCCGCGCGGCGGACGCAAGCGATCGACGTATTCGACGGCCCGCCTCGAAATTGTCCCGGCTGCCCGGGTCCGCCGTCTTACCCTTCACGGAGAGAGAGAACGATGGCGAAGACGGCAAAGGAGTTCCTCGCGGACTTCACGGCGTTCATGCAGAACAACGACGTCTCCAGGCGCGAGAAGTCGGCGCTCTGGGACGTGCTCACGGCGCTCCGCGGGCCGGACCGGACCTACGGCGACACGATCGGCGGCGAGTCGGCGGTCGCGACCAAGGGCGCCACGACGGCCGTGCTGCGGGACGCGCTCGGCCTCACGGAGCACCGCAACGAGATCGGCGCGGACTCGGGCCCCGACTCGACGGAGCGCGCCGCGCTCCGGAGCCGCTTCCCTGCCTACGTGCTGGGCGGCGACGGTCACTTCCTCGCGCACATCCGCCGCGCCTTCGAGGTGCTCGGCCTGCCGTGGGACCCGGGCGCCGCCCTGCGCGACTCGTAGGCTCCGATGGCCCGGCAGCTGCGCCCAGTCGATCCTGCGGTGTACCGCCGGGCCCTCCTCCTCCGCGTCGCCGCGGTGCGCGGGCTCCGCGTCGTGCCGCGGGAGCCCGGCTCGGACTTCCCGGCGGTCCCGTTCGCGTGCTACTCCGCGCCGGCGCGCTGCGGCGACTGCGCGATGCACTCCTGCCCGCACGGGTACACGCCGGGGCTGCCCGACGCGACGGAGCCGTGGCGGTACTGGCAGCCGAAGCCGCGCGCCGCGGCGCCGCCCAGTTTAATCCGTATGCGCGAGCAGCGCGTCACCTGCGCGCGCTGCGGCGTCCTCATCGTCGGCCGGGACGCGACCGCGCTCCTGCGGAACCTGCTCGAGCACGACCGCTTCCACGAGGACGACTCGGCCTGACCCGATCCGATCCCGCGCGATCGGAGCCGTCGCGTGAGCCAGGTCGAAGCCGTCGCGTCCCGGGAGTTCCCAGTCGTCATCCGCCACGCGGAGCCGAGCGACGTAGCGGTCGTCTCGGAGACCTGGCTGGAGTCCTACCGGAACGACTCGCCCTGGGCGCACCGCCTGACGGACCGCGTCTTCTTCGCCCACCACCAGCCCGCCGTCGCCGAGCTCCTCTCGCGCTCGTGCGCGCTCGTCGCCTGCGACCCGCAGGACGAGCGGGTCGTTTACGGCGCGGTCGTGTGGGAGCCGCTGACGCCCGAGGGGCCCGCGCTCCACTGGGTCTACGTCCGCAAGGCGCTGCGCCGGTTCGGCATCGCGCGCCGCCTGCTCGCCGCGACCGACCTGCCGCCGGACCTCGCCGGCGTGAACGTCACGCACCCGACCTACAGCTGGTACGCGACGCGCCGCCTCGGCCCCGGGGGCGAGGTCGTGCGCGCCGGCCGCAGCGGGCTCGAGGAGCTCTTTCCCCGCGCGGTCGTGAACTTCTACCTCGGGCTCGGCGTGCCGAGCCGCGACGCCCTGGAGGTCCCGTGATCTTCCGCATCTCCCGTGCCGTGTTCCTCGAAGCCGCCTACGTGGGCGGCGAGTCGAAGCAGTCGGTCTCGACCCGCAGTTCCGGCACCGCCCTCGGCCCGGCCAGCGTCGAGGCGATCGTCGGGACCGAGAACGGCCTGTTCGTGAAGCACCGCGGCCGCTGGGCCTTCGTCGGCGCCGGGAACATCAAGAGCGCCGATCTCGAGGACGTGCCCGACGAGGTGCGCGCGCTCGCGCCGGCCGCCCAGGCCGACGAGGCGCCCGGGGCCTACCTCCGCTCCGCGCCCGCCCAGACCCCCACGCCGGCCTCGCCGGCCCCCGCGGTCGACCGCC
>DASVZX010000335.1:0-8245 GCA_036391435.1 Anaeromyxobacter sp. | reverse complement strand
GCGCGCGGGTCGAGCGGCGAGGCGGCCGAGCCGGAGATGCGGGCCACGACGTCGCCCGCGCGGACCGCGTCGCCGGCGCGGAGCGCGATCCGGGCGAGCTGGCCCGAGACCGGGGCCGCGACGCCGTAGCGGTCGCGGACGCGGGTCTTGCCGGTCCAGTCCACGGTGACGCGCACCGGTCCGGTGTCGGCGCGGGCCGCCTCGGCCGGGACCGCCGCGGGCCGGAGCGCCACGATCGTCGCGGCTGCCAGCACGATTCCCACGGCTGCGAGGGCGGCGCGGCGGGTGCGGACGTGCATGCCTACTCTCCGGAGCGGAGGGCGTCGGCCAGCTCGATCCGTCGGATCCAGCGGCGCGCCACGAGGGAGGTGGCCAGGGCGGCGGCGGCCGTGACCCCCAGGCCGAACAGCCAGGTGGAGCGCGCGATCACCACGGGGATCCGGAACAGGTCCGACTCGAACGCGTGGGAGGAAAGGGCCGAGAGGCCGTAGCCGAGGAGCGCACCCAGCGGCAGCGCCACGGCGAGCTGGAGCGCGACCTCGCCGACCAGCACGCGCCATGCCTCCGCGCGCGTGAAGCCGATGACGCGGAGCGTGGCGAGCTCCCGACTCCGCTCCGCGAAGGACGTCCGCACCGCGCTGTAGACGACCCCTCCGGCGATGGCGACGGCGAAGCCGACGAGCATGGCGGCGAAGGCGAGGAGGGTGCGCGCGATCGTCCCGCGGAAGCTCCGGACCGTCTCCGCGCGCCAGGACACGCCGGCGACGCCGGGCCGCGCGTCCAGCGCGCGGGCCACGGCATCGCGCGCCGCGGGATCGACGGCGAGCTGGGCCCCCGTGATCACGTCGCCCTCGCGCCCGAGCCGCCGCAGCGTCGCGAGCGAGGCGGTGGCACCGAGCCCGAGCACGTCGTTCACCGTCGCGGAGATCGCGAGCTCGCCCACGGCGCGGCGGCCCTCGAGGATCTCCACCTGCACGGCGTCGCCGGGTCGCACGCGGAGGAGCTTCGCGAGGCGGGACGAGATGACGAGCCCCGAGGGGGGCACCGTAATGCGGCGTCCGTCCTCGCCGACGACGCCCGACAGCGTGGCGGCGGGGACCGTCCCCGCGAGCGCGACCCGCTCGCTCCGCTGCCCGTTCCGCAGGATCGCCGCGAGATCGCGCGTCGGCTCGACCGCGAGCACGCCCGGGATGCGCGCGAGCTCGTCCCCCGCGGAGCGGGCGACGACGTGGGTGAACGTCACCGTCGCGTCGGCGCGGAGGGCCTCCTCGAACGCGAGCCGGATCATGAAGTCCATCGCGTCCGTGAAGAACGAGCCCGTCACGAGGACCGCCACGGCGGTGGCGATGCCGACCGCGCCGAGCAGCGAGCGCACCGGGCGCCGCGCGAGCCCGCGAAGCGACATCCGCGCCGGGAGCGACAGCAGGACCCCGGCCCCGAGCCGCTCGAACAAGGTGGGCCGGTAGCGGCCCGGCGCGGGCGGCCGCATCGCCTCGGCCGGCCGGAGTCGCACCGCGCGCCGGACCGCCCCTGCCGCGCCGGCGAGCGAAGCCGCCAGCGCGAGACCCGCGGCCGAGGCCATCGCGCGGGGATCCGCCCGGTAGTCGAGCACGGGGAAGCGGTAGAAGGCGGTGTACATCCGGCTCATGTACAGGCCGAAGGCGTGGCCCAGCGCGACCCCGACCGCGGCGCCGGCGAGGGCGACGGCCGCCGCGAACCCGGCGTAGTGGACGCCGATGGCGAGATCGCCGTACCCGAGCGCCTTGAGGGTCCCGATCTGCATGCGCTGGGCGGCGACGATCCGGGAGAGCGCGACGGCGACGAGGAAGACGGCGACGCCGAGGAAGATGGACGGCAGCACGGTCGCCATGTTGTCGAGCTGCCGGATCTCGTCCGAGAGGAAGCGGTTCGACAGGAGCCGGTCGCGACCGAAGGCCCCGAGCCCGCCGAAGGGGCGCAGGACGCGATCCACCTGCTCGACGACGTCCGGCACGCTCGCGCCTCGCGCCAGCCGGAGCGCCACCTGGTCGAACGCGCCTTCGAGATCCAGGGCGTCCTCGACCGCCTCGCGGCGCATCCAGACGAGGCCGAACGCGCGGTCGTCGGGGAAGAGGCCGCCCGGCGGGATGGCGTACACGTGCTCGGGAGAGAGGACCACGCCCGAGACCGTGACCGGCTCCATGCGTCCATTCACCGTGAGCGAGACGCGCGCGCCGGAGGCGAGCCCCGTCGCCGACGCGAAGCCCTCCGAGATCACCGCCTCGCCCGCGCCCGGGAGACGCCCGGACCGGAGGTCGAGCCGGCCGAGCCGACCGCCGTCGGGCGCGGTGGAGATGAGGCGAACGCGCGCGGTCCCCCCGCGCCACGACAGGCGCGCGTCGCCCACGGCCCGGGTGTCGAGATCGGCGACTCCCGGGACGGCCGCCAGACGGCCCGCGACGGCGGCAGGGACCCTCGCGGCGTCGGCGAACACGTCCGGCATGCCGGACTGCGCGTAGTAGAGATCCCGGCTCCGCGCGAGGGCGCGCGCGGTCGCCACGGACCCGACGGACGTCGCCACGGCGCAGGCGACGACGACGCCGATCGCCACGGCCTGACCGCGTGCGTGCCAGAGATCGCGCCGGAGCTTCGTCCAGAGCGCCGTCACCAGGCGAGCTCCTCGGGGGAGGCGCGGCGGTCGTGCGACTCCACGCGGGCGATGCGGCCGTCGTGCACGTACAGCACGCGGTCGGCGATGCCGGCGATCGCAGCGTTGTGCGTGATGAGGACGGCGGTCGTGCCGAGGTCCCGGTTGACGTCCGCGAGCACCTTCAGCACCAGCCGGCCCGTGGCGACGTCGAGGGCGCCGGTGGGCTCGTCGCACAGGAGCACGTCCGGCCGCTTCACCACGGCGCGCGCGATGGCGACGCGCTGCTGCTCGCCCCCGGACAGCTGCGAGGGGAAGTGGTCCCGGCGCTCCGAGAGGCCGACGAGCGCGAGCGCCTCCTCGGCGGTCATGGGAGCCCGCGCGATCTCGCCGGCGAGCGCGACGTTCTCGGTCGCGGTGAGGCTCGGCACGAGGTTGTAGAACTGGAACACGAAGCCGACGTGGTCGCGCCGGTACCGCGTGAGGAGCGCGTCGTCGGCGCGGGACAGGTCGTGGTCGCGCCAGCGGACGCTTCCCGCGGTCGGAGCGTCGAGCCCCCCGAGGACGTTGAGGAGGGTGGACTTCCCGGAGCCGGAGGGCCCGAGCACGACGACGAGCTCCCCTTCGTACAGATCGAGGTCCACACCTCGCAGCGCGGCGACGTCCACCTCGCCCATCCGGTAGACCTTCTCGAGGCCTCGCGCCTCGAAGACGACGCCCCGCGGATCGGCGCTCACGGGGAGGCTCCCGGCTGCGTCCGCGTCCGCGTCATCCGAGCACCGGCCGCCCGGCGCGCGCCTCGCTCGACGATCGCCAGATCGCGTCCCGCCGGGAGGGCGGGAGGGCCTGGAAGGAGTGCCTCGGCAGGTGGCACCTCGTCGATCGGAAGGTCAGACCGTGCGGGTCCGAATCATTCACGGAGCCCGGGAGATCCGCAAGACATTCGCGAGACGCCCTCGTGGTTGGCGTTCCAACCGGCGACGGGCGACCAGGCCCGCGCGCCGCTCTCCGGCGGAGCGCCGGGATCGGGGGCGGAGCCGCCGGTACCCAGACGCCGGACTCACGGTACTTGTACATCAAAGTATCGATCGCCTACCCTGCAGGCGTGCGACCCTTCCTGCGACCGGGACGCCTCCGGCCGTTCGAGCTCACGCCGGCCCGGCCGCGCGCCGTGGCGCCGGGCAGGAGGGGGAGGAACGGAACGTGACCCCCATCCTGAGCGATTCCCGTCAGCGCGTCGTGAACGAGATCGTGCGGTCGCGAGCGCTCCTCGCCCTGGACTTCGACGGCACGCTCGCCCCCATCGTGCCCGACCGGAAGGGCGCCCGGCTGCGCGACGACACGGCGGCGCTCCTCCGGACGGTCGCGGTCATGCTGCCGTGCGCGGTCGTGTCGGGGCGGTCGAGAGACGACGTGGCGTGCCGGCTCCCGCCCGCGCCGTTCGTGGCCGTCGTGGGGAGCCACGGCGCCGAGGCCGCGTTCGGGCCGCTGGACCGAGGCCTCCAGCGGCAGGTCGCCGCCTGGCGCGAGCCCGTCTCGAGCGCGCTCGCTGGCCTCGGCGGCGTGGACATCGAGGACAAGCGGTTCAGCATCGCGGTCCACTACCGCGCCGCGCCTCGCCGGGAGGCGGCGCGGCGCCGGATCCTCGAGGTCGCGTCCGCGCTGCCGGACGTGCGCGTGTTCGACGGTCACGCCGTCGTGAACCTCGTCCCCGCGGACGCGCCGACCAAGGGGGACGCGCTCGAGGACGTGTGCCGCCGGATGGGTCACCGACCGGCGGCGTACGTGGGAGACGACGCGACGGACGAGGAGGCGTTTCGGAGCGCGGCGGTCGCCTACCCCATCCGCATCGGCGCGGGCGGCGAGACGGCCGCACGGTACTCCATCCCCGATCAGGGTTCGATCGACGCGTTCCTGCGCGCGCTGATCGTCGCTCGCGCCGAGCAGGACGGGATCGGCGGGCGATGGGAGTCGCTCGTGCGCTTCATGAAGGTCTGAGGCGCGACGGCGCGGCGCGTGTGCAATGGTCGCGCGCCGCCGCGCCGTCCGGTCACGGCGCCGGGTTCGCGGGATGCGCCGCCGGCTCCTTGCTCCCCTGCGTGTCGGGGGAGGCGGTCACGGTCCGCTCGCGGCGCTCGCCGGCCCGGATCCTGGCCGCCACGTCCCTGGGGCGCGCGCCCGGAGCGAGATCCGCGCGGCGGTTCATGGCCCAGCACGACTCCGTCGACGCGGTGCAGACCGGCAGCTCCTTCCCGTAGCTCACCTCGGACATCCGCGCGGTCGGAACTCCGAGATCCTCGACGTACTTCGCGACGGCGTGCGCGCGGCGGAACCCGAGCGCGATGTTGTACTGGACGGTGCCGCGGTCGTCGCAGTTCCCCTCGACGAGCGCGGTCTCCTTCTGGAGCGCCATGAGACAGCGGGACGCGCGCTGCAGGGTCGCCTCGTCGCCGGGGTGAAGGTCGGCGCGATCGAAGTCGAAGTGCGCGCTCGGGCGGCACTCCGCGAGGCCGGGCGTGATCGCGACGCACGTCGCCGAGACACACAGCTCGGACGCGCTGCACTGGTCGTCGCTCGAGCAGGCCTTTGCGGAAGACGCGGCAGGAGCCTGCGGGGCGACCGCGGCGGGCTCGGCAGCCTGCGGCGTCTCCGCCTGGACGACCTTGGCGGCGTGCGAGCACGCTGCAACGAGAAGGACCGCGGCGACGACGAGTCCTCGAGCGCTCATGCTCCAACCTCCCGCCGGCGGGCGCTGCGGGCGTGCAGGCGATCGCTCGGCCGTTGGACTCGCGTACTTTGATGTCAAAGGGATGAGCCGTCAAGCGCGAGGCCACGCCCCGTGCGGGGCGGCCGCGACTCCGTCGCAAATCGAGCGGGCGGCCCGCCGGAGGATCCGCGCGCGGCCGTCAGCCGACGGCCTTCGCGGCGACGCCCGCCGCGATCAGGATGGGATCGTAGACGGGCGCGAGCGGCGGCGCGTAGGCGAGGTCGAGCTGCTCGATCTGGGCGACCGTGAGGCGCGAGGAGAGCGCCGTCGCGAGCACGTCGATCCGGCCCGCGACGCCCTCGCCGCCGACCATCTGTCCCCCGAGCAGCCGCCCCGAGCCGCGCTCGACGACGAGCACGGTCGTGACGTCCTTCGACCCGGGGTAGCCGTGGCCGCGGCTCCGGTGCTTCGACCCGGCGCCGACCGCGTCGAGCCCGAGCCGGGTCGCGTCCGCAGCGCTCAGGCCAGTGCGCCCCACCTCGAGCGCGAACACCTTGAACACGGCGCTGCCGACGACGCCGCCGAAGCGCTCCTGGGCGCCGGTCGCGTTCGCGCCGGCGATCTTCCCCTGCTTGTTCGCCGTGGTGCCGAGCGGGATCCACGCCGGCCGTCCGGACACGAGGTGCCTCGCCTCGGCGCAGTCTCCCGCCGCGAAGACGCCGGGGGCGCTCGTGCGCAGCGCGTCGTCCACGGCGATGGCGCCCGTGTCCCCGATGGCGATGCCGGCCGCCTCCGCGAGCGCCACGTTCGGCCTCACGCCGACCGAGATGAGGACGAGGTCGGCGGGGAACGTGCCGCGGTCGGTCCGGACCGCGAGGCCGGCCTCCGCCCGCGCGATCTCCAGGAGCGCGACCCCCGTCTCCGTCCGCACGCCGTTGCGGGCCAGCTCCGCCCCGACCTGCTCGACGATCGGCGGCGCGAAGCCGGGGAGGATCTGCCGGGTCTTCTCGATCACCGTCACCTCGAGCCCGCGTCCCCGGAGCGCCTCGGCCATCTCCATCCCGATGTACCCGGCGCCGACGATCACCGCGCGCCGTGGCGCGGCCTCGGCGAGGTACGCCTTCATGGCGGCACCGTCGGTGAGCTCCCTCAGGACGAAGACGCCGGGGAGGTCCGCGCCGCGGATGGCGGGGCGGACGGCGCGGGCGCCGGTCGCGATCACGAGCGCGTCGTAGGGGAGCTCGTACCGCCGGCCGGACTCGAGCTCCCTCGCCTGGATCGTCCGCCGGCCGGTGTCGATCCCGAGCGCCTCGTGACGCGTCCGGACGTCGACGCCGCGCTCCTTCCGGAAGCGCTCCGCCGGGATCACGACCAGATCGTCCATCTGCCGCGCGGGGTCGAGGATGTTGTAGGGCATGCCGCACGAGCCGTACGACACGTACGGGCCGCGCTCGAGGACGATCACGCTCGCGCCCGGCAGGCGACGCTTCGCCTGGCTCGCCGCGCTCATCCCGGCGGCGACCCCGCCGATGACCACGATCCGGGGCGCGCGCTCGGTCACGTCGGTCATGTCACGCCCTCGCCGCGGGCTCGAGCGGCCACGACGCCGGCAGGTGGGCGCCCAGGTAGCGGAGCAGCCGCTCCTGCTGCGGCGAGAGGCCGTCCACGGCGACGGCGCCGGTCCGGTCGCGCGCGAGCTCGCGCGCCAGCCGGGCGAGCGACACGGGGTAGACGCGCGAGGCGTGGGTGAAGTCGACCGTGATGCTCCCGACGCCCGACACGAGCGCGGCGCGGACCGCACGCGCCACGCCCTCGTCGAACGTGCCCAACACCTCGATGATCACGCGGCTGGGTACCATGGCCTCTCCCGCGCTCGCCGGGGCCCGCGAACCTCGCCCCGGTCCTCGGCGTGTAGGAGCCACGGCGGCTCGAATCGGTCCGCGGCACGGGGCCTGGGCGCGCGTCGGCCACCGAAGTCGAAGGGGTGCGACCCGCGGCCGCGCCGTGGCGTCCGCCGAGGCGGAAAGGGGCCGAGGCCAGCAGCGGCCGCCCCGTTCAACGCGGCCGCGGCAGCGCGCAAGAGGGAGCCACGCGGAGAGCGGGCTCGAGCCGCGCGCGGCGCGGGAGGCCGCGCTCGACCGGCGTCCCCTCGTCGCGCACCGCGTCGATGCAGTCGAGGAACCGCAGCACGCAGGGCGCGCGCAGCCGGTAGAAGACCTTCAGCCCCTCGCGGCGATCCTCGACGAGCCCCGCGCGGCGCATGAGGGCGAGGTGCTTCGACACGGTCGACATGTCCGAGCCGACGAGGGCCTGCAGATCGCAGACGCAGCATTCCCCCTCGACGAGCCGCTCGAGGACGAGCAGCCGGCTCGGGTGGGCCATCGCCTTCAGCACGCGGGTCCGCGACAGGCGGCGGCGGGCGGCGGCGGGCTGGGCGACGGACGGCGAGCGGCTCACGGGTACCTCCGGACGACTATTTGGCACATTGACCAAGTAGTGCGTCGCGTGTCAAGGTGCGCGCGTCCAGGGGCGCCTCGGGGCCTGGACGGAGGCCCGCACATGGCGAAGCTCGGAAGGCTCTGCGTGATCGCGGCCGCTCTCGCGGCGAGCGCCGCCTGCGAGCGCGCGCCCGCGCGCCAGGTCCAGGCGCGTGCGCCCGCGGCCGCCGGCACCCCGGCGGCTCGGCCGGTCCCCCGGCTCGTCGACCTCGGCGCCGGGAAGTGCATCCCCTGCAAGGCCATGGCGCCGATCCTGGACCAGCTCCGCGAGGACTACGCCGGGCGGCTCGAGGTCACCTTCATCGACGTGTGGAAGGCCCCCGACCAGGCGGACGCCTATCGCATCCACCTCATCCCGACCCAGATCTTCTTCGCCGCCGACGGCCGCGAGCTGGCCCGGCACGAGGGGTTCCT
>DASVZX010000334.1:0-2672 GCA_036391435.1 Anaeromyxobacter sp. | reverse complement strand
GTGCGGGTGGCGGTCCGCGCGCGCCCGTCCGGTGAGCGGTCGCCCACCGCGACGCTTGCGGTCGCCGGGTCGGGGTGATGCGGGCCGCCGCACCCGGACCGGCGACGCGGCGGCGCACGCGCACCCTTCGCGCGGACGAGGGCTCGCGCCGAACCCTCGGTTAGCCAAAGTGATTCGGCCAACGCGAATAATTGGGTTCGCAAACATTGCGTCGCCACCCGCCGAGCTCCACGATCTTTTCGCCGCACCACGGCCCGGATGTACCCGTCAGCGCACGGTTTTCTGCTAGTCTCCGGCGCCGCGAAGGGCCACCTATATTGAATGGACGGCCGATTGGCCGGGGAGAAGGACGCGATGAATCGACGGGGATGGATCGTGGTGCTGGCCGGGACGGGGCTGAACCTCGCGCTCGGCATCCTCTACGCGTGGAGCGTCTTCTCGAAGCAGATCGTGGAGACGGTGGCGAAGGGCGGCTTCGGCTGGACGAAGACGACCGCGTCGCTGCCCTACACGGTCGCCTGCGGCATCTTCGCGCTCATGATGATCCCGGCGGGGCGGCTGCAGGACCGGCTCGGCCCGCGCGTCATCGCCTCGGCGGGCGGCGTCCTCATCGGCCTCGGCTGCATCGTGGCGAGCTTCGCCTCGCCGGAGTCGGCGCTCCCGGCGATCGTCGGGTTCGGCGTGCTCGGCGGCAGCGGCCTCGGCCTCGGCTACGCCGCCGCGACGCCGGCCGCGGTGAAGTGGTTCCCGCCCGAGAAGAAGGGGCTCATCACCGGGATCGTCGTCGGCGGCTTCGGCATCGCGCCGGTCTACATCGCGCCGCTCTCGAAGCACCTCATCGGCTCCTACGGCATCACCGGCGCGTTCCGGACCCTCGGCATCGCGTTCCTCGTCGCCGCGACCCTGCTCGCCCAGCTCATCAAGAACCCGGAGAAGCCCGCCGTCGCCGCGAAGAAGGCGGACGGCGCGCCCGCGGCAGCGCCGAAGCCGGAGAAGACCTGGCGCGACATGGTCCGCACGCCGATGTTCTACATGCTCTGGATCCAGTACGCGTGCGCCGCGACCGCGGGCCTCATGATCATCGCCCACCTCGCGCGCATCGTCGCGGTGCAGTCGAACAACACCATCCAGGCGGGCTTCTGGTTCGTGGCGCTGCTCGCCATCTTCAACGCGAGCGGCCGCATCATCGCGGGCATCATCTCGGACTACATCGGCCGCGTGGTGACGATGGGCATCGTCTTCATCATGCAGGCGGCGATCATGTTCTTCTTCCCGGCGTTCTCGACCATCGGCGCGTTCGTCGTCGGCGCGGCCGTCGTCGGGTTCAGCTACGGCGCGTGCCTGTCGCTCTTCCCGGCGACCACGGCGGACCAGTGGGGCACGAAGAACATGGGGCTCAACTACGGCGTCATGTTCACGGCGTGGGGCGTCGGCGGCGTCTTCGGCGGGACGCTGGCCGGCCGCATCGTCGACACGACCGGCTCCTACGCGGGCGCGTACAACATCGCGGGCCTGATGCTCATCTTCGCCTTCTTCCTCGCGATGCTGAGCTACATCGAGGTGTCGTTCGACATGTCGCAGCGCGAGCTCCGGATCCGGCTCGGCGCGACGCGCAGGGCGGCCTGACGGCCGCAGGGCGGCCCGCCTCACCGGGACCCCGGGCCGAGGCCCGGGGTCCTCGCGTGTCCGGCGCCGCGCCCCATGAAGGCCCCGGCGCCGTGCGCGAAGCCGGGGCAGGCTGCTCGCCATGGCCCGCCGCTCGCTCCCCTACGTCCAGGTCGACGTCTTCGCCGCGCGCCCGCTCGAGGGCAACGCGCTCGCCGTGTTCACCGACGCGCGCGGCCTCTCGTCGGACGAGCTGCAGGCGATCGCGCGCGAGACGAACCTCTCCGAGACCACGTTCGTGCTCCCCGACCCCTCGGCGCCCCCCGGCGCGCCGGTGCGGGTCCGCATCTTCACCGTGGGCGAGGAGATCCCCTTCGCCGGTCACCCGACGCTCGGGACGGCGACGGTGCTCCGCGGCGCGAGCGGCGCGGAGGAGATCGTGCTCGCGCTCGACGTCGGCGAGATCCCGGTGCGGTTCGAGGACCGGCCGGAGGGCACGTTCGGCGAGATGCGCCAGCGGGATCCGACGTTCGGGCGGATCCACGCCCGCGACGACGTGGCGCGGGCGCTCGGCGTCGCGCCCGACGCGATCGATCCGGCCGCGCCGATGCAGACGGTCTCCACCGGCCTGCCGTTCGCGATCGTGCCGTTCCGGCGGCTCGCCGCCCTGCGCGACCTGCGGGTGGACTGGAACCGGGCGGACGCCTACCTCGCCGGGACCGACGCCCGGTTCTTCTACCTCGTCTCGCGCGAGACGGCCGATCCGGGGGCGGGGCTCCACGCCCGGATGATCTTCTCCGGCGGCGAGGATCCTGCGACGGGCTCGGCCGCGGGGTGCTGCGCCGCGTGGATGGTGAGGCACGGCGTCGCCGCGCCCGGCCAGCCGGTCCTCATCGAGCAGGGGCTCGAGGTGCGCCGGCCGAGCCGGATCCACGTGCGCGCGAGCGCGGGAGGCGCCGGCGCGACCGACGTCCGGGTCGGCGGCCACGCCGTCGAGGTCGCGCGCGGCGCGCTCGCGCTCTGAGCCTCGCGGCGCGCCGGCCCCGCGCGCGCGGGAGCCGCGCCGG
>DASVZX010000333.1:0-11342 GCA_036391435.1 Anaeromyxobacter sp. | reverse complement strand
GGACCGCGCGGGAAGGGGTTCCACACCCCCGGCGAGGAGGTCGACCTCGCCTCGCTCGTCCCGAAGGCGCAGGCGCTGCTCCGGTTCCTCGCCGGGCGCGCCGGCGCGCGCTAGGAGCGGCGGCCTGGCGTCGGCGCGGTGCCGCCGCGCGCTCACCGCACGCGCTCGCGTCCCCAGCAGGCGAGGATCCGCTCGCCCGCGCGCAGCCTCGCCGCCTCGTCGCCCGGCGCGTGCACGGCGAGCGTGAACCGGGGCCCGCGCGCCGGGCGCTCGCCGAACGAGGGATCGACCGGGATCCAGCCGCGCTCGAGGTGGACCTCGGCCCAGGCGTGCCAAACGAAGCGCGCGCCGTCCCACGCCACCCCGACGGCCGTGCGCCCCTTCAGCCCGGCGCGCGCCGCCCGCGCGAGCCAGGCAGCGGTGCGCTCGACGCAGCCCGCGCCGGCCGCGTGCGGCTCGGGGAGGAAGGCGAGGTCCGTCGGGTCCACGTCGGGATCGCGCGGGACGCCGCAGAAGGACGCCGCCCGGGCGGGATCCCGCGGCCCCGGCACGACGGAGCCGTTCAGGCGCGGCGCCCGCCGCGGCGCGGTCGCCTCGTCGTCGCGCACGAACCGGGCGCCCTGCTCGGCGATCGCGACCGACGCCGCGAACCCGTCGGCGCCGGGGACGACCGCCTCGTCCACGCCGAGGACGTTCACCGCGAGCCCATGGCCGTCGCGGTGGGCGCACGCGCGTCCGGCGCGCCCCGTCGTTTCCTCGAAGACGTCGATGCAGACGTCCGGGCCGGCGGGGAGCGCCGACTGCCAGCCCCTGCGCGGCGGCAGCGGGACGCGCCGCGCGAGGACGAGCTCGGCGAGGGACGCGGGGAACGCGCCCGCGACGCCGGCCGGCTTGCGGGCGCCGCCCTCGTCCACGACGCGGAGCCTCCCGCCGCGCCACACGCCCTCGCGGTCCAGGTCCGCCTCGATGCGCAGGGTCGAGCGGCGGCCGCCGATCTCCGCCGGCGCGCGTCGCTCCGAGGTCCACACCGCCGAGCACGGATCGCCGGCGCAGCTCACCGCGAGCTCCGCCACGCCGACGTGCTCGCCCGCGAGCTCGAACCGCCAGCGCGCCCGCCCCTCGGGCAGCGGGCTCGCGCCGAGGGTCACCGCGAGCGCGAGGACGAGGGCGGGCACGATCACTCCTCCCGGGGGCGCGGCCGCGGCGCCGACCGCCGGCGCCACGCGAGCACGGCGGCGAGGACGATCGCGGCCACGCCGAGCGCGATCCAGGCGGCGCGGGTGTACTGGTCGACGAGGCGGACGAGCTCCTCGAGGTTCCGCGCCACGAGGGCGCCGGCGCCGAGGAGCACCGCGTTCCACGCGATCGCCGAGATCCCGCCGAAGAGGAGGACGGTGCGGAGCGGGATGCCGGACGCGCCGGCCGCGACGAAGAGGAACGCGCGGATGCCGGGGAGGAACCGGTTCGCCGCGAGGAGCAGCACGCCCCAGCGCCGGTAGCTCGCCTCGAACCTGAGGAGCCGCTCCTCCGAGAGCGGGCTGCGGCGCGCCAGGCGCCGGTCGAGGCGGGGCGCGAGCGCGGCGCCGATCCGGTAGTCGATCCACGCGCCCAGGAGGGCCCCGGCGGTCACGGCGGCGAACGCCGCGGGCCAGGAGATCTCGCCCTCCACCGCGTACCAGGCGCCCAGCACGACGACGAGGTCGCCCGGGAAGGGCGGGAACACGTACTCGACGAGCGTCGCCGCGAACAGGATCGCGGGGGCGAACGGGCCCGTGCGCGCGATGACGTCCGCGGCTGCGCCGGCGATCCGCTCGAGCGAGGTCACGCGGGGCGGATCTTAGCAGGTCGCCCGCCGACCCTCGCGCCCGGCGACCGGGGGGCCGCGACGCCCCGGCGATCGGTCAGACCGTCGAGCTGCGCGTCCGGCCCCGCAGGAACCCGACGATGTAGAGGATGATGGCCGCGATCACCAGCAGGTGGATCGCGCCGACGGTGACCTTGAACGCCAGGGCGACGATCCAGGCGAGCAAGAGGACGGATGCGAGGATCCAGAGCATGCGGTCTCCCTCCGCGTTCAATGTGGGGCCGCGCGCGCGGGTCGGCACGCGCCGCGGCGCGCCTTCCCGTCGCTCGCCCGGTATGATGCCGCCCCCGTGAGCCCCCGCCGCTCGACCGCCCTCGCGATCGCCCTCGCGCTCGTCTGGCTCGCCGCCGGCTACGCGAACGTCGCGCGGGGCGCCGCCCACGCGGGCGCCGGTTACCGGTTCTGGGCCTTCCAGCACCACTGCTACTCCGACGTCATCGCGCTGCACGGCGACCGGTACCTGGGCGGCGGCCGCCCGCTCCCGTACGTCGAGGACCGCATCGAGTACCCGGTGCTCCTCGGGATCGCGCTGTGGCTCGCGTCGTTCGCGCCCGGTGGCGCGCTCGGGCACTTCACGGCGACCTACCTCTTCCTTTCGGCCTGCCTCCTCGTCGCGCTGCTCGCGCTCTCCCGCACCCCCGGCGCGGCGCCCTGGTGGCTCGGCGCCACCCCCGCGATCGCGTACTACGCGGGGCTCAACTGGGACCTCCTGCCCATCGCGCTCCTCGCGCTCGCGGTGCTCGCGCAGCGGGTCGCGCGCCCGGCGACGAGCGGCGCGCTCGCCGCGCTCGGCGTCTCGGCGAAGCTCTTTCCGGCCGCGTTCGTCCCCGCGGCGGCGGGCGCGCTCGCCGGACGCGCGCCGCGCCGCGGGCTCGTCCGGTTCGCCGCCGCGCTCGCCGCGGTGCTGCTCCTCGTGAACGTCCCGTTCGCGGTGCTGGCGCCCGACGCGTGGGGCTGGTTCTTCCGCTACAACGCGGCGCGCGGCGCGGAGAACTCGATCTGGGAGGCGCTCGCGATCCCGCGCGGGCCGCTCCTCGAGGTGCTGGGTCTCGCGCCGCTCGCGGCCGCCGCTGCGTTCGCCTTCGCCTCGGCGTTCCTCGCCGCGCGGCGCGGCGGCGACCCGGCGCGCGCGGTGCGGCTCGGGACGGCGCTCGCGCTCGTCGCCTGGATCGCGACGAACAAGGTCTTCAGCCCGCAGTACGCGCTCTACGGCTTCCTCGCGGGCGCCCTCGCCTCCGCGCCGCCGGCGCTCTTTTTCGCGCTCACCGCGATCTCGGTCGCCGACTTCCACCTCGCCTTCGAGGTGCGCGCGCGGAGCTGGGAGCCCTGGTTCCGCGACCGGCTCGTCGAGCCCGGGCACGTGGTGCGGACGCTCCTCTGGCTCGTCCTCGCCGCCTGGATCGCGCGCGCGCTCTGGGCGTGCACCCGGCCGCGCGACGCCGCCGCGCCCCGGGATCGCGGCGAGACGCAGGGGCCGGTGGCGGCCCCGCTCAGAAGTCCTTCGACCAGATGAGGCTCGCCCCGCCGGCCTGCGATCCGTAGCGCGACTCGAAGTTCCACCGCGGCGTGATGTGGTACTCGACGCGGACCTCGTCGGTGTTCTCGCCCTTCGTCGGATCCGCCTCGAAGCGCCGGACGTACCCGACGTAGATCTTGTCGGTCACGTACTTCCCGGCGCGGATCGCCCCCGAGTCGAGCGAGAACGTGTCGATGGGGAGCTTGTTCGCGACGAGGTCGCGGAACGCGGTGGTCGCGAGCGCCCCGAGCGCCGCCTTCCCCGCCTCGGCGCCGGTCAGCGTGCCGACCGACGCGGTGCCCGCCTTGAGGTCGCGCTGGCCCGTCGCGATGAGGAGCGCGATCTGCGCCTCGTCCATGGGCGGCTGCGAGGTGAGGGTGATCTCGGGCTTCCGCACCGGCCCGGTGACCTTCGCGGTCACGACGGCGGCGGGGTTGTCGTAGCGGGCCTCGAAGTCCAGGGTCGCGGCGGCCGGGGGCCCCCCGGTGAACTGGACCCGCCCGCGCTCGATCGTGAAGGTGCGGCCCGCGATCGGCTCCACCGTGCCCCGGACCGTCTCGACGTATCCGCGGGCGTAGTCCTCCCCGCCCGAGGCCTCGTAGGTCGCGTCCGCCTTGAGCTCGATGTCCATGCGCGGGTCCTCGCCCTTCAGGAAGAGCTGGCGGGGCACGACGACGTGGACCACGAGGGCGAGGCCCGGCGCCGGCAAGGCGCTCGACCGGACCGCGAGGCGCCGCGCCTCGGGGCGGCCGATGACGATGTCCTTCCGCTCGACGATCGGCTGCAGCGGGCGGGCCTGCTTCTTCGGGAGCCGGATCGTGCCGTGCGGGATCGTGACGTCGACCGAGACCGTCCGGTTCGCCCAGGTCCCGCTCGCGTCGGCCGCGAGGTCGACGGTCGCGACCTCCATGCCGGCGCGGGAGACGGTGAAGGCGCTCGCCTCGAGGTGGCCCTCGAGCCGCGCCTTCGCCGACGCGAGCCCGCGCACGGCGGCCGTGGCGGTGAGCTTGCCCTTCCCGCGCCGCACCTCGAGGCGCGTCACCTCGACGGCGTCCTGCGTCGCCCCGGCGTCGAGCGCGATCCCGGTGAACTCGCCGTACTCGAGGACGGCGACGCGCCCGTCCCGCACGCGCGCGGTCCCGCGCGGCACGAGCCGCGAGAGCGGACCTCGCAGCGACACGTCCGCGTCCAGCCTCCCGCTCGACGATCGCACGCGCCCCGGGAGGAGGGCCGCGAGCACGGAGAGGTCGAGCGCGTCCGCGACGGCGGAGATCTCGGCCGGAGCCTCGCCCAGGGACGGACGGCTCGCCCCGACGCCGAGATCCGCCTGCAGCGTCCCCTTCGCGCGGAGCGTGCCCCCCGTGGGCGGCGCGACGAGGAGCGACCCCGTCGTCCGCGCGCGCGCGTAGCCCGCCTCGAGCCGCGCCCGGCCGAGCGGGCGTCCGGAGATCGCCACCTGCTCGCCCTCGACGAGCAGGGTCGCCTGCGGGGCGCCCGGCGTCCCGGACACCTCGAGCTTCCCGGAGATCGTGCCGGCGAGCGGCAGGTCGAGCGTCCCCGCGCGCTCGAGCGCGATGCGGGGCACCACGATCTCCGCGCGGAGCGCCGCCGCGCGGAGCGCCGCGAGCGACGCGAGCTTCTCCGGCGGCGCGCCGAGCTGGATCCCGAAGCGGACGGCCTCGTCGCCCCCGATCGCGACCCGGCCGCTCGCCGACGTCGACGCGGCGCCGAGCGAGAGCGCCGCGTGCGCGCCGACGTCCCGGTACCCGGCCCAGGCGCCCTGCGACAGGTCGACCGTCGCCTCGGCGCGCGGGCGCGCCGTCGAGCCGGAGAGGGTCGCGGCCGCGTCCACGTGCCCCGCGAGCCCCCGCGGGACCCCCGCCCGCCCGGAGATCGACGCGAGCTCGAGGCCGGTGACCGCGGCGCTCCCCGTGAGCGGCGCGGCGCGCAGGGCCCGGACCGCGAGGGCGGGCCGGGCGAGGAGGTCCGCGAGGACGAGGGGCGCCTCCAGGCGCGCGTTCGCAACGGCGGCGCCGTCGAGCGAGAGCCGCGCCGAGAGGGCGACGCGCTGGCCCGCGTCCACGGCCGATGCCTCGAGCGCGAGCCGCTCGAGATCGCCCCAGCGCGCGCCGGACGCCGCCGCGTCGAGGCGCAGCGCCGGGGCGCCGACGGTCCCCTGGACGCTCCCGTCGAACGAGAGGACGCCGTCCGCGTCGACGCCGGACCCCGCCGCCGCGAGCAGGTCGCGCAGCGGGACCCCGGCCCCTCGCGCGGTCGCGCGGACCGCCTCGCCGGCCCTCCCCGCGAGCGGCAGGGGGAGGTCCGCCGCCAGATCGATCGTCGCGGCGTCGCGCGACACCGAGAGCGATCCGGTCGCCCTGCGGGTGGCCCCGCTCCACGTCGCCGTCCCGGCGGCCGCGATGCCGGCGAGATCGCCCAGCGCGGCGGCGCCCAGGGTGAACGTCGCCGTCACCTCCGGGTGCGCAGGCCGCCCGGTCGCGCGCACGTCGGCGCCGAGCTCGCCGCGCAGCCTGCGATCGCGGCGGAGCGGAGCCAGCGGGAGCCGCGCGAGGTCGAGCCGCGCGAGGGACGCCCGCGCGTCGAGCGCGCCTTTCTCCGTGAGGCCGCCGACGAGCTCGATGCGCTGCACCCCGTCCACGAGGTCGAGACGATCCACGGAGGGCCCCGCGAGCGTCACCGTGGCCGGCGCCGCGAGCGTCCAGCGCGTCCCGGGGTAGGAGATGGTGAGCGTCGAGACGGCGAGCGTCTCGAGCGCCGACGAGAGCCGGCCGCGCGCCTCGATGCGGGCGGGCTCGTCGAAGCCGGGCAGGGACGCGGTCGCGTCGAGCGCGCCGACGTCCTCGGCGAGCGACCCGTGGAGCGAGACGGCGCGGGCGAGCTCGGTGCCGCCGCTCCGCACCGAGGCGACGCGACCGTCGACCCGGACGGTCGCGGTCCGGAGCGGACCGGCGCCCTCGACGGTGAGCCGGGCGCCCGCGAGGCCGACCCCGCCGAGCCGCAGGGAGGACGCGTCCACGGCGGCGGTCGCGCGCGGGGCGTCCGCCGTCCCCCCGAAGGTCCCCTCGACGCGCGCCCGGCCGGAGAGCGCCGGCGGGCGCCGCCCGGCGAGCGCGCTCGCGTTGCGGACGGCCGCCTCGAGGTCGCTCGCCTCGGCCGCGAGCCGCCCGCCGACGGCGCCGCGATCGCGCCAGTGGACGGCCGCGTCGAGGGAGATCCCGGGCGCGGAGAGGGTCGCGCGCGAGACGTCGATCGTCCCGTGGTCGGCGCGCGCCACGAGCTCCGCGCTCCGGATCTCGCCGCCGCGGAGCCGCGAGGCCTGGACCCGCGCCTCGATCCGGCCGCGGAGCTCGCGCAGCGAGCCTCCCTCGGCGGCGCCGTGCGCCGAGAGCGTGATCCGGCCGGGCGGCGCCTGGGCCGCGAGCCGGGACGGGTCGAGCCGGTCGAGCGCGACGTCGAACCCGAGCGCGCGCGCGGCCTCGGAGAGGCGGAGCGCGATCGCGGCGTCGGCGACGCCCCCCCGGCCGGCGGCCCCCGCGCCCCCCGTCGGCTCGGCGCGGACGGCCGCGGTCAGGGTCGCGCCGTCCGCCTCCGCGTACCCGGTGGCCTCGAGATCGTCGCCGCCGGGGACGCGCGAGGCCATCGTCCGGGCGAGGTCCCGCGCCACGTCCACCCGCAGCGCCGCGAGCCGCCCGGTGCGCCGCGCCAGGTCTCCCTCCCCGACGAGCGCGACCGACGTCTCGCCGAGCGAGGCGCGCAGCACCGGGAGCCGCACCGCCGTCCCGTCGGTGCCGCCGGCGAGCTCGACGGACAGGCGGCCCGGGACCGGCTCGTCGAGGTCGCCGCTCAGGCGCAGCTCGACGCGGGTCCGGCGCGCGCTCCAGATGCCGCGGGCGTCGACGTCGAGCCCGCCGGCCTCGACCCGCGTCTCGTGCCGGGCGTCCACCCACCACACGTCGCCCGACCGGATCGCGAGGCGCGACACGTGGACGCTCCACGCGCTCGGCTGCGCCGGCGCCGCCTTCGGCGACGGGTTCGAGGGGGCGAACGCGCGCGCGATCGACGTCCCGCCCCCGCGCTCCTCCTCGACCATCACCGACGGCGCCTCCAGCTCGACCGCGATCCGGACGATGCGGCGCCGCAGCCCGGTGAGATCGAGCGAGAGGCGCGCGCGCCCGACCGAGAGCACGAGGTGTCCCTCGGGATCGGTGATCTCGAGCCCCTCCAGCTCGACGCCCCCGCCCGGCAGCACCACGACGGACTTCAGCGCGACGTGGCCCGCGATCGCCTCGTCGACGACCCGCACCACCCGGCTCGCCACGAAGCCGCGCGAGAACGGCGCGGTCGCGAGGAAGGACAGGGCGGCGAGGCCGACCCCGATCGCCGCGGCGATCCCGAGCACGGTCCACCCGATCGCCGCGGCGACGCGCCGGAGGGTGCGCGCCATCAGAACGCCTCCCCGAGCGCGAGCTGGACCGCCAGGATCGGCTCGCGGTGGACCGTTCCCGGCGGCGTGTACGGCACGACCGGGAAGCGCTGGTCGAACGGGACCCCGGCCCGGTAGTCGGTCGGGAGGCGGACGCCGACGTCGAGCCGGACCGGGCCGAACGGCGTCCGGTACCGCAGCCCGAGCCCCGACGCCCACTGCAGCCGCGTGGGGTCGAGGGCGGTCTGGTACTCGGTGGGGTTGGCGGAGTAGTCGGAGACGCCGGCCGCGTCGACGAAGATCGCGCCGCCCCAGTCGCCCGCGACGTCGAACCGCAGCTCGAGGGAGCCGTCCGCGGCGCCGTTGCCGCCGACCGGCACCCACGCCCCGTTCTGCCGGATCATGGGGGAGAACCGGTCGGTGTAGTAGCCGCGCATCGAGAGCGGCCCGCCCGCGTAGAAGCGCGCGACGATCGGCGGGTTGCCCGTCTCGTTGATCGGGATGAGCCCGCCGACGCGCGTGCGGAGGGCGAGGACGGAGTGCCGGCCGAGCGGGTAGAAGGCGCGGAGCTCCGGCCGGAACCGGAGGTACCGGTACCCGTAGCCGCCCACCCGGACGCCCTCCTGCAGCGTGACGGCGCCGTACCAGCCGCGCCGCGTGTTGAGCGGGTTGTCGCGCGCGTCCCAGGCGACGAGCTGCTCGAGGTACATGAGGAGGCAGAGGCTCCCCTTGCAGTTCTCGAGCACCGGCTGCGTGGAGCCGGGCGCGACGGGCTGCCCGGAGACGACCTGCGCCGTCGCGTTCGAGAGCTGGTAGACCTCGAAGTTCACCGACGGGACGAGCGCGAGCGGGCTCACGATCCGCAGCGGGAGCCCGAGGCGGAGCCGCTCGCCGACGTAGTCGTAGGCTTCCTCGATCCCCCGCTCCACCTGGGCGCGCGCCTCCGCGTCGATCCAGCGCCCGAGCGCCCCGGGCTGCTGGAAGTCGGCGGTGAGCGACGCCACCGGGCCGCGCTTCCGGTACGCGAACGGCGTCGGCACCCACGCGTAGCCGGCGCGACCGTCGAGGGTGAGGCGGCGCAGGTCGCCGAGGAAGTTGCGGTGCTGCCACGAGACCTCCCCGTGGGCGTCCCAGCGCGTGGGATCGAAGGCGAGCCCGGGGCCGGCGCGGAGGGTCTGGTACTTCGCCTGGCGGAGGTCGATGACGACCGCGATCGTGCCGCGCTGGGTGTCCGGCTCGGCGCGCGTGACCCGGACCGCGCCGAACACGCCGAGGTCGGAGAGGCGCCGGCGGGCCGCCGCGAGGTTCGACTCGTCCCACCACTCGCCGCTGCGCAGCACCGCCGAGATCTGCTGCTGGATCTTCCTCGCCGAGATCCCCGCGATGCGCCCGACGAAGATCGGCCCGACGCGGTACCGGGCACCGGGCGTCACGGCGTACCGGACCTCGACCGCGGCCTCCTCCGGGAGCACCACCGCCGACTGCGTCACCTCCGCGGTGGCCCAGCCGTTGTTCCTGAGCGCCGCGACGAGCTGGTCGCGCGTCGCGTCGTAGGCGCTCACGGTGAAGATCTCGCCCACGCGGAGCGGCACCTTCCCGAGCTTCCTCGCCGCCTCCGGCGCGGCGTCGAGCCCCTCGACGTCGAGCTTCGTCACCCGGGCCGGACGGCCCTCCGAGACGCGGAACACGACCCGCACGATCCCGGGGCCGATCTCCTCGACCGAGGGCTCGACCTGGACGCCGTAGTAGCCGCGGTCGCGGTAGAAGGACTCGATCCGCTTCACGTCGGTGGGGAGCGCGTCCGGCTCGAAGCGCTGCCGGTCCTTGTTCAGCCTGCCGGACAGGCCCGGGCGCGGCACCGGCCCTCGCGTGGCGAGCCCCTCGGCGAGGAGCCCCTCGTCCACCGACCTCACGCCCTCGAGCACGACCGCGCCCACGACCGGATCCTGCGGCGTCCCGCGGCCGTGCACGCACCCGGCCGAGCCGAGCGTGAGCGCGAGGGCGGCGGCGGCGAGCGGGCGTCGGAACATGCGGGAGCGCTGCGCGGATTATGGCGCAGCGCGTCCGGACGTGCCGTGGCTTTCGGGCGCGGTGCGCCCTAGACGGGGGACGACAGGAGGAGCGCGAGGTGGCGCTCCTCCCACGCCCTCGCGCGCTCGTGATCGGGGTAGGCGCGCTCCTGGCGGCGGAACTCGGCGCCGTGCACGACGCGGCGCCCGTGCGCCTCGCGGGCGGGGACGGCCTGGTGGAGCATCTCGTGGAACACCACCGCCGCGACGTAGAACTCCGGCACCTGCGGGCGATCGAGGGTGGGGTGGATGCGGATGATGCGCGCGTCCTGCACGTACACGCCCGTCTTCACCGTGCGGCGCCGCCGGCCGCCCCGCACCGGGCCCCACCCGATCCTCGCCTCGATGCGCCCCTCGAAGTGCTCGGCGTTCAGCCGGTCGAAGATCGCCTGGAGGTCGTGCGCGCGTCCGCGCGCCTCGAGCCGGTCGGCGCGCGGGATCGCGATCCGCGCCCGGTTCCGCCGCACGAAGGCGTCGATCCGCGATCCGGCGCTGCGGCGCCGCCCGGCGGCCGCGCGGGGGCCGCCCGCGAACGCGGCGAGCGCGTCGAGGACGTCGCCGGGGGCGTCGAGGAACATGTGGTGGACGCGGTAGTGCACCTCCCCCGTCCGGCGCCGGAAGGAGACCATCGTGGAGCGGTTGTCGTGGACCGTGACCCGCACCTGCTCGGCGAGGCGCTCCGCGAGCGCGTCCGCGAGCCGGCTCGCGGCCGCCACGCGGACCTCGCGCGGCGCGCGCCGCGCGTCGAAGAGGTCCAGCTGCCGGTGGGACTCGGAGGGGCGGCGCACGCGAGGACGATCCTACAGGGGCCCTCCGGCCCATCAAGGGGCACCCCCCCGCCCGTCCGGGAAGCCCCCTGGACAGCAGGCGGCCAGGCAGGCGCCCCGTGCTCCCTTCGCGCCGTCCACTCGGTTCGAGCCCCGTGCACGAGCCCGAGCCCGTGCCCGAGGATCTTCGGGTTCTTCGGGCACGGCGGGTCCGCTCACGGGATCGACCGAGGCGGACCGCGCCTCACTCGCCCTCCTCGTCGGCGAGCAGGCGCTCGGTCCGCGGCGGCTCGACGCGGAGCAGGATGACCTTCTCCTGCGTGTAGACCACCGCGCCCGGCGCGGCGCCCCTCGGCTTGCGGACGTGCTTCGCGCGCGTGTACGCGACGTCCGCCTGCGGCGCGCCGCGCGCGTCGGAGAAGTGGACGGCCAGGTGCGCCGCGTCGAGGAGCGTCTCCTGCTCGGGCGCCTTCCCGCGGTCGAGCCGGACGACCACGTGCGCGCCGCCGACGCCGCGGGCGTGGAGCCAGAGGTCGTTCCCGCGCGCGACCGCCCGCGTGAGCGCGTCGTTCTCGGCGGCGCCCTTGCCGACGAGGATGGCGGTGCCGTCGAGGGCCCGGAAGGTCCGGTAGGGGAGCGCGGCCGGCTCGCGGGCGCGCCGCGTCGCGGTCGGCGCGGTCGG
>DASVZX010000332.1:0-6872 GCA_036391435.1 Anaeromyxobacter sp. | reverse complement strand
GACGCCGCGGACGGCGAGGCGTCGGCGCTGTACGACGAGGCGCAGGCGCTCCTCGCGCGGACCACCGAGCTGACGGCGCGCTCCGGCCTCGTGCTCGCGCGCGTCTGAACGACGCGCCGCGCCGTGCGACGCTGCGCCGCGCCCTCGGGTCCCGCCTCCGCGGGACGGCGGACGTGGGACGGAGGGGGAACTTGCCCGTTCGCCCGGAGTGCGTGACGCTGTCGGCGCTGCTTTCCTTCATCTTCAAGGAGGGGTTCGATGCGCAAGCTGCTGATGGTCGGTGCGCTCATCGGGGCCGTTGCGATCCCGACGGCGTCTCACGCTCAGTTCACCCTGGCAGGCCGCCTCGGGGTCGGCTTCGGAGGCGGGGACGTCGGGAATGACACCGGTGGCGGCGGATCCCTGGCGATGAGCAACTGGGTGAGCGTCCGTGTCCCGATGCAGATCGACGCGATGTTCCGGCTGAACCCGGGCTTCGCCCTCGGCGCGTACGCGTCGGTCGCTCCCGGCGTTCCGGGCGGCGACCTCTCGACGAACTGCGACACCGGCGGGATCACCTGCACGGCGCTCGTCACCCGCATCGGCCTCCAGGGCACCTACTCGTTCCGGGTTGCGACGAGGGTCGTGCCGTGGGTCGGCGCCGGCTTCGGGTACGAGTGGAACAGCGTGAAGATGGAGCAGGGCGGCTACAGCGTGAAGACGACGTTCAAGGGGTGGGAGTGGCTCAACGTGCAAGGCGGCGTCGACTTCCGCATCGGCCGGATCTTCTCGGTGGGGCCATACGCGCTCCTCTCCTTCGGCCAGTACGACAAGGGCGAGGTCTCCGGCTCGTTCGGCACCGGCAGCGGCAGCATCACGAGCAAGACCACGCACGAGTGGTTCGACGTCGGCGCGCGGGCGAAGTTCGATTTCTAGTTCCGCCGATCGCACGGAGCGCCTCACGGCCGCCCCCTCGGGGCGGCCGTTCACTTTTTCGCGCGGTCGTGTAAGGTCGCCGGCCATGCGACAGGTCCTCCTCGCGGCCGCACTCGCCGCCGTCCTGCCCTCCGCCGCCTCGGCCGCCCCGAGCCTCGCGCTGCGCCTCGGCTACGAGTCCTCCTCCGGCTCGGCGACGACCGGCACCTCGATGTCCGAGGTCGCGAAGGCCGACTTCCCGCTCCAGCTCGACGCGTCGTGGCGGTTCGGGCCGCACTTCTCGATGGGCGTGTACTACAGCTTCGCGATCGGGCAGCTGTCGCGGGCGGTGTCGAACCGCTGCGACGCGTACCAGGCGAGCTGCTCGATGTGGGAGATGCGCGTCGGGATCCGCGGCGAGTACGCGTTCGCCGAGGTGTCGCAGCGCTTCGTGCCGTGGATCGGGGTGGGGTCGGGCTGGGAGTGGGTCCGCGCGAGCGTCTCGGCCCCTCGCGACTCGGCGTCCGACCTGGTCTCCGGCTGGGAGTGGGTGACGCTCGAGGGCGGCGGAGACGTGAGGGTCGCGCCGAAGCTGTGGATCGGGCCGTACCTCGGCTGGCGCTTCGGCCGCTATGGCCGGCTCAACGGCTTCTCCATCGAGAACCAGGCGGATCACTCCTGGCTGGGCGTCGGGGTCCGCGGAAGGTGGGACTTCTGAGCGCCCGGGCGGCGGGGGCGATCCTCGGCGCCGCGCTCGCGGCCGTCCTCCCCGCCGCCGCCGGCGCGGAGGGGCCGGCCTTCGGGCTCCGGCTCGGGTGGGCGACGTCGCTCGGCGACGCGGCGGACCACCTCCCGCTGTCCGAGGAGGTGGCGTGGCTGGCCCCCGTCCAGGCGGACGCGCTCTGGACGTTCGCGCCCTCCGGACGGATCGCCGCGGGCGCGTACGCGTCGTGGGGTCCCGGTCGCGGCGGCACGGCCGCGTGCGCGGACGGCGCCGCCTGTTCCGCCCAGGCGATCCGCGCCGGCGCGCAGGGGCTGTGGACGTTTTACCGGTGGCGCCCGGGCTCGGGCGCCTGGGTCGGCGCGGGCGCGGGCTGGGAGTGGACGTCGGTCCGGCGCGAGCGGCTCGGCGCCGCGACGACGACGCGCTGGAACGGGCCGGAGCTCTCGATCCAGGGCGGCGCGGCGTGGCGCCTCGGGGAGGCGTTCGCGATCGGGCCGTTCGCGCAGCTCGGGGTCGGCCGGTACGCGGGCGTGACCGTCGAGACGCCCGTCGAGACCGCGTCCGCCCCGATCGCCGATCGGCGGGTGCACGCCTGGGCGGAGCTCGGCGTCCGCGCCACGTTCGACGTCGAGCTCTGAGGCGCGCGGGCGCGCCGGCGCGACCGCGCGAGGGAGGTGCCGCTCATGCAGGGAAGGCTCGTCGAGCTCGAGGTGGACTCCGCGGCCCTCGCCGGCAATCCGCTCGGCGATCCGGCGCGCCGGCTCGTCCTCGTGTACCTCCCGGCCGCCCACGGCGGCGCGCCGCTGCCGTGCGTCACCTTCCTCCACGGCTTCGCCGGCACGGCGCGCGGCTGGACGAGCGCGTCCGTCTTCGCGCCGACGGTGCCCGAGCGGCTCGACGCGCTCGTCGCCGCCGGGGAGATCCCGCCGGTCGTCGGCGTCTTCCCCGACGGCATGACCGCGCTCGGCGGCACCCAGTGGACGAACGCGCCCGCGGTGGGCCGGTACCAGGACTACGTCACGGACGACGTGGCCCGGGCCGTGGAGCGCGCGTTCGGGACGATCGCCCGCCGCGAGGCGCGCGCCGTGGTCGGCAAGAGCTCCGGCGGCTACGGGGCGCTCCGCCTCGGCCGCGACCGGCCGGACGCCTTCGCCGTCGTGGGGTGCCACTCCGGGGACGCGTACTTCGAGTACTGCTACGGGCCGGACCTGCCCAGGGCCGCGGCCGGCCTGCTCGGCGCGACGGATCCGGACGCGTGGCTCGACGCCGTCCGGCGCAAGGCGGTCGAGGCGAAGCTCTCGTGGGGCGACCACGTCACGCTCAACACGATCGCGATGGCCGCCCACTACTCGCCGAACCCGGCCGCGCCGCTCGGGGCCGACCTGCCGTTCGAGCTGCCGTCGGGGCGGATCCGCGAGGACGTCTGGGCGCGCTGGCTCCCCCACGACCCCGTCCGCTTCGTCCCCGAGGGCATCGGCGCGTTCCGGCGGCTCGCCGGCGTGTTCATCGACTGCGGGACGCGCGACGAGCACGAGCTCCGCTGGGGGGCCCGCATGATCGCCGCCGCGCTCCGCGACGGCGGGGTGCCGGTCGAGCACCAGGAGTTCGAGGACGGGCACGCGAGCACGAGCTACCGGTACGACGCGTCGCTCCGGTGGATCGTGCCCCGGCTGGCGCGGCGGTGAGCGGGGCCGGGCCCGCCGCGGCCCGCTTCCGCGCGTGCGCTCCGCGCCCCTCCGGCCTAGGATCGCCGCATGCCCGAGATCTCCCGCGCCGCAGCCTGGGCGCTCCTCTGCGAGTTCACGAAGACGCAGGCCCTCCGCCGCCACGCGCTCGGGGTCGAGGCGTCGATGCGGGCGCTCGCGCGCCGCGCCGGGGTGGCCGACCCGGCCGAGCTCGAGCGCTGGGGGATCGTGGGGATGATCCACGACTTCGACTACGAGAAGTTCCCGACCGAGCAGGACCATGTCTGGCGCGGCATGGAGATCCTGCGCGAGCGCGGCTGGCCGGAGCCCCTGATCCGCGCGGTCGGCGCGCACGCGCACTACGTCGCGATCGTCGCCGAGACGCCGATGGAGCGCGCCATCGTCGCCGCGGACGAGCTGACCGGGTTCGTCGGCGCGTGCGCCCTCGTGCGGCCGTCGAGGAGCGTGCGGGATCTCCCGCCCGCGTCGGTCGTGAAGAAGATGAAGGACAAGGCGTTCGCGCGCTCGGTGAGCCGCGACGAGATCCGGCGGGGCGCCGAGCTCGTCGGGATGCCGCTCGCGGACCTCGTCGCGCTCGTGGTCGCCGCGCAGGTCCCGATCGCCGACCGGCTCGGCCTCGGCGGCGGCCCGGCGCCGGACCTCGAGGACGCGCCGGTGCCCCCCCTGGACTGAGCGCGCGCAGGGTCGCGCCGCGAAGCCCGGCGCGAGCCGAGCGCTCCCCCGCTAAGAAGCCGGTTGGTAGACCCGCACCCAGTCGACGTCCATCCGGGTCGTGCTGGTCGCGAGCGAGCCGTAGCCGCCCGCCGGGACGTAGCCGGCCCACGTCCCGTCCTCCACCTCGCAGGTGAGCCGGACGTCCTCGGCGGTGTGCGAGACCGGCGCGTCCGGCCGCCAGATCTCCATCCCGTCCACGTAGTAGACATAGCCGGTCTCCGTCCAGAGCACGCCGTACGTGTGCCACTGCCCCTGCACCTTCGAGCCGTCGGGGAGGTGCGTCACGAGCTGGGCGGTCTGCTTCTGCGGGCCGTAGCCGTTCCAGTTCACGTTGAGCGCGACCATGTCGGCGAGCTCGGTCCAGCCCCCCTGGTCGGTGACGCGGTGCTCGACCACGTCGATCTCCGTGCCGTTCACGCCGGGATCGCCGCCGAAGTCCACGCTGTGCGCGGAGATCCAGAACGCGCACCACGCGCCCGGCGCGTCGTGGAACCGGACGCGCGCCTCGAAGTACCCGTACCGGGCGGCGAAGTGCCCCTCGGAGGAGACGAACCCGGTGTGGTGGACGCCGTCCTGCGTGAACGTCGTCAGCGTGAGGAGCCCGTTCGCGACGGAGACCGAGTCCGGCGTCTCGACCGCGCCGCGGCGGGGCCCGGACAGCGCCGTCCAGCGCGACGCGTCGAGCGTGGCGCCGTCGAACTCGTCCTGCCAGACGAGCTTGTACCCGGGCGGCGGCAGCCCGGCCTTGGTCGTGTCGCCGCTCCCGCCGTTCTGCTGCGGGGCGGGCTCGAGCCCGCACGCGAGCGCGAGCGCCCCGGCGAGCGCGAGGCGCCCCGCGCGTCCCGTCGGCCCCAGTCGTCGGCCCGTCGTCATCGGTCCCTCCCCTAGAAAGCCCAGTTCATCCCGATCGACAGGACGCCGTTGCGGTCCTGCCAGACGGGACCCCAGTCGTGGTACGTGACGAAG
The DNA here is from genome assembly GCA_036391435.1 of Anaeromyxobacter sp. Classification (GTDB taxonomy): domain Bacteria; phylum Myxococcota; class Myxococcia; order Myxococcales; family Anaeromyxobacteraceae; genus Anaeromyxobacter. The sequence goes on along the minus strand of DASVZX010000332.1, from coordinate 1,868 downwards.
AGCGTGCCCGGCCTCCAGCTCCACAGGCCGAAGCCGTAGAAGTAGCGGACCGCCGGCGTGCCGGCGGGGCCGGGGAAGACGCCCGGGAGCGTCCGCCCGATCCCGCCCATCGCGAAGAGCCACTTCCCGATGGTGAACGTGACGCGGAGATCCGCCCACGGGCCGCCCGAGAACGGCACCGTGATCGAGGCGACCGGGGCGACGCGCAGCCACCCCTCCGTCCACCACGGCAGCTTGTACCCGAGGTTCGCCTCCGCGCCACGCCAGCCGGGGAAGGCCTGGGGCTGGAGCGGCCCCCAGTTGTGCACGGTGAGCGAGAAGGTGTTGGGGTGCCAGTCGTCCCAGCCGAAGCCCCACAGCAGACGGGACTCGCCGTGGGCGCCCTGCGGCGTGGCCTCGCCGCCGAGGCGCAGGAAGGCGGAGCGCCACGGCCACACGGTCGCGAGCCCGCCGAACGCCGGCCCGTCGGAGCGGTAGCTGCCGGCGACGTAGCCGTCGACGCGCGGCCCGCCGCTCCGGTGGCCGGGCGCGAGGGCGACGTTGCCCGGCGCGGAGGACGGCCCGATGCCCGGTCCGCCGAGGACGCCGGGCAGCCCGGGCACCGGCGCCCCCGCGCCCAGGTCGGCGACGGGGCAGGTCCGCGCCGCGGCGAGCCCCGCGAGGCGGGCGCGCCAGGCGCCGCAGCTCCTGCACTGGTCGTGCAGCGCCCCGCGGCGGGAGTACAGCACCGCCTCGAGCACGACGCCGTTGGTGTTCGCGGCGAGCGCGCGGTTCGGGACGCCGCGCTCGTACACGCCGGCGAGCCAGCCGCGCGCGTCGTCCCGCGCGCCCGCCGCGCCGCGCAGCAGGACGGCGGCGTAGGGGTCGTCGGGGTGGAGGGCCGCCATCGCGAACGCCGCCTTCGTGGAGAGACCGCGGAGCCCCGCGACCTCCTTCCCCTCGGGGTCCACGGTCCGCCAGGGCGCGCCGTCCGCCAGGATCGCGTCGTAGACGAACCAGGGCGCCCGGTCGACGTGGTCCTCGGAGAGGGCGGTCGGGATGCCGGTCTCCTGCCAGCGCTTCTTCTGCACCTCGTAGACGCGCGCCGCGAGCGGCGCGGCGGCGGGGTCGGGCCCGAACTCGAGCGCGTCGAGGGCCCACGGCTCGGTCACGAGCGCGTCCACCGCGCCGTAGCGGCGGAAGTCGCGCGCGTCGTGCGGCACCTTCACGCCGAGGAGCGTCGTCTCGGCGAGGTGGGCGGCGTAGCTGCGCGCCCGGCTCGCGTCCACGCCGAGGAGCGCGAGCGCCTTCGCCGCGTACTGCTCGTACCCGAGCCGCCCCTCCTGCACGAGCCGCAGGGTCCCGTCGGGGAGGCGGTGCACGCCGTAGAGCTGGCCGTCGTGGGAGAGCGGGCACAGGTTCCACCGGGAGAGGACGCGGACGATGCGATCGCGAGTCTCGGGGTGGAGGTCGCCGAGGACGACGAGCGCCGAGACGAGCCGCGCCACGTCCACCGCCGAGAAGCCGATCCCCTCCGGCGCGGGGCGGTTCGCGTAGTCCGTCATCCGGGCGGTCGCCGTGTCGTAGGCCTTGTTCGGCAGCTCGCCGCGGAAGAGCGGCAGCCTCTCGAGGGTGGCGAGCAGGGCCGAGATGCGCTCGTCGAGCACGTCCCGCGGCACGAGCCGGAGCTGCCCGGCGGCCACCATCGCGAGGATCGACGACCCGGTGTCCCAGGCCGTCGTGCTCGGGTAGCCCTCGACCGAGCGCACGAGGCCGGTGGCCGGATCGGTGTTCCGCTCGAAGTAGCGCCACGCCGTCCGGGCGGCGTCGAGCCCGGGCTCGACCTCCGCGGCCGCCCCCGCCCGCGCGAGGGCGAGCGCGAGGAGCGC
>DASVZX010000331.1:0-27648 GCA_036391435.1 Anaeromyxobacter sp. | reverse complement strand
CCCGAGGCGGCGGCGGTGGTCTTCGGCGTCCACCCGGACCTCGTCGATCGCGCCCGCGCGGCCGCCGCCCGCGGCGCGCCCGGCGGCGGCGGCCCGGCGGCGTGAGCCCATCCCGCCGGTCGAAGGAGGCCCCCGTGGCGAGCGCGAGCCCCCGAGCGTCCCTCCCGGAGTCGGTCGTCGTCTGCGAGTGCTGGGCCCGCGACGGGCTCCAGTCGATGCCGGTGGTCGTCCCCACCGCCCGCAAGATCGAGATGATCGACCGCATCACCGCGGCGGGGTTCGCGAAGCTCGAGGTGACGTCCTTCTCGAACCCGAAGCTCCTGCCCCAGTTCGCGGACGCGGTCGAGGTGCTCCGCGGCATCCGCCGCCGGCCCGGCGTGTCGCACGTCGTGCTGATGCCGAACGAGCGCGGCTTCGACCGGCTCGAGACGTGCCAGCGGGAGGGGTACGGCGCCGAGGAGATCATCCTCATGATCTCCGCGAGCGAGCGGCACAACGTGCTCAACTTCCGGATGGCGCACCCGGAGGCGATGGCGGAGCACGCCCGGATCATGCGGCGCGCCCACGGCCTCGGGATCCGGGTCATCGGCTGCGCGGGCACGGTCTACGGCTGCCCCGTCTCGGGCGACGTGCCCTACGCCGACGTCGCGAAGATCGTCCGCTTCTACCTCGAGGAGGGCGCCCGGACGATCATGCTCGGCGACACCACCGGCATGGCGAACCCGCTGCAGGTGCGGGAGCGCATCGCCGCGCTCCGGGCCGACTTCCCGCGGGCCGAGCTCATCGCGCACTTCCACGACACGCGGGGGACGGGCATCGCGAACTCGCTCGCCGCGCTCGAGATGGGGCTCCGCTACGTGGACACCTCGCTCGGCGCGATCGGCGGCCAGCCCGCGACCGGCAAGGCGAAGTACTCCGCCGGCTTCACCGGCAACGCGTGCACCGAGGACCTCGTCGCGGTGCTCGAGGAGATGGGGGTCCGCACCGGCGTGGACCTCGGCGCGATGATCGACGCGGGCCTCCGCGCCGAGGAGCTCCTCGGCCAGCGGCTCCGCTCGAACGTCGTCCGCGCCGGCCCCGTGATCCACACCGAGTCGTCGCCGGACAAGGAGCCCGGCGTCGCGGCGGCGCGCGCCTCGGGCGCGTAGACCGGAGGGCGCCGGGCTACTTCGCGAGCTTCAGGAACGCGAGCGTGTCGCGGATGATCCCGATGACGAACCAGACGAACACGGCGCCGAACAGGAACACCGCGAAGACCATCAGGTCGAGGATCTCCTTCGGGAACCGGAACCAGATCGCGAGCGGCGAGACGAGGTAGCCGAGGAAGAAGAACGCGATGAGGAAGGTGAGCACGGACCACTTGGTCCCGACCTCGCCGCCCACGATCGCGCGCCGCAGCCGGATCGCCTGCACCACGTTCAGGGCCATCACGAGGATCGCGGCGGCCGCGAGGCCGTAAGCCAGCCAGTCCATCTCTCCCTCCTGGTGGGGGTTCACTTCCCGAGGATCGCGCGCATCTTGCGGCCGAGCTCGTCGGCCTTCTTCCGGTCGATGAACAGCCGCGTCAGCTTCTCGACGTCGGCGGCGGCCTGGAACAGGTCCCTCGGCTTCGGCCCCGCCGCGTTCAGGATCTCGAGCGCCTGCGCCGCGTGCCCCCCGAGCTCCGCCGTCACGACCGCGCGGAGCCGCTCGAGGGGCGGCGCCGGCGCGGCCGGCGGCTCGGACGACCGGGCCGGCCCGGCGGCGCGCAGCCGCCGGATCACCTGCGTCATCGACATGGACAGGAGCTGCGCGTTCGCCTGCGCCGTGTAGAGGACGAGGAGCCACGAGCCATCGACGGCGCGGACGGCGACGTTGCCGTCCTGGTAGCGCAGGTCGAGCGCGGCGTTCTCGCCGGCCATCCACTCCTGGAAGTAGCCGTCCGCGCCGAGCCGCCCGGCCAGGCCGCGCAGCCCGGCCGCGTCGAAGACCGGCGGGAAGGCCGACGCGAGCACCTCGCCGCGGCCGTCGAACAGGAGGCCGCCGACCACCCCCGGCACCGCGCCGAGCTGCTGCAGCGTCTCGCCGTGCGGCGCCGCGGTCACGAGACCCTCGGGCGCGTGAGGAGCGCGCGGATCTGCGCCATGACCGGATCGAGCGGCGCGTCCTGGGCCACCGCGGCGCAGAGGAACTGGCCGGCGGCGTGGGCGAGGACGAACGACTCCCGCTCGCCGTGGACGGCCGCGAAGGCGAGCTCGTGCAGCCCGAACGTCTGGGCGACGGCCACCGCGTGGGTGAGGAAGAGGTAGAGCCCCTTGGCCGCGAGCGCCTCGCTCCCGGGCCCCGCCTCGCCGCTCGGCCGGCCGTCCTTCCCGAACCGCACGACCTGCGTCACGCCGCGGATCGCCCGGATCTGCTCGAGCACCGGCGAGCGGCCGGGCTGCGCCGGCGCGGGCGGCGCGGCGAACGCGCCCGGCGCGGGCGGAGGGGGCGGCGGCGGGTCCGGCGGGTCGGCGGCGGGCGCCGCGCCGCGCCGCTGCTCGTCGAGGTCCTGGTGCGCCTCGAGGAGGAGGTGGCTCAGCGACTTCTGGATGGTCCGGTGGATGGTGACCGTGTTCGGGTGGAGCTCGAACGCGCCGGTCGGCCACGCGACGATCCGGCGGACCGCCTGCTCGCCGGAGAGCTCTTCGCACTCCGCGTGAACGACGCCACCCTCCACGTAGTAGAGGTGGCCCGTCCGGCCCTGGGAGGTGACGACGACCTGGCCCGAGAACCCGTTCATCGACCAGACCTGCAGGAGGTCGACGAGGGGGAGGCTGCCGATCGTGCCCTGGAACCCGGTCTTCATGGAGCTGCCCTGCGGCATCGCGGGCTTAGTATCCGCCGGGACGTGTACCCAGGGGAAGACACGTCTTCGCGGGACCCGATATCGATATCGAGCAGCCTCCGCGCGACGCGGTCGGTGAACGTATCCAGCGGCAAGGCGCCGCACCGCGCGTCAACCTGCCGCGCCACTTCGGGTCATCTCGGCTCGGGTCCCCCGCGCGAACGAACCGCCCCGCGCGACCGCCCCGGCCGGGCTCGCCGCCGCGCCCTAGATTCCGGTCATGGAGGCGAGCGATCGGATCGGGCTGCACGAGTTCGTGCGCCGGCACCACGTCCACTACGGGGTCGAGCGCGAGGAGGTGGCCGACGGGCGGCGGCGCGAGCTCGTCGCCGTCCGGCTGAGGCTCCTCGCGACGCACGAGCGCGCGAGGCTCGACGCGCCGGGCTGCCCCGCGTGCGTCGAGCTGCTCCGCGAGCTCGGGTCGTTCGCCGATCGCGTCGTCGGCGCGGCCGGCCTCGCGGAGCGGGCGGAGACGCTGCCCGCGCCCCGCAAGCTCTACCAGGCGTCCGGGGACCGGAACGCGGACGAGGTGGCGCTCACCATCCGCGTGCGCTGCGACGCGCCCGAGCACCGCCGGGCGGGCGCGGGCGAGGACCGCTGCGTCGCCGCCGTGAGGGACCGGCTCGCCGAGGTGGGCGTGGCGAGGACCTGAGCCCCGCGGACGTCCTCGCGCGCGCCCGCGCGCTCACACGCGCCCGCGCACCGCGATCGCCCGCGCCGGGAGCACGAACGCCCCCGCGGGCCTCCCGAGCAGCTCGAAGAACGCCTCGCGGACGCGGGCCTTGCGCTGCTCCGGCTGCGCGGCGAGCCAGCTCCCCGCCGGGCCGATCCCGTAGGTGAACGGCATCCAGCAGTCCTCGAAGTCGGCGTAGCGCGACGCGACGTCGAGGACGCCCGTGGCGATCTCGCGAAACCCCGCGCCGGTCCAGAGCCCGACGAGCTCCGGCACGGTCCTGAACGGGAGGCCCGCGTCGTCCGGTGCGGCGGGGTCGAGGCGGCGCGCCGCCTGCCAGAAGACCCGGACGACCTCGAGCCCTGCCGTCTCGAACGTGCACGCCGCGACCGTGCCCCCGCGCCGGACGACGCGTGACAGCTCGGCGGCCGCCCGGTCGGGCGCGCGGACGAAGGTGAGGACGAGCTGCGAGAGCGCGACCTGGAACGTCGCGTCCGCGAAGGGCAGCGCCTCCGCCGGCGCGAGCCGGACGTCCGCCGCCGGGACGCGCGCGCGGCACGCGGCGACGAAGGGCTCGGAGGGATCCACCGCCGCGACCGCGGAGCCGCCGAGGCGCGCGACGAGCTCGGAGGTGAGGTCGCCGGGACCGCAGCCGACGTCGAGCGCCGGGCCCGCCTCGACGCCGGCGAAGTCGAGGAAGCGCGGCGCGAGCTCGCGCGAGTACCGGCCCATGAACCGGTCGTAGGCCTCGGCGGCGACGGCGAAGGTCACCGCGCTCTCTTGCTTCCCCGCGCAGCGCTGCGCAACGCTCGGCCCCGAGCGGGCCGGGGCTCGGGATACCAGGTCTCGTCGGCCCGGGCCGCGGGCCCGGCGGCGCTCCCCGGCTCGACCGTGTGATCCCGCCCGGGGCGCGTTAGGATCCCTCCACACGAAGCGCGAAGGACAGCGGAGCACCCCATGAGCTTCAAGGACCTCGGGAACAAGAACGCCAAGCCGCACGTGGACACGCCCGCGCAGGCGGAGGCGAGGGCGGCGGCGGTCGCCGACCTGAAGGCGAAGGCGGACGCCAAGGCCGCGAAGGCCGCGGCCGACCGCGCGGCGGAGAAGGCGAAGGCCGCGGGCGCCAAGGAACCCCAGGGCGGCCCGCCCAAGAAGTAGGCCGGACCGCCGCCGCTCGATCGTCCCGCCGTCGCCGCGCGCGCCGGCCGCGCGCAGCGCGCCCCGCGCCCGGGCGCCGCATCCGCCGCATCCGCCGCATCCGACGCATCCGCCGCGGACGGCCAACGGCTTCGACGCTCCGCGGACACGCTCAGGCCCAGCGGAACAGGCGGAGCGCCGCGCCGAACGACGCGAGCGCCACGGCCGCGAGCAGCGCCGCCTGCGGCGCGAGGGCGACGAGCCCGGCGCCCTCGTTCATCACCGCGCGCAGCCCGTCGTTCAGGGCGGTGAGCGGCAGGGCCCGCACGACGGGCTGGACGAAGCCCGGGAAGTGATCGGCCGAGAAGAACACGCCCGACAGGACGAACATCGGCATCATCACGACGTTCATGAGCCCGCTCGCGGTCTGCGTGTTCTTCGCGCGGGACGCGACGAGGAGCCCGAGCCCCGCGAACGCGAGCGCGCCGAGCACCGCCATCGCGCCGAGCGCGAGGAGCGAGCCGCGCAGCGGCACGCCGAAGGCGAGGACGCCGAAGCCGACCAGGACCGGGACCTCGAGCACGAGGAACATGAGCCGCACGAGGACGAACGCGAGCAGGTAGTGGCTCCGGCGCATGGGCGTCGCGACCATCCTGCGGAGCAGCTTCTTCTGCCGGTCCTCGACGATCACCCAGCCGACGCCCCACATCCCCGCGGACATGATGTTCATGCCGACGAGCCCGGGGACGAGGAAGTCCACGTAGCGGGTGCCGGGCTCGGTGACGAGCTCGTCGCGCGCGGCGAGCGCGTCGGCCCGGCCCGCGGCGCGCTGGAGGAGGTCGTCCACGACCGCCCGCGCGAGCCGGCTCTCCGGGCGGGTGGGGTCGTGGCGGTAGCTCGGCGGATCTCCGGGGACGACCACGATGGACACGCGGCCGGTGCGGAGCGCGGTCGCGGCCGCCGCCGGCGCGAGCACCTCCGCGGTCACGTCGCGCCCGGCGGCGAGCGCCGCCCGCACCGCCTCCGCGCGCGGGCCGGCCTCGACGGCCGTCCGCACCGGCTCCGGCGGACGGCTCCGGAACGCGACGCCGAGCGCGATGGTGAGCAGGACCGGGAACGCGAAGGTCCAGAAGACGGCGGACGGCTCCCGGAAGAAGCCGCGGACGCGGGCGAGCGTGAGCTGCACGAGCGGCGAGCGGTCGAGCCGGCCCGGGGCGGGCGGGGGGGCGGCGGCGGGGACGTCAGTCACGGAGGTTCCGTCCGGTGAGCGTCACGAAGACGTCCTCGAGGGACGCGCGGTGGGTGGAGAGCGCGCCGAGCGCGACGCCCTTCTCGTCGAGGTGGGCGAGGAGCGCGGGGATCGCCACGTGGGGCCGCTCGACGGTGAGCGCCCACCCCGCCCCGGCGCGCCGCGCGGCCTGCACGCCCGGGAGCGCGCGCAGCGCCGACTCCGTCACGCCGTCCGCCGGGGCCTGGAACTCGACCACCTCCTGGCCGACGACGCGCGCGATGAGCTCGCGCGGGGTGCCGAGCGCGATGACCTTGCCGCGATCGACGATCGCCACCCGGTCGCAGAGCCGCTCCGCCTCGTCCATGTAGTGCGTGGTGAGGAGCACCGTCCGCCCCCGCGCCTTCATCGCGAGCACGACGTCCCAGAGCTGCCGGCGCGACTGCGGGTCGAGGCCGGTGGTGGGCTCGTCTAGGAAGAGCAGCTCGGGCTCGCCGACGAGCGCGCACGCCACCGCGAGCCGCTGCTTCTGGCCGCCGGAGAGCCGCTCGTAGCGGGCGCCGCGCTTCTCCTGCAGCGCCACGAGCGCGATCACCTCGTCCACGCTCCGGCCCCGCGGGTAGAAGGAGCGGAACAGCCGCACGAGCTCCTCGACGGTGAGCCGCTCGTAGAGGTGCGTCTCCTGGAGCGTGATCCCGAGCCGCGCGCGGAGCGCCGGCGCGTCCCGGCCCCAGCGGCGTCCGAGCACCTCGACGTCCCCCGAGGTCGGCGCGGTCAGCCCCTCGAGGATCTCGACCGTCGTCGTCTTCCCCGCCCCGTTCGGCCCGAGGAGGCCGAAGCACTCGCCGCGCACGATCTCGAGGTCCAGCCCGTCCACGGCGAGCACGTCGGGCGGGTAGCGCTTCACGAGCCCGCGGCAGCGGATGGCGAGGTCGGTCATGCGCGGGCGGAGAGGATAACCCGGCCCGCCGCGCCGCGCAGGGCGTCCCCGGACGTCGGGGGCGCGCGGTATGGTGCCGGCCTCATGCTCGACGCTCCCGCCCGCTTCGTCGCCTTCTGCGACGGCTCCTCCCTGTCGAACCCCGGCGGCCCCGGGGCCACCGGCTTCGTGGTCGTCGACCGCGCCCGGCCGGCGCTCCGCTTCGGCGCGACGCGCTGGACGGACGACGGGCCGGCCGGCGTGACCAACAACCGGATGGAGCTGCGCGCCGTGCTCGAGGCGCTCCACGGGCTGCCGGCCGGCGAGACCGTCGAGATCGTCTCGGACTCGCGCTACGTCGTGGACGCGCTCTCGAAGTGGATCCACGGCTGGCGCCGCAAGGGCTGGCGCACCGCGGCCGGGGAGCCGGTGCTGAACCGCGACCTCATCGAGGCGGTGGACGCCCGCGCCCGCGCGCTCGCCGTGCGCTGGCGCTGGGTGCGCGGCCACGACGGCCACGCGGCGAACGAGATCGTGGACGCGCTCGCCCAGTGCGCCGCGCGCGGGGTGCCCGGCCCGACCGAGGCCGAGGTCGTGGCGGCGCTGCGGGCGTCGGCCGTCGTCGCGCGGTGAGGGCGGCCCGTCACCCGCGCCACTCGCGGAACGCGTCCGGCGCGTCCTCGGTGAAGGGCGGGTGGCGCGGGGCCCAGCCGACCCCGGCGCCGCGCGCGCTCACGACGACCTGATCCATCGCGAGCGCGTCCGCCATCGGCCCCATCGTCCGGCGCGCCTCCTCGACGGGGATCGCCCGCACCGCCCCGCCCGCGCCGGCCGCGCGGCTCGCGGCGCCGGCCGCCGCCGCGACCGTGGGCGAGGCGCCGTCCACGCCGTGGAAGATCCCCCGCGCCCGGCGCTCGGCGACGAGCCGGTACAGCTCCGCGAGGTCCGCGCGGTGGACGAGGGCCCAGCGCTGCGTCCCCGGGCCGACGAAGCTCGCCCGCCCCTCGCGCGCCGCCGACTCGAACCACGGCGCGACGAGGCCCCGCCGCTCGCCGAAGACGATGCCGGGGCGGACCACCGCGGTGGCGATCCGCTCGGTCGCCGCCTCGAGCACGCGCCGCTCGTGCGGCGGGCGCCAGGCCACCGCCGCCGCGGGGCGGACGATCGGCTCCGCCTCGCTCGCCGGCGCGCCGCACGGGCCGAGGACCCAGACGCCGGAGGTGTAGATCACGGCGAAGGACCGCCCCGCCTGCCGCGCCCCGTCGAGCAGCGCGCCCACCGCCTCGGCGTCGGCCGGCGGCCCGAGCCCGTAGTCGATGGCGGCGTGGATCGCGGCGTCGTGCTCGGCGATCCGCCCGGCGAGCGCAGAGAGCCCGCCGAGCGCGCCGCGGATCGGCGTCGCGCCGAGCGCCGCGATCGCGCGCTCGCCCGCGTCCGACCGCGACGTCGCCGTGACGGCGTGCCCGGCCCGGACCAGGGCCTGCACGATCGCGCTCCCCACGTAGCCCGTGCCCCCGGTGACGAACACCTTCATGCCGCACCTCCGCGACCCTGAGCCCCGTGAACGTGAACGCGCCCGAGCCCGAGCCCGGCATCTCCTCGGGCGCGTGCACGGGCGCGGGCTCGTTCACGGCATCGCTTGAACCGAGCGCCGCGCTCGTGCATCACAGCTTGTAGCCGAACCGCCGGAGCAGCGCCTTGCGATCCTGCACGTCGGCCTCGGTCTCGACGCCGAGCGGCGCGCCGCCGTCCACGACGCCGAGGACCCCGCGCCCGGCGGGCGTCTGCGCCACGATCACCTCGACCGGGTTGGCCGTCGCGCAGTAGATGGTGCAGACCTCCTGCACCTGCTTCACCGCGTTGAGCACGTTCACGGGGAAGCCGTCCTTCAGGAGGATCACGAAGGAGTGGCCGGCGCTGATCGCCTGGGCGATCCGCACCGCGCCCTCGACGAGGCCGGGCTCGTTCCCGGTGCGCCGCACGAGCCGCGGCCCCGAGGACTCGCAGAACGCGACGCCGAACTTGAGCTGCGGCGCGCTCGCGGCGAGGACCTCGTGCAGGTCCTCGACCGTCTTGATGAAGTGGGACTGGCCGATGACGACGTTCACGTCGTCGGGCTTCTCGACCGGAACGGACAGGATCTCCATCGCGACCTCCCGGGGGTGGGCGCCCGGGATGTTGGCGCCGCCGCGCGGGCGCGCGCGCGGAAAGACGGGGCGCCCGACGAGAAGAGAAGGGCCCCGGCCGCTCGCGCGACCGGGGCCCCTGCGAGCGACGCGCCGCGAGCTACTTGAGGACCGCGACGATGTTCTTCACGGCGGCGATGGACTTGTCCATCATCGCCTGCTCCTCGGCGTTGAGCTTGAACTCGAGGACCTGCTCGAGGCCCTTCGCGCCGATGACGCCGGGGACGCCGAGGTAGAGGCCGTCCACGCCGAACTGGCCCTTCAGGTACGCGCAGACCGGGATCGCGCGCTTCTGGTCCTTGACGAACGCCTCGACCATCGTGACGGCGGAGACGGCCGGCGAGTAGAAGGCGCTGCCGGTCTTGAGGAGGGCCACGACCTCGCCACCCGCGCCGCGGGTGCGCTTGACCATGGCGTCCATGACCTCCTTCGCCTTCGCCGCGTTCCCGTACTTCCGCTCGAGGAGCTCCATCACCGGGATGCCGCACACCGAGGTGTAGCGGACGAGCGGGACCATGTCGTCGCCGTGGCCGCCCAGCGTGACCGCCGAGACGTCCTTCACGGAGACGCCGAGCTCCCAGGCGATGAACGCCTGGAACCGGGCGGAGTCGAGCACGCCGGCCTGGCCGATGACGCGGTGGAAAGGGAAGCCCGTGACGCGCTGGCAGAGCGTCACCATCGCGTCGAGCGGGTTCGAGATCACGATCACGAACGCGTTCGGGGCGTACTGCTTGATGCCCTCGGCGACGCTCGTCATGATCTTCGAGTTCACGCCGATGAGGTCGTCGCGGCTCATGCCCGGCTTGCGGGGCAGGCCGGCGGTGATGACGATGACGTCCGAGTCCTTGATGTCCTCGTACTTGTTCGTGCCCTTCAGCATCACGTCGGAGCGATCGATCGGCGTCGCCTCGGCGATGTCGAGGCACTTGCCCTGCGGCATCCCCTCGACGACGTCGAACAGGACGACGTCCCCCAGCTCCTTCTGCATGCAGAGCTGGGCCAGCACGCCGCCGATCTGCCCGCCGCCAATCAATGCAATCTTCGGTCTGGCCATGTGTCTCTCCCTCGTTGGGTTTGACTGCGTGGTGTCCTGCGGCTGCCTTACATCGCGTCGATGATCGCGTTCAGCGTCGGGCTCGGGCGCATCGCCGCCGACGTCTTCTTGAAGTCCGGCCGGTAGTAGCCGCCGAGGTCCACCGGCTTCCCCTGGGCGCCGATCAGCTCCGCGTCGATCTTCGCCGCGTTCGCCGCGAGCTGCTTCGCGACGTTCGCGAAGCGCGCCTGGAGCTCCCTGTCCTTCGTCTGCGCCGCGAGCGCCTCCGCCCAGTAGGTGGCGAGGTAGAAGTGGCTGCCGCGGTTGTCGATCTGCCCGACCTTGCGGGCGGGCGACTTGTTGTTGTCGAGGAACTTGCCGATGGCCGCGTCGAGCGTCTCGGCGAGCACCGTCGCCTTCTCGTTCTCGCTGGCCCGGCCGATGTGCTCGAGCGAGGCGCCGAGCGCCGAGAACTCGCCGAGCGAGTCCCAGCGGAGGTAGCCCTCCTTCACGAACTGCTGGACGTGCTTCGGGGCCGAGCCGCCCGCGCCGGTCTCGAACAGGCCGCCGCCGGCGAGGAGCGGGACGACCGAGAGCATCTTCGCCGAGGTGCCGATCTCGAGGATGGGGAAGAGGTCGGTGAGGTAGTCGCGGAGCGCGTTGCCGGTGACGGAGATCGTGTCCTTGCCGGCGCGGGTCCGCCCGCAGGTGAACTTCATCGCCTCGGCGGGCGCGAGGATCTTGAACTCGAGCCCCTTCGTGTCGTGGTCCTTGAGGTAGGTCTCGACCTTGGCGATGATCTGGGCGTCGTGCGCGCGGTTCTTGTCGAGCCAGAACACGGCCGGCGTGTTCGTGGCGCGGGCGCGCGCGACGGCGAGCTTCACCCAGTCGCGGATGGCGACGTCCTTCGCCTGGCACATGCGGAAGATGTCGCCCTCCTCGACCTTCTGCTCGAGGAGGGTCGCGCCGGAGGCGTCGACGACGCGGACGGTGCCGCTGGCGGCGGCGATGAAGGTCTTGTCGTGCGACCCGTACTCCTCCGCCTGCTGCGCCATGAGGCCGACGTTCGGCACGTTGCCCATCGTCGCGGGGTTGAACGCCCCGTTCTGCTTGCAGTCCTCGATGACGGTCTTGTAGATGGTCGCGTAGCAACGATCCGGGATCACCGCCTTCGCGTCGTGGAGCTTGCCGTCGGCGCCCCACATCTGGCCGGACTCGCGGACGACCACGGGCATCGACGCGTCGATGATGATGTCGTTCGGCGCGTGGAGGTTCGTGATGCCCTTGTCCGAGTCGACCATCGCGAGCGCCGGGCGCTTCGCGTAGGTGGCCTTGATGTCGGCCTCGATCTCGGCGCGCTTCGCCTCGGGGAGCGCCTGGATCTTCTTGTAGAGGTCGCCGAGGCCGAGGTTCGGGTTCACGCCCGCCTGCTTGAGCGCGGCGGCGTGCTTCTCGAACAGGTCCTTGAAGAAGACCGTCACGAAGTGGCCGAACATGACGGGGTCCGAGACCTTCATCATGGTGGCCTTGAGGTGCACCGAGAAGAGCACGCCGCTCTTCTTCGCGTCCTCGAGCTGCTCCTCGACGAACGCGCGCAGGGCCTTCACGCTCATGTGCGTCGAGTCGATGACCTCGCCCTCGAGCAGCGGCGCGTTCTTCTTGAGGACGGTGGTCTTGCCGTCGGCGCCGACGAACTCGATGCGGTACTCGGTCGCCTTCTTGAGGGTGGTCGAGGTCTCGTGGCCGTAGAAGTCGCCGCCGGTCATGTGCGCGACGTGGGCCTTCGACTCCGGGCTCCACGCGCCGAGCTTGTGCGGGTGCTTCCTCGAGAACGCCTTCACCGCGGGCGGCGAGCGGCGATCGGAGTTGCCCTCGCGGAGCACCGGGTTCACGGCGCTGCCGAGGCACTTCGCGTAGCGCGCCTGGATCGCCTTCTCGGCCTCGTCCTTCGGGGCCTCGGGGTAGTCCGGGACCTTGTAGCCCTTCCCCTGCAGCTCCTTGATCGCCTCCTTGAGCTGGGGGACGGAGGCGCTGATGTTCGGGAGCTTGATGATGTTCGCGTCGGGCGACTTCGTGAGCGCGCCGAGCTCCGCGAGGTAGTCGGGGATCCGCTGCTCCGGCGTCAGGTTCTCCGGGAAGTTGGCGATGATGCGGCCGGCGAGGGAGATGTCCTTCGTCTCGACCTCGACGCCGGTGCCCTTCGTGAACTTCTGAACGATGGGGAGCAGCGAGTACGTCGCGAGCGCGGGCGCTTCGTCGATCTGCGTCCAGATGATCTTGGAGGTCTTCGTCGTCATGTCCTCTTCCTTGGGTTGCCTGCGTACTTCACGCGCGGCGAACGTTCACTTCGGGTGCTCGGTGCTCCTCGCGTCGTCCCGGGCGGTCTCTCGCCGGGGAGGCGACGTTGCGGGACGTGGCGGGTGGTCCTCGTTCCGCGCTGGAAGGCCTTCGGAAGCCGCTGGAATTACACGATGCGCGGGCCCCGCGTGTTGATGGCCGTCATGCTGTGAAGGCGACGGAGGGTAGCCGAAGGCGGCGCTCGCGTCATCCGTCCCGAATGCGGCCCTAAGCGAGCGTTCCGCGCGCGCCCGGACGGACGATCGCGACAACAAGCCGCGATCGTCGTCTCTGCCCGCCTTCATCGAGCGCGCCGCTCCGCATTGGTCGGGAGCGATCCCGGCGCTCACGCCGTCGGGCGGCCCGGCGACCCCGCCCGCCGACCCGACGAGTCCACGATGTGCCCCCGTCCGGCCGGACGGATGGGCGGGCGCCCGCCCGGCCGCGCGAGCGGCGCCTCCGTCACCGCGCACGCACGGGCCGCTCGAACGCGCGCCGCGCCCGCTCCGCGCGCGGGCGGATCGCGCAGCCGTCGAGGTGATCGTCGACGATCCCGACCGCCTGCATGAACGCGTAGAGGGTGGTCGGGCCGACGAAGGTGAACCCGCGCCGCCGGAGGTCCTTCGAGAGCGCCGCCGACTCCGGCGTCACCGCCATCGCGCGGAGGGCGGCCCGGGTGAGCCGCCTCGGGCGCGAGGCGCGGGGCGGCTCGAAGCTCCAGACGTGGGCCGCGAGGGAGCCGGCCTCGTCGACGAGCGCGCACGCGCAGCGGGCGTTGTGGATGGCGGACTCGATCTTCCCCCGGTGCCGAACGATCGCGGCGTCGGCGAGGAGCCGCCGGACGTCCCGCGGGCCGAAGCGCGCCACCTTCTCGAGGTCGAAGCCGGCGAAGGCGCGCCGGAAGGCCTCGCGCTTGCGGAGGATCGTGAGCCACGACAGGCCGGCCTGGAAACCTTCCAGGCAGATCTTCTCGAAGAGCCGCACGTCGTCGGACTGCGGGAAGCCCCACTCCTCGTCGTGGTAGCGGACGTACTCGGGCGCGGAGGTCGCCCAGGCGCACCGCGGCGCGCCGTCGGGACCGGGGGACAGGCCGTTCGCGTGCTCCATGCGCGCTCCCTCGTCGTGGTGCCCGACCGGGGCTTAGTCGCCGCGGCGCGGCCCGGCAAGCGGTCCCGGTGCTAGGGTCTGCGGGCGCGGCCCGCCTCGCCTCCGGGGAGGAGGGCCGGGGAGGGCTCCCGCATGAAGGCCGGCCTCGTCGGTTACGCGCAGTCGGGCAAGACCACCCTCTTCGACGCCCTCACCGGCCAGCACAAGCACGGCGCGGCGGCGCGCGGGGTGAACCTCGGCGCGATCAAGGTCCCCGACCCGCGCATCGACGCGCTCTCGGCGATCTTCCGGCCGAAGCTGACCACCTACGCCGAGATGCAGTTCGTCGACGTGCCGGGCCCCGCGAAGAAGGGCACCGGCCTCGACGCCGAGTCGCTGCGCGCGCTCGCCGAGGTGGACGCGTTCTGCCTGGTGGTGCGCGCGTTCCCCGGGTTCGACGGGGCGCCGGGCGACCCCGAGCGCGAGCTGCGCGACTTCGACGCCGAGGTCGTGCTGCACGACCTCGGGCTCGTCGAGAAGCGGCTCGAGCGGCTCGCCCGCGAGCACAAGCAGGGCTCCGCCGAGCACCACGAGCTCGAGAACCTCCACCGCCACCTCGATCCGGGCCGGCCGCTGCGGACCATGGCGTGGAGCGAGGCGGAGGAGAAGGAGCTCACCCACTTCCAGTTCCTGTCGCGCCGGCCGATGCTCGTCGTGGTGAACGTGCCGGAGGACGAGGCGGCGGCGGCGCCTCCGCCGGGCGTGCTCGCGGCCGCCCAGGAGCGCCGCTGCGAGGTGCTCTCCCTCTGCGCCACCATCGAGGCGGAGATCGCGGACCTCCCCCCGTCCGACCAGCCGGAGTTCCTCTCCTCCCTCGGCCTCGCCGAGCCCGCGCGCGCGCGCTTCATCCGCGCCGCCTACCACCTCCTCGACCTCGTCTCCTTCTTCACGGTCGGCGAGGACGAGGTGCGCGCCTGGACCATCCACCGCGGCGACAAGGCCCCGCGCGCCGCCGGCCGCATCCACTCCGACCTCGAGCGCGGCTTCATCCGCGCCGAGGTCATGCACTACCAGGACTTCATGGCCGCCGGCAGCGAGGCGAAGGCGCGCCACGAGGGCAAGCTCCGGCTCGAGGGCAAGGAGTACGTCGTCCACGACGGCGACATCGTGAACTTCCGGTCGGGGGTGTGAGCCGGTCCCGGACGGCAGCCCGCGCCGGGGCGGGCGGCCCGTCGCCCCCGGCCCGGGGACGCCCCCGAAGAGTCCCCCCGCGGCGCGCCGCTCCCGCGCACATGAAGGGACCAGATTTCCCCGGGGGACCCTCCCCCAGGAGCGACTCATGATCCGCGCCGACATCCTCCAGAAGTTCCCCGAGCTCTTCGGCCAGAAGAAGGTGAACGGCCGCGACGTCGACGTCGACGCGACGATCGCGACGCTCACGCGCGAGCTGCGCCCGTCGATCGCCGCCGCCCTGAAGGCGCGCCGCGAGCTGCTCGCCTCGCCCGAGCCCGTCCGCGAGAAGTACGCGTGGCCGGCGTGGGACCAGGCCTACGAGGACCCGCTCGGCGGGAAGCCGTGGACCTGGCGCCAGATCGTCCAGGGCCTGATCGACAACTTCCTCGGCAGGGAGACGCCCCTGCGCTGGCGGCTCAACGACGAGGTGGCGATCCCGGCCCACGTCCACCCGCTGCGGAACCCGGGGCTCGAGCTCACCGGCCCCTGGGCGCCGCTCGACATGGCGTTCAACGCCCTCAACAGCGCCGCGCCCATGAACATGCCGGACTTCGAGGACGCCTCGCCGCCGCACTTCCGGCCGGACGGGACGCCGTCGTCGGAGCCCATCGGCATCTTCGCCGCGATGCAGAACGCGAAGGACATCAACGCCGGGCGCTGGAGCGGCAAGCCGTACGAGGTCGTGAAGAAGGGCAAGACGCGCTCCTACCGGATCCAGAACCCGCCCGAGGCGTGGCCGACGCGGCTCGCGCGGCCGCCGTCGCTCCACATCGTCTACGACCACGTGACGGTGGACGGCGCGCCGGCGCCCGGGATCGTCGTCGTGACGACGCTCTGGGCCTTCGACAACTTCGACGCGCTCTCCAAGGCCGGGAGCGGCGTCTACTTCTACATCCCGAAGCTCCAGACGCCGGCGGAGGCGCTCGTCGTGGAGCGGCTCCTCTCGCGCCTCGAGGGGATCGCCGGCCTGCCCGCCGGGACCTTCAAGGTGAAGATGCTCTACGAGGAGGGGAACGCCGGCCGGCAGCTCCCCGCGATCCTGTGGACGCTGCGCCGCCGGCTCCTCGGCGCGAACGTCGGCCGCTGGGACTACCTCGGCAGCCTCATCGAGATGTGGAAGGACGACCCGAGGGGCGTCTTCCCCGATCCGCAGTCCGTCGGGATGGCGACGCCGACGATGATCGCCTACCAGCGCTACGACGCGCTCCTCATGCTGATGGCGGGCATGAAGGCGGGCGCGCTCGAGAACGCGGCGCCCATCGGCGGGATGGCGGCGGTGATGATCTACCAGGCCGGCGATCCGTACCACCGGCACCTCTACAACCCGGTCGCGCTCCGCGCGATCGTGCTCGACAAGCTCCGCGAGCGGTTCCTCGGCCTCATGTTCGTGCCGGACGCGCCGCTCCCCGAGGGCGCGCCGCCGACCCTGGGCGACGTCCTCGGCGGGCGCGTGAAGGGGAAGCTCTACGACGCCTTCCGCCAGAGCTGGGTCGCGAGCCCGGAGACGGAGTACGTCGCCGCCGGCAACCGCCCGCTCCAGGCGAACCTCGAGGACCTGCAGTCCCTCGTGGACGCGCCCGTCCAGACGACGGACGTCAAGGGGAAGACGGTCCCCACCGCGGCGAGCGGCCTCACCGAGGCGGAGCGGGCGCAGCTCCACGCGCGCGGCGTCCTCGACGCGCGCGGGAAGATCACCCCGACGGTCCTGCGGAGGGAGGCGCTCGACGCGCCGGAGAAGATCTTCACGCGGGAGCTCTGGGACGCGATCAACCTGCCGCCGAAGGGCGACGTGACGATCGAGCACGTCCAGCACTCCTTCTACATGGCGGCGAACTACGGCTTCCAGATCCTGAACGGGAACTTCGCCGCGGCCATCGACGACTACGAGCTGAAGCAGCGGTTCATGAACGACCTCGCCACCTACCGCATCTACGTCTCGTGGCTCTGGTCGCTCGTGCGGCACGAGGCGCCGATCACGAAGGACGGCCACCTCCTGCGCTCCGTCCTCACCGAGGACGGCATGATCCTCGGGAAGCCGGCGGAGCCCGTGAAGGCGGGCGCGCGGTTCACCCGCGCGCTGTTCGACAAGGTCTGGGCGTACCACGACGAGTGGACGAACGCGTTCTTCGCCGAGCAGGACCGGCAGGGCGCCCCGGCGCGCTTCGATCGCTCGAAGGCGCCGGTCATCATGGAGCTGCTCCGCAAGCAGCTCCTCTCGCCCCGCTGGGTCCAGCACTCCGCCCGCGTGCTCTTCCTCGTCGGCCAGGCGACCCCCGCGGAGCGCGGGCCCATCCTGGAGGCGATCTTCGACCTGCCACGGGAGGAGGTCGCGCGGCGCGTGCAATCGGGCGCGTTCCCGAAGAGCGCGCTCGCGAGCCACGATTACGCGCTCGACGTCACCGGGTGATCCGACCTCATCCCCCCTCTCCCCGCTGCAGCGCAGCGGGGAGAGGGGCCGGATCCGTCCGCGCCGCGCGCGCCCCGCTTGCGTCCGCCCGCGCCACGCGCCACACCTACCGGATGCCCGAGCCGCTCCGCCCCGAGGTCCTGCCGCGGCGGGACTCCGCCGCCCTCGAGAGCGCCCGCTTCGTCGCGCGCCTCCTCGACGAGGCGATCGAGATCCCCGGCACGTCCTGGCGGATCGGCCTCGATCCCATCGTGGGGCTCGTGCCCGGCGTCGGCGACGCCGTCGGCGCGATCCTCTCGACCTGGATCGTCCTGGTCGGCGTCCGGCTCGGCGCGCCCGGCGCGGTCCTCGCCCGGATGGCGCTCAACATCGGCGTCGACACGCTCGTCGGCGCGATCCCCATCGGCGGCGACCTGTTCGACTTCGCCTGGAAGTCGAACGTGAAGAACGTCCGACTCCTCGAGACCTGGCTCGCGCGCCCGGCGCCGACGCACCGCGCGAGCGGCGCCCTCGTCGCCGCGGTGATCCTCGGGCTGCTCGCCGTCGCCGCCGCGGCGCTCTACGCCTTCTGGCGCGTCGCGGCCTGGGCGGCGGGCGCGCTCACCGCCTGACGGCGGCGCGCGCGGCCTCGCGCGTCTTCACCGAGAGCCGCTTCTCGACCTCGGCCACGAGGCCGCCCCGGTCGTCGGTGATCGCCACCCGGAACAGGGGCTCCGCGCGGCCGGCCCGATCCGCCTCGGCCCGGATCTCCGCGACCCGCTCGGCCGGGATCTCGAAGTGGGCGCGCACCGTGCCGCGCCCCGGCGTCACGAACCGGATCGACGCGGCCTTGTCCCAGACGACGTACCCGTCCCCGAGCTGCTCGAGCAGCATGAGCATGAACCAGGGGTCGGCGAGGCTGTAGAGCGACCCTCCGAAGTGCGTGCCGACGTAGTTCCGGTTCCAGGGCCGCAGCGGCATCTCGACCGTGAGGGAGCGCAGGTCCGGCGAGACGTCGCGCACCCGCACCCCCGCGCCGAGGTAGGGCGGATAGAGGCCGAAGAGCCGGAACAGCCGGTGCTTCGGGAACCGGGAGAGGAGGCGTCGCCAGGGGATCCGCGCCATGCGCGAGATCTACCGCGACCGCGCGCGCCCCGGGAGGGTCACCGCGCGATCGGCCGGTAGCGGAGCCGGTGGGGCTTCGCGCCCTCCTCGCCGAGCCGCCGCCGCTTGTCCGCCTCGTACTCCTGGTAGTTCCCCGGGAAGAAGGTCCACCGCGAGTCGCCCTCGGCCGCGAGGATGTGGGTCGCGATCCGGTCGAGGAACCAGCGGTCGTGGGAGATCACGAGCACGGTCCCCGCGTACTCGAGGAGCGCGTCCTCGAGCGCGCGGAGCGTCTCGACGTCGAGGTCGTTCGAGGGCTCGTCGAGGAGGAGCACGTTGCCGCCCGTCATGAGCGTCTTCGCGAGGTGGAGCCGCCCGCGCTCGCCGCCGGAGAGCGTCCCGACGACCTTCTGCTGATCGGCGCCCTTGAAGTTGAAGCGCGCGACGTAGGCGCGGCTCGGCATCTCGAACCCGCCAATCTTCACGGTGTCGTGGCCGCCGGTGAGCTCGTCGAAGACGGTCTTCTCCGACCCGAGCCGCTCCCGGCTCTGGTCCACGTAGGCGAGCCTCACGGTCTGGCCGATCTTCACGGCGCCGCGATCCGGCTTCTCCGCGCCGGTGATCAGCTTGAAGAGCGTCGACTTGCCCGCCCCGTTCGGCCCGATGACGCCGACGATCGCGCCGGGCGGCACGATGAAGGAGAGGTCGTCCACGAGGAGCCGCTCGCCGAACCCCTTCGACACGCCCTCGAAGGCGACGACGTCCTTCCCGAGCCGCTCCGCGACCGGGATGAAGATCTCCTGGGTCTCGTTGCGGCGCTGGTACTCGACGGAGGAGAGCTCCTCGAACCGCGCGAGGCGGGCCTTCGACTTCGCCTGCCGCGCCTTCGGGTTCTGGCGGACCCACTCGAGCTCCTGCTTCATCGCCTTGATGCGGGCGCTCTCCTGCTTCGCCTCGACCTCGAGCCGCCGCTCCTTCTGGTCGAGCCAGGACGAGTAGTTCCCCTTCCACGGGATCCCGTGGCCGCGGTCGAGCTCGAGGATCCACTCGGCGACGTTGTCGAGGAAGTAGCGGTCGTGCGTGACGGCGACGACGGTGCCGGGAAACCGCCCGAGGAACTGCTCGAGCCACTCGACCGACTCGGCGTCGAGGTGGTTCGTCGGCTCGTCGAGCAGCAGCAGGTCCGGCTTCTCGAGCAGGAGCTTGCAGAGCGCGACCCGGCGCTTCTCGCCGCCGGAGAGGTGGGCGACCTTCGCGTCCCAGGGCGGCAGGCGCAGCGCGTCGGCCGCGATCTCGAGGGCGGTCCCGGTGTCGGCGCCGGCGTTCGCGAGGATCGCCTCGAGCCGCGCCTGCTCCTCGGCGAGCTTCTCCAGGTCCGCGTCCGGCTCGGCGTAGGCGGCGTAGACCTCCTCGAGCCGCTTCTGGGCGCTCGTCACGTCGCCCTGCGCCGACTCGACCTCCTCCCGCACCGTCTTCGCGGAGTCGAGCTTCGGCTCCTGCGGCAGGTAGCCGATCCGGAGGCCGGCCTGGCGGTCCATCTCCCCGTCGAAGGCCTCGTCCACCCCGGCCATGATGCGGAGCACGGTGGACTTCCCCGCCCCGTTCAGGCCCAGGAGGCCGATCTTGGCGCCCTGGAAGAAGGAGAGGGAGATGTCCTTGATGATCTGGCGCTTCGGGGGAACGATCTTGTTCACCCGGCGCATCGACATCACGTACTGGGGCATGGTCCGGTCGGTCCTCGGCGGCGGTGAAGGGGCGAGAGACTAACCGAAACGCGGCCGCGCCGCCGCTTCGGGCCCCGGCGTGCCGCCCCGGTCCGGGCGGCGCGGGGACGGCGCAACCTCCGGCGGGTCGCACCCACCGCGCGTGGGACGCGGCACCCGTCCTTCGGTGAGGCGCCGCGGCCGGGCCGCGGAACGCCTTGATTCCACGGCGCGCGCCCGCTGGCACGCCGCTCGCTCCTGCACCCTCCGTCGCGAACGGCCGGCCGGACCTCCAGCTCCCGCCCGGGGCGCGACGCGAAAGGAGCCGCCCATGACCGACCGCCTGGCGAAGTGGATCTTCTGGGCCGGGACGCTGACCTCGCTCGCGGTGTTCCTCGCGATGACGGTCCAGACGCACCGGAGCTTCGGCGCGCTCACGCACGCGGACGCCCTGGACGACCACGTCGTCGCCGGCAAGCGCGCCTTCGAGCGGCACAACTGCAACGACTGCCACACCATCCTCGGCTTCGGCGCCTACTACGCGCCGGACCTCACCCGGGCCTACGCCCGGGTCGGGGAGGACGCGGTCCGCCGCCGGCTCGAGGCCCCCGAGGTGGCGTTCGCGGCGTCGTACCGGAAGATGCCGCAGCAGCACCTCCGGCCGCAGGAGATCGACGATCTCGTCGCGTTCCTGCGCTGGGTCTCGAACATCGAGAACCACGACTGGCCGCCGCAGGACTCGCCGAACCGGTGGAAGGCCTCCACGGATCGCCTCCTCGCGAGCGCCTCGATGTCGCCGCCGGCCGCGCTCGTGCAGCAGGAGGGCTGCCTCGCCTGCCACTCGCTCGGCGGCACGGGCGGCACCCTCGCCCCGCGCTTCGAGTGGATCGGGGGGCGAAGGGACGCGGAGTTCGTGGCGCGCTACCTCGCGGACCCGCAGGCGATCTCGCCGGGCTCGCGCATGCCCGCGTTCGGGAACCTGTCGGAAGGGCAGCGTCTCATGATCGGCGAGTTCCTGGTGAGCCTCGCCGCGGACCGGAGGGCGCCATGACCACGACCGTCGTCTACCGGAGCCAGCGGATCGCGTACGCCTACTTCGCGCTCGCGCTCGTCCTCTTCGCGCTGCAGATCGTCGTCGGGCTCTGGGTCGCGCTCCAGTACGTCGTCACCGTGCCCCAGCACGTGGTCGACGTCTTCCCGTTCTCCACGGCGCGCGCCATCCACACGAACCTGCTCGTGCTCTGGCTGCTCCTCGGGTTCATGGGCGCGACCTTCTACCTCGTGCCGGAGGAGGCGGAGCGCGAGCTCGCCTGGCCGCGGCTCGCGGTGGTCCAGCTCGTCGCGCTCGCGGCGACGGGCGTGACCGCCATCGTGGGGTTCCTGTTCGGCTGGATCCAGGGGCGGCCGCTCCTCGAGATCCCGACGGCGCTCGACTTCGTGGTGGTGGCGGCGGCGCTCCTCTTCCTCGCCAACGTCGGCGTGACGCTCTGGCGCGCCCGCCGCTGGAACGCGGTGCAGGGGACGCTCGTGGGCGGCCTCGTGTTCCTCGCGCTCATGTACCTCTTCGGCATGCCGTTCTACCGGAACCTCGCGATGGACTGGTACTACTGGTGGTGGGTGATCCACCTGTGGGTCGAGGGCGCCTGGGAGCTCGTCACCGCGGCGATGGTCGCGTTCATGATGATCAAGCTCACCGGGGTGGACCGCCGGATCGTCGAGCGCTGGCTCTACGTCGAGCTCGGCCTGTTCCTCTTCACGGGGCTCGCCGGGACCGGCCACCACTACTACTGGCTCGGCGCCCCGCGGGCGTGGCTCTGGATCGGTGGCGCGTTCTCCGCGCTCGAGCCGCTCCCCATCCTCCTCATGCTCTGGGACACCTGGCGGGCGACGAAGGACGGCGACGGGACGCTGCGCCCGCGGCTCACCTGGCTCTACGTGGGCGCGATGGCGGTGCTCCACTTCGTGGGCGCGGGGCTGTTCGGGTTCGCGCACACGCTCCCGCAGATCAACTACTACACGCACGGCAGCCAGGTGACCACCTCGCACGGTCACCTCTCGTTCTTCGGCGCCTACGTGCTCCTGAACCTCGCGTTCTTCTACTTCGCGATCCCGCGCCTCAAGGGGCTGCCCGGCGCCCGCTACGACGCGCGGCTCGGCTACTGGGGGTTCTGGATGACGACGCTCGGCGTCGTCGGCATGAGCCTCGCCTTCGCGGTCGCGGGCGTGCTGCAGACCTACCTCGAGCGCGTCCGCGGCGAGCCGTACATGGTCGCGCAGCAGCCGATGCGGTTCTGGATGCTCGTCGTGTTCCTGCACGGGCTCGTCGTGCTGGCGGGGGTCGTGACCATCGTCACGCACCTCCTCACGCTGAAGCCGGAGCGCGCGGGGGCGGTGGTGCCGCTGCCCGCCACCCCGCCGGCGCCGGCGGCCCGGACCGCCTGACGCCTCCTCCGACGAACGCCCGCGCGGGCGCAGGCCGCGCGGGCGTCCGGCTCGTCTCGCTCCGCGTGCGCGTTCGCCCTTCCCGCCCTCCCCGGCCGCAAGCGGGCGCTTTCTCCCCGCGCGGGCGCGTCGATTTTCGCGAGCGCCCGGCGGCGGCCGGGCGTTATCGCTCCGCGCACCCGGGAAGCCGGAGCGAGCCATGCGATCGAGCAAGAAGCTGTGGGTCATCGTCGTCGGCGGTCTGGTCGTCCTCGTGCTGCTGCTCGGGGGCGTCAAGGCGGGCCAGATCGTCACGATGGTGCGGGCGGCCAGCACGTTCGCGCCGCCCCCGGAGGCCGTGTCGTCCGCCCGCGCCGAGCGGGCCGAGTGGGAGTCGGCGCGCAGCGCGATCGGCTCGCTCGTCGCGGCGCGCGGCGTGACGCTCGCCACCGAGCTCCCCGGGACCGTCCGCGAGATCCTGTTCGAGTCGGGGTCCTTCGTGAAGAAGGGGACCGTGCTCGTGCGGCTGGACACCTCGACCGAGCAGGCCCAGCTCCGGTCGGCCGAGGCGGAGGCCTCGCTCGCGCGGGTGAACCTCGGGCGGGCGCGCACGCTGCGGCGCAACGAGTCGAACACCCCGGCCGACCTCGACGCCGCCGAGGCGCGCGCGAAGCAGGCGACCGCCGCGGTGGCGGCGCTCCAGGCGACCATCGCGAAGAAGACGCTGCGCGCGCCGTTCGACGGGCGCATCTCGATCCGGCAGGTCGAGCTCGGGCAGGTCGTCGCCCCGGGCACCCCGGTCGCCTCGCTGCAGTCGGTCAGCCCCATCCTCGCGGAGTTCTGGCTGCCCCAGCAGGCGCTCGCGGACGTCCGCGCCGGCCAGCAGGCGCGCGTCCGCACCGACGCGTTCCCCGGCGCCTCCTGGACGGGCGAGATCACGACGGTGAACACCGAGGTGGACGTCGCCACGCGCAACGTGCGGGTGCGCGCGACGATCCCGAACGAGGACGGGAGGCTCCGCCCGGGCATGTTCGCGAACGTCGAGGTCCTCTCCCCCGAGAAGAAGTCCGTCCTCGTGATCCCGGCGACGGCGGTGATGTTCGCGCCGTACGGCGACTCGGTCTTCGCCATCGAGGAGAAGACGGACGCGAAGACCGGGAAGTCCGCGCTCGTGGTCCGCCAGAAGTTCGTGCGGCTCGGCGACCGGCGCGGGGACTTCGTCGCCGTCACCTCCGGCCTCGAGGCCGGCGAGCGCATCGTCGCGAGCGGCGCGTTCAAGCTCCGGAACGGGATGACGGTCGCGGTGAACGACGCGCTGGGGCCGAAGCCGGCGCTCGACCCCAGGCCGGCGAACCCCTGACGCGCGCGGAGCCCTGCCGTGAAGCTCACCGACCTCTTCATCCGCCGGCCGGTCCTCGCGATCGTCGTGAACCTCGTCATCGTGATCGCCGGGGTCCAGGCGATCCGGACGCTCAACGTCCGCCAGTACCCGAAGAGCGAGAACGCCGCCATCGAGGTGCGGACCACCTACGTGGGCGCCGGCGCCGCCCTGGTGCGCGGGTTCGTGACGACGCCGCTGGAGCGCGTGATCGCCGCCGCGGACGGCGTCGAGTACATCGAGTCGCAGAGCAAGCAGAACGTCTCGATCATCACCGCGCGCCTGAAGCTGAACTACGACGCGACGCGCGCGCTGGCGGAGATCGGCTCGAAGGTCGACCAGGTGCGCGGCGACCTCCCGCCCGAGGCGGAGGTGCCGATCCTGAACATCCAGTCGGCCGAGACGCAGTTCGCCTCCGCGTACCTCTCGTTCTCGTCGAAGTTCCTGAAGCAGAACGAGATCACCGACTACCTCGTGCGGGTCGTCCAGCCGCGCCTGTCCGCCATCGAGGGCGTGCAGCGCGCCGACATCCTCGGGGCCCGCACCTTCGCGATGCGGATCTGGCTGAAGCCCGACCGGATGGCGGCGCTCAACGTGAGCCCGGGCCAGGTGCGCCAGGCGCTGGCGGCGAACAACTACCTCGCCGCCGTGGGGCAGACGCGCGGCTCGCTCGTGCAGGTGAACCTCACCGCCAACACGGACCTGCGCTCGCCCAGGGAGTTCGAGCAGCTCGTCCTGCGCGAGAAGGACGGCGCCGTCGTGCGGCTCGGCGACGTGGCGGACGTCGCGCTCGGCGCCGAGGACTACGACGCCGCCGTGAACTTCAGCGGCGAGACCGCGGTGTTCATCGGCATCTGGGCGCTGCCGACCGCGAACGCGCTCGACGTCATCCAGCGGGTCCGCGCGGAGATGACCTCCATCCGGAAGGAGGTCCCCGAGCAGCTCGACGCGCGCATCGCCTACGACGGCACGGCGTACATCAAGAGCGCGATCCACGAGGTGGAGCACACGCTCGGCGAGACCCTCCTCATCGTCGTCGTCGTCATCTTCCTCTTCCTCGGGTCGCTCCGCTCCGTGCTCGTCCCGGTCGTGGCGATCCCGGTCTCGCTCGTCGGCGCGGTCTTCCTCATGCAGGTGTTCGGGTTCACGGTGAACCTGCTCACGCTGCTCGCGATCGTGCTGTCGGTCGGGCTCGTGGTGGACGACGCGATCGTCGTCGTCGAGAACGTGGAGCGCCACCTGCGCGAGGGGATGCGCCCCGTGGACGCGGCCCTCCGCGGCGCGCGGGAGCTCGTGGGCCCCATCATCGCGATGACGATCACGCTCGCGGCCGTGTACGCGCCGATCGCGTTCCAGGGCGGCCTCACCGGGTCGCTCTTCCGGGAGTTCGCGCTCACGCTGGCGGGCGCGGTGACCATCTCCGGGATCGTCGCGCTCACGCTCTCCCCCGTGATGTCCGCGTACCTGCTGAAGGGCGGCCAGGAGGAGCGCGGGCTCGCGGGCCGCGTCAACCGCGGCTTCGACCGCCTCCGCGCCGCCTACGCCCGGCACCTCGACGCGGCCCTGCGCGGTCGTCGCGCGATCTACCTCGCGTGGGCGGTGGTGAGCGCGCTCGCCCTCGTCATGTTCACGCAGTCGCCGCGCGAGCTCGCCCCGACGGAGGACCAGGGCGTCATCTTCGGGATCGTGAACACGCCCTCGAACTCCACCATCGACCAGGTGATGCCCTACACGCACGCCGTCCACGAGGCCGTGATGAGCGTGCCCGAGTCGTCGTTCACGTTCCAGGTGACGTTCCCGGACGGCGGCTTCTGGGGCGACGGGCTCAAGCCCTGGAGCGACCGCAAGCGCACCGCGTTCCAGATCCTGCCCGAGGTCCAGCGGAAGCTCGCCGCGATCCCCGGCGTCCAGACCTTCGCGATCCTGCCGCCGGCGCTCCCGGGCGGCGGGACCTTCCCGGTCGAGATCGTCATCGCCTCGACCGCCGAGTCGTCGGAGATCCTCTCCTTCGCCCAGCAGCTCCAGGAGCGCGCCGCGAAGAGCGGCATGTTCGCCTTCCCGCCCCAGATCGACGTGAAGATCGACCAGCCGCAGTCGGAGATCGAGCTCGACCGCGACAAGGTCGCCGAGCTCGGCCTCGATCTCCAGACCGTCGGGCGCGACCTGTCGGCCGCGGTGGGCGGCAACTTCGTGAACCGGTTCAGCGTGGGCGGCCGCAGCTACAAGGTGATCCCGCAGCTCCTGCGCGCCGAGCGGCTCAACCCCGAGCAGCTCGAGGACATCCACGTCACCGGCCCGAACGGCCAGCTCGTCGCGCTCTCCTCGATCGCGACGATCAAGGACTCGGTGACGCCGCGATCGCTGAACCGCTTCCAGCAGCTCAACGCGGTGAAGCTCTCCGGCGTCGCGTTCCGCCCGCTCGACCAGGCGCTCGGGTTCCTCGAGGGCGAGGCCGCGAAGATCCTGCCGAAGGGCTACGTCATCGACTACACCGGCGAGTCGCGGCAGCTCCGCGTCGAGGGCGACAGGTTCCTCCCCGCCTTCCTGCTCGCCGTGGTGCTCATCTTCCTGGTGCTCGCCGCCCAGTTCAACAGCTTCCGCGATCCGCTCGTCATCCTCGCCGGCTCCGTCCCGCTCGGCATGTTCGGCGCGCTCGTCATGACGTTCCTCAAGATGCCGAACCCGAACATGCGCTTCTTCACCGACGGGTGGACGACGACGCTCAACGTCTACTCGCAGGTCGGGCTCGTCACGCTCGTCGGGCTCGTCTCGAAGAACGGGATCCTGATCGTCGACTTCGCGAACCGGCTCCAGGACCAGGGGCTCTCGAAGCTCGACGCGGTGAAGCAGGCCGCCGTCACGCGCCTCCGCCCCATCCTCATGACGAGCGTCGCGACGGTCTGCGGGCACTTCCCGCTCGTGCTGGTCTCCGGCCCGGGCGCCGCGGCGCGGAACAGCATCGGGCTCGTCCTCGTCGCCGGGATGGCGATGGGGACCGCCTTCACGGTCTTCTTCGTGCCCGCGATCTACCTCCTCATCGCGAAGACCCGGCGCGCCGAGGCCCGCGACGAGCAGCCGGCGCCTCCGGCCGGCGAGCCGCAGCCCGAGGCGGTGCCCTGACGCGAGCGGGCGCCGTCGCGGCCGCCTACAGCCGCGCCGCCACCCAGCGCGCGACGCCCTCGACGGTGCGGAACTCGTCGGCGGACCGCGCCTCGGCGCCGGGCAGCCCCTCCGCGACCATGCGCGAGAGCGCGGAGCCGGGGCCGAGCTCGAGGAACACCGTGCAGCCCATCTCCGCCGCGGCCGCGAGGCAGCGCCCCCACTCGACCCGCTCGGCGAGCTGGCGCGACAGCGCCGCGATCGCCGCGGCGCGGTCGCGCACCGGCTCCGCCGAGATCCCGGCGAGGACGGGGACGGCCGGGTCGCGGAGGGCCGAGGCCGCGAGCGCCTCCGCGAACGGGCCGACCGCGGAGGCGAGCGCGGGCGTGTGCGCCGGGACGTCCACGCAGAGCCGCTGGACCCTGGCGCCCGCCGCCTCCGCCCCGCGCGCCACGGCGCGGAGCGCGGCGTCCGGCCCGCCCACGATGAGCTGGTCCGGGGCGTTCACGATGGCGACCTCCGCGCCCGCGCCGCGCGCGAGCGCCTCCGCCCGCGTGACGGTCCGCTCCTGCGCCGCTGCAGACAATGGGGCCGCCGCAGCGACGAACGCGATGACCACTGTGGCGAGCCGAGGCATCAGCGGGAAAGTACGCATCTCCGGGTGCGCGCCCCATCCGTCAAAAGTCGGATGGCCAATGTGCAATGCTCGTGCTCAGGTTGAAGGGGGATGGAACGCGAACGGCGGCGGCTTTGGACGTTCATCGGCATCGGCGTGGCCGCAGGAATCGTCTACGCGGTGATCGATATGCTGTTCGACGCGCAAATCGTGCGTGGCCGACTCGGCGCGCTCGCGCCGGTT
>DASVZX010000330.1:0-6806 GCA_036391435.1 Anaeromyxobacter sp. | reverse complement strand
ACGAGCTCGCGCAGGAGCTCGCCCGCCGGCCGCGCGCGGGCGAGCGGGACGCCCTGGCCGGCCCAGAGCGAGAGCAGGTCCGTCTTCCCCGCCTTCGCGGCCTCGCGGCGGAGGTCCGCCGTCAGCGCGTTCTGGAACGGGTAGGGGAGCACCGGCGCCGAGGCGAGCGCCTCGGTGAAGCGGTTGCGGAGCCCGCGCGCCCAGCGCCCGGAGAACGCGCGCGTGAGCGTCGTCTCGTCCGCGTCGCGGCGCGCGAGGATCGCCTCCTTGTACGGGCGGCTCGCGCCGGACTCGGGGCAGGCGAGGAAGGCCGTCCCGAGCGCGGCGCCCGCGGCGCCGAGCGCGAGGGCGGCGGCGATGCCCCGGCCGTCCATGATCCCGCCCGCCGCGACCACCGGCACGCGCACGGCGTCGACGAGCTGCGGCACGAGCGCGAGCGTCCCGGCGAGCCCGCCCTCGACGGGGCCGAGGAACGTCCCGCGATGGCCGCCCGCCTCGGCCCCCTGCGCGACGACGGCGTGGACCCCGGTCGCCTCGAGCGCGCGCGCCTCGCGGACGGTCGTCGCGGTGCCCATCACGAGCGCGCCGTTCCGGGCGAGCGCGGCGACGTCCTCGGGCGCGAGCGCGCCGAAGGTGAAGCTGAACACCGGCACGCGCTCCTCGAGGGCGACGCGGAGCTGGTCGCGGAAGGGCTGCCCCGCCGCGGGCAGGGCGGCGGCGGCGAGTCCGACCTCCGTCCGGAACGGCGCGAGCGCGGCCTGGGCGCGCGCGACGTCGTCCGGAGAGGGCGACGGCGACGCCTCCGGCGCGAACACGTTCACGCAGAACGGCCGCGAGGTGAGCGCCCGCGTCGCGCGGATCGCCTGGCGGAGCGCGTCGGCGGGGACGTACGCCGCCCCCATCGACCCGAGCCCGCCCGCGTTCGAGACGGCCGCCACGAGCTCGGGCGTCGACGGCCCGCCGGCCATCGGCGCCTGGAACACGGGGTACTCGATGCCGATCCGGTCGGCGAGGATCCGCGGCCACCGCATGTCGCACCTCCGGCGCGCCGGCCCCCCGGCGCCGATACGCTCCGCGAGCATCTAACCGGGGGCCGCCCGTGCGCGCTCGCGCGTCGCCGGGCGAGGCCCGCGGCGCGGCGAGACGCGGACGGCCCCGCCCGGGCCGCCGCTAGTCTCCCGCGGGAGCGAGGTGGAACTCGCGGACCGGCGGAAGCGCCGCGAGCGAGCGCGCGAGCCGGCCGAAGTTCTGCGGGTGCGTCGTCCGGATCGTCATCTGGTACTCGAAGTGGCGCCCGTCGTCGGTGAGGCGGTAGGCGAGGCCCGAGACCGAGAAGCCGTGGCGATCGAGCAGCGCGCGCAGCGCCTCCTCGGGCATCACGTCGTCGCGATCGAAGCGGATGCGGTGGTTCGCGAACTGGTGCGACGGCACGCGGTTCTCGATCCAGCGGAAGGCGGCGAGCACGCCGAGCGCGGCGACCGTCCCGACCACGGCCGGGTAGTAGAGGCCCGCGCCCATGAGGATCCCGATGGCGGAGGTGATCCAGATGGAGGCGGCCGTGGTGAGCCCGCGCACCGAGATCCCCTCCTTGAAGATCACGCCGGCGCCGAGGAAGCCGATGCCGGTCATGATCCCCTGCGCCATGCGGGTCGGGTCGATCCGGACGCTGTCGCCGCGGCCGGGGAACCACTCCGGCTGGTACACCGTCAAGAGGATGAGGAGGGAGGACGCGAGGCACACGAGCGTGTGCGTCCGGAAACCCGCCGGGCGGCCGTGGAAGCTGCGCTCCATGCCGATGGCGGCGCCCGCGGCGGTGGCGCCCGCCAGGTGGAGCAGGACGTCGGGCCGGGTGACCGAGACGATCGCCTCGACGGGGACCTTCGCGAGGAGCTCGAGGATCGCGTGCATGGGAGCCTGGCGGGCGAGGGGACGCTCGCCCCGCGTTCAATGTGGCGCTCGCTCGGCCGGGTGGAACCCCCGCACCCGCCGATCGGTGACGCCCGACCGAGATGCGGGTGCGCACCGCCGCACGCCTCCCGCAGACATCCGTGGTTTCGAGCAGTTGGCGGGTGGCCGCGCCCTTGCTTAGAGACGCGGGCGAGACGCCCGAGGAGGAAACGAGACGTGACGACCGCCCCCGCCCCCCGCCGCTCGATGCTCCCGCACGAGCACGGCGCGTGGGGCCAGCTCGCGATGCCGCTCCTCACCGCCTTCGCCATCGGGCGCCCGACGCCGGCCTCGCTCGCCCTCGCCGCCGCGGTCGTGCTCGCGTTCCTCGCGCACGAGCCCGCCATCGTCCTCCTCGGCCAGCGCGGGCGCCGCGCCCGGGACGAGGCCGGAGCGCGCGCGCGCCGCTGGCTCGCGGCGCTCGGCGCGGTCGGGGTCCTCGCGGGGATCGCCGGGATCGCCCTCTCGCCCCCGGCGGCGCGGCTCGCCCTCGTCGTCCCGGGCGCGCTCGGCGTCGCCGTCGTGGGGCTGCTCCTCGCCCGGCGGGAGAGGACCGTGGCGGGCGAGACCGCGGTCGCGGCGGCGCTCGCGTCCGCGGGCGCCGCGGTGGCCCTCGCGGGCGGGGCCGAGCCGCAGGCCGCGCTCGCCGCGGCCATCGTCTGGACGCTCGGGTTCGCCGCGGCGACGCTCGCGGTCCAGGTGATCCTGGTCCGCGTCCGCTCGAAGGGCGCGCGCGATCCCGGGCGCCGCCACGCGGCCCTCGCGGCGCTGCTCGCGGTCGGGGCGGCGGCGCTGTCGGCGGCGGGCCTGCCCGCCGCGATCGCCTGGGCGACGCTCCCGACCGCGCTCCTCTCGATCGCGGTGAGCCTCGCGCGCTTCTCGCCGAGGCGGCTGCGCGAGCTCGGGTGGGCGCTCGTCGGCTCCTCGACGCTCACGCTCGTCATCCTCGTCGTCGGCCTTCGCTGACGCCCGGGCGCCGGGTACGATGCGGCGGTGGTGGTCCTCGCCCGCGTCCTCGCGGCGGCCGTCGCGGCCCTCGCCGCCGGCGTCGTCGTCACCCCGCTGGGCGCTGCCCAGGGGGGAGGGGGAACGCGTGGGGTCGGAGAGCTGATCCTCTCCGGCCAACGCATCCCCGTCCGGTGGACCGACGGCGACACGTTCCGCATCGGCGGCGGGCGGTTCGCCGGGCGCGCCGCGCGGCTCGTCG
Source organism: Anaeromyxobacter sp. (assembly GCA_036391435.1). GTDB lineage: Bacteria > Myxococcota > Myxococcia > Myxococcales > Anaeromyxobacteraceae > Anaeromyxobacter. Next base: position 3,652 of record DASVZX010000330.1, on the reverse strand, counting down.
GCGTGAACGCGCTCGAGACGTTCGGGCCGGTCCACCGGTTCGGCGGGATGGACGCGCGGGCGCTCCTCGCGATCGCGAAGGCGACGGCGCCGCTCGCGGCGGCGCGCGCGTGGCGCTGCGCGACGGAGGGAGCGCCGGACGCCTACGGGCGGCTCCTCGTCGAGTGCCCCGACGCCGCCGAGGCGCTCGTCCGGGCCGGCCACGCGATGGTGTTCGCCGTCGGGCGGCCGCCCGATCCGGCGCTCGTCGAGGCGCAGCGCGCCGCGCAGGCGGCGCGGGCGGGCATGTGGGCCGGGGGCGTGCCGCCGCTCACCCCGACGAGCCTCCACTCCGCGGGCGAGCCGGGCCTCGGCCCGCGCGGCGCGTACGACCGGATCGCGGACACCCGCACCGGGATCGCGGCGGCCGTGCGGCACGCGCGGACCTACGCGACGTGCGAGGAACGCTGCCTCGGCGAGGGGGCGCAGCGGGCGTGCATGGTCTACGTCCCGTTCGAGCGCCGCTACCGCCAGCGGCCGGCGTGCCTCAGGTCGCGCGCGCCGGGCGGCGCGAGGCCCGCTTCCGTCCCGCCCCGGCGAGGAGCGCCGCGATCGAGTCCTCCTTGCGGAAGGCGGACCCGCGGAAGAGCGCGACCACCTCGCCCACGGCGTTCGTCACGCGCACGTTGCACACCGACACGCGTCGCGAGACCGACTCCTCGTGCGCCTCGGCGGTGAGGACGCCCGTCCGGGTCCCGCGCGCGAACGTGATGCTCACGTCGAGCGCGACGGCGACGGTGCCGTGCGAGTTCGAGGCCGCCGCGAAGGCGAAGTCGGCGAGCGTGAACACCGCGCCGCCCTGCGCGACGCCGACGCCGTTCAGGTGCTCGGGGCGCAGCCGCATCGTGACGCGGGCGTAGCCCTCGCGCAGGGCGACGAGCTTCGCGCCGGCGACGGCGGCCCAGCGATCGCCGCGCAGGAGGCGGCGGACGAGGGGGGTGGGATCCTTCGCGGGCATCGGTCCTCCGGGAGAGGGCGCAGTGTACCCGGCGCCGGCTCCCCCGTGTGAGGCGCCAGGTCAGCGCGCCGGCGACGCGGCCCCGGCGGCCCGCAGGATCTCGTCGAGGCGGCGGGAGAGCTCGCCGCGCGAGAGCACCTCGTCGGCGCCCGCCTCGGAGGCGACGCGGGCGAGGTCCGCCTCGAGGTGGCCGAGGAAGCCGACGACGCGGACGCCGCCCGCGGCCTTCGCGGCCCGGATCTCGTCGAGCGCGCCCGGCTCGGAGAGGTCGGCGAGCACGGTCCCGCCGCCGAGCGCGCGCGCCCCCTCCGAGAGCGGCGTGCCGCGCGGCAGCGGGCGCACCTCGACGCCGAGCCGCTCGGCCGCGGCGAGGATCCTGGAGCGGAAGAGGAGGTCCCGGACGGCGACGAGGACGGGCATGACGGTCACCCTCGCTTCAGCTCCAGGTCGAACTCGATCGCGCACGCGTCGTCGAGCTTGATCATGAGGAGCGACGGCCGCTCGATCCGGTAGGCGTCGAGGCTCAGCGTCATCTTGCCGGTCACCCGCGCCGAGCCGTCGTCCGCGAACTGGAGCGTGACCGGCACCTGCACCGGCTGCTTCACCCCGTGGAGGTCGAGCTCGCCCTGGATCGTCGTCGGGATCCCCTTCCCGCGCGCGGCGGGCATGACGAGGCTCGTCACGCCCTTGAAGACGACGAAGGGGAAGCGGCCCGCCTCGAGCGCGTCGCGCATGTTCGCGTCGCGGTTCGCGTCGCCCGAGTCGAAGGTCGCGACCGGCACGCGCACCATCGCGAGCACCTTCCCGTCCGGCTGGACGATCGCCTTCCCCTCGATGGACGACGAGTGTCCGTCGGACGAGTGGAGCTTGTGGTGCACGTGGAAGCGGATCGTGCTCCGGGCGGGGTCGACGGTGTACGCCTGGGGATCGGCTGCACCGGCGAAGAGCAGGGCGAGCGCGGCGACGGCGGCGGTCATCGGGTCTCCTCAGAAGACGAGCGCACCGACGGCGATGCCGGTGCAGGCCAGCGTCGCGTACCCAATAGCGAGGTGCGTCCGCGCAAGCTGCTTCTGATCGAGGTAGCCCTCCCGGTTGCGGGTCTCGATACCCACCACGGCCTGCGCGACCATCCCGGCCGTGGCGAGGAGCATCCCCAGCTTGTGGACGCGCACGCGGTCCCACCCCCGATCCGGCTTGTCGGCCGGGCGGGGCGCGAGGAGCGCGAGCGTTCCCCCGACCGCGAACAGGCCGAACGTGGAGTACGCGAGCACCTTGTGCGTGAGCACGTACCTGCCGGTGTTGGCCGTGCCGAACTTGTCGTCGTAGTTGAGCTGTCCGGTGACGACCGTCGCGAGCTCGAGCGTGCCCATGGCGAGCCCGACGCGCTGGTGGATCTGGAGGAGCCTGTGGCGCCGCCGCATGCGCGCGTCCTCGGCGGACGTGTCGGGCGGCGGGGGGGGCTTGCCGAGCAGGTCGAAGTCCATCGGGTCGCCGGGCGGCGGCGCGGCGGCGAGCGCGACCGCGAGATCGGGCCGGCGGCCGCCCTCGAGGGAGAGCTGCTCGTCGAGCAGGGGGAGCGCGCGCGCGGGGCGCGGCGCGAGCGCGAGCGCGAGGACCGTCAGCGCGAGCGGCACGGGGAGCCCGGGAAGCGACGCGTTCATGGTGAGACCTCCGGCGCGGAAGGCAGCACGCTAACCCGGGCCCCGCAGGGATGCATCTACCGGGTGGGCACGAGGACGGGACGGCGCATCCGCACCGCGGCCCCCGCACGTGACGCCCGCTTCCGCCGGGTGTTTGCGCACCCGGCCCGCGTCACGTAGCGTGAAGCAGGTCCACCTGCCGGTCGTGCGAGGAGGTCTCATGGATCGGAGCGGCTGGAAGGAGCGGCTCTTCGGGCCGCTGCAGGTCGGGATGACGCTGCTCCTCTTCGCGGAGGCGATCGCCGTCCTCGGCGTCGCGCTCTCGCCGGCGGTGGCGCTCTTCGCCCGGGCGGAGGCGGCGCTCCCGGCCGCCGGCCCCCTCCGCGCGCTCGGCCTCGGCCTCGCGCTCGCCGCGGGCTACTTCGTCTTCGGCCTCGCGCTCCTGGTCGTCGTGCCGGCCACGCGCTGGCTCACCTTCGCGCGCGGGACGCCGGTCGGCCGCTTCCCGTACCTCTCCGCCGGCGCGTGGCGCTGGGCGAGCTACAACGCCCTCACGCTCATGGTCCGGTTCACGTTCCTGAACTGGATCCGGGTGACGCCGCTGCTGCCCCTCTACCACCGGCTCATGGGCGCGCGGATCGGTCGGCGGGTGCAGATCAACACGGCGGTCGTCGCCGACCAGAACCTCATCGAGATCGGCGACGACACCGTCGTGGGCGGCGACGTCACGCTCGTCTGCCACTCCGCCGAGGGCGGGCACCTCGTGACCGCGCCCGTCTCCATCGGGCGCGGCGTCACGATCGGCCTCATGGCGGTGGTGTTCCCCGGCTGCACGATCGGCGACGGCGCGATGATCTCGGCGGGCTCGGTCCTCTCGAAGGGGACGAAGGTCGGGCCGGGCGAGATCTGGGCGGGCGTCCCCGCGCGGCGGGTGGGGCGGCGGCACGGGAGGCCGCGGCCGCCGCCGGCCGCCGGCGCGCCGGGATGACCCGGGAGGCGCGAGGCCCGCCCGCGCG
>DASVZX010000329.1:0-16622 GCA_036391435.1 Anaeromyxobacter sp. | reverse complement strand
AGGGCAGCGGCGTCTCCTCGGCTCCCTCGAGCACGACGACGTACTCCCGCCCGCCGTCGGCGAATCCGCCGATCCCGTTCGCGAGCGCGAGCGGCGGCCCCTCGGGCTCCGCGGCCGCCGCGAGCGCCGGGCCGGCCCTGGGCGGACCGGCGAGCGGGAGCGCCGCCGGCTCGGGCGAGGAAGGCGCGGGCAGGTCGAGCTGGTGCGCGAGCGATCCCCGGTCGCCGGAGAGGACCGCGCGCGCCACGCCGGCGAGGAGGAGCCGCTCGGCCTCCGTCATCCGGTCCCCGCGCAGCAGGTACGCCCCGCCGGCCCGGTGCTTCCACGTCCGCCAGGGCCCCTCGTCGAGGAGCGCCGCGACGTGGGCGTGCACCTCGTCGAGGTAGCCCACCGGGTGCTCGTTCAGGATCACGACGTCGGCGACGAGCCCCTTGAGCCGCCAGTACTCCTGCGCCTGCAGGACCTGCCGCACGAGCGCGAGGTCGGCGTCGGAGACGACGCGCACGAGCAGCACCGGCAGATCGCCCGAGACGCCGTGCCCCCAGAGCCCCTCCTGGCCGAGCGTGTTCCGGGCCAGGACCTCCGGGGCCGGGCGCAGCGCGGCGTCGGCGTACAGCACGCGGGAGGCGAGGCGCTCGAACAGGAGGGCCTCCTCGCTCGTGATGCCGAGGTGGTGCAGCCTGCTCCGGGCGTGCGCGAACGCGAGCGCGAAGGTGCGCGCGGTCGCGGTGGGGTCGTGGTAGCGCTGCGCGAGCGCGAGCGCCGTCTCCCGGCTCGACGCCATCCCGGTGGCGAACGAGAGCCGCACCACGCCGCCGGGGGCGAGGCGCACGCGCTGACGCAGGCTCACGATGGGATCGACGAGGACGCCGGTCGTGCCGGAGAGCGGCCGCCCGTCGAGCGCCCGGGGGTCCTCCGGGCCGCGGCCGCGCCCGAGGAAGCGGACGCGGTCGCTCTCCCACTCCACCGGGCCCTGCGTCCGGCCCTCCTGGCTGATGACGTGCAGCGCGAAGACCTCGGCGTCGTCGGGGCCGCGCGGCCTGCGCCGGCAGAGGAGCGCGCTCGACTCCGCCACGTACTCGGACTCGACGAAGAGCTTGCCGAAGGCGGGGTGGGCGAGGTCGTCGGCGTTCGGCGCGAGGACGATCTCGGCGTAGCTCGTGACCTCGAGCTCGCGGGCGCGGTCCCCGTGGTTCGTCACCTCGAGCCGGCGCACCTCGACGTCGTCCTCCGGCGAGACCGCGACGTCGAGCTTCGTCCCGACCTCGTCGAGCCGCCGCTCGAAGGTCGCCTTCTCCATGGTGAAGACGACGACGTCGTCCTGCCCGTCCGTCGCGGTCGGCTGGTGCGTCGCGGACCAGACCCGCCCGCTGCGGACGTCGCGCAGGTAGAGGTACTGGCCGCCCGGGTCGCGGGTCGCGTCCTGGCGCCACCGCGTGACGGCGCGCCCGCGGCAGAAGCTCGTGCCGCCGCCGGCGTTCGTCACGACGGTGGTGTAGTTGCCGTTCGACAGGAACTGCGCGTGCGGGAACGCGGTGTGCGGGGAGCGGAAGCGGCGGACCGCCGCGGGCGGCAGCGGCGCGGCGATGCGCGCGTCCTCGTCCGGGCGCGGGCGGATGAGCGCCGCGTGGCGGGGCACGCGCTCCTGGAGGAGCAGCTCCGTCGCCTGGACGCGCGGGTCGGCGTGGAAGCGCGCGACCATCCGCTTCCCCGTGAGCGCGCCCGCGATCGCCGCGAGCGTCATCCCCTGGTGGTGGGCCAGGTACGTCCGCACGATCGTGCCCCGCGCGCGCGCGGACCTGGGGCGCGCGTCGGCCTCCGGCTCCTCCTGGCGCCGCGGGGTGTAGTCGACGGCGTCGAAGTAGCCGTACGCGCCGAGCAGGCCGTCTCCGGCGAGGCGGCGGAGGTTCGCCGCCGCCGCGGTGGGGTGGACGAGGGCCGCGAGCGCCGTCGCGTAGGGCGCGACCACGAGCTCGTCCGCGAGGCCGCGCTTCATGCCGAGCCCGGGGACCCCGAACGCCTTGTACTGGTAGTTGCCGTGATGATCGACGAGGTCGTAGGCGCACTCGGAGATCCCCCACGGCACCCCGCGCTCGGCGCCGTAGTCCCGCTGCCTGCGCACGGCCATCCGGCACGACTCGTCGAGGAGCGTGTCCGGATAGCTCCGCATCACGAGGAGCGGCATGAGGTACTCGAAGAGCGTCGCGCTCCACGACAGGAGCGCGGGGTTCCCGCGCACGCCCGTCACGGCCCGGCCGAGGTGGAACCAGTGCTTCTCGGGGACGTCGCCCTTCGCGATCGCGAAGAAGCTCGCGAGCCGGGCCTCCGAGGCGAGGAGGTCGTAGTGGGCGGGATCGAGCCTCCCGGCGCCCTCGGCGTCCGCCGCGCGGTAGCCGATCGCGAAGAGGCTCCGCTGCGGATCGTAGAGGAACCCGAAGCGCATCCCGTCCGCGAACGCGGCGGCACGGCGGGAGAGGGCGAGGAGCCGCTCGACCCCCGTCCCGGAGGCCCCGTCGCGGTCCGCCGGGTCGCGCGCGAGGCCGCGGAGCCCCTCGGACACCGCGACGAGCGCGCCGGCGAGGTTGCCGCTGTCCACCGTCGACACGTACCGGGGCAGGAGCGGCGCGAGGCTCACCGTGTCGTACCAGTTGAAGAGGTGCCCCTCGATCCGCTCGAGCCCCTCCATCGTGGTGAGGGTGGCGTCGATCCGCTCGACGAGGGCGTCCGGCGGGACGAGGCCGAGATCGTGGGCCGCGAGCGTCGCGAGGAGCCCCATGCCGATGTTGGTCGGGGAGGTCCGGTGCGCCGTCCGGTCCGGCGCCTCCTGGAAGTTGTCCGCGGGCAGGAAGTGGTCCTCGGGGCCCATGAACGCCTCGAAGTACCTCCAGGTCGCGCGCGCCACGCCGACGAGGAAGTCGCGATCCGCCGGACCGAGCTCGGCGTCGCGCTCCGCCATCGGCTGGGAGAGCCGGTGGGCCACGAGCGGCGCGGCCGCCCACAGCGCCAGGATCGGCGCCGCGGCGACGAGGGCGCCGGGGCGCGCCGCGACGACGAGGACCGCGCCGGCGAGCGCGATCGCGGGGCTCGCCGCCATCGCCAGGACGAACGACCGCGGGCCCGCCCGCTCGCCGCGCGCGGCGCTCGCGGCGGCGGTCTCCCACTCGAGCAGCCGTCGCCGCGTGATCGCGAGGCGGACGAGCGTGACGGCGATCGCGTGGACCATCCCGTACGCCTGGCTCGCCACGAAGGCGAGCTGCAGGAGGATGCGCTCCGCCGCGACCGTCGCGTCCTGTGCGACCCCTCGCAGGAAGGCCCACCGCGGCTGGTGCGGCCTCGGCCCGGCGAGGGCCTCCACCGCGAGCGGGTAGAGCGGGAACGCGAGCGACGCGGCGACGGCGGCGGTCCAGATCGCCGGGCTCCCCGGCAGGACGGTCCAGGCGAGGAGGAGCAGCGCGACCGTCGCCGGCGCGACCAGCGCGCGGCGCAGGTTGTCGAAGATCTTCCACCGCGAGATGAGGGGGAGGCGGTTCCGCGCCAGGCCGGCGCGGGTCCGGACGAGCGGCAGGAGCCAGCCGAGGATCTGCCAGTCCCCGCGCGTCCAGCGGTGCTGGCGGCGCGCGTGGGCGAGGACGCTCGACGGGTAGTCGTCGACCACCTCGACGTCGGTCACGAGGCCGGCGCGCGCGTGGAGGCCCTCGAAGAGATCGTGCGAGAGGAGGGCGTTGTCCGGGACGCGCCCGTCGAGCGCCGCCGTGAAGGCGTCCACGTCGTAGAGGCCCTTGCCCGTGAAGCTGCCCTCGCCGAAGAGGTCCTGGTACGTGTCGGACACGGCGGTGGTGTACGGGTCGACGCCGGTGTGGCCGGCGAAGAGGCGCGCGAAGCGCGAGCCCGCCGCGCTGGCGGTGGTGACGCTGACGCGCGGCTGCAGGATGCCGTAGCCCTCGACGACGCGGCCGGAGCCCGGATCGAGGCGGGGGCGGTTGAGCGGGTGCGCCGCGATCCCCACGAGCTTCCTGGCGCCGTCGCGCGGGAGGCGCGTGTCCGAGTCGAGGGTGATGACGTAGCGCACGCCCGGCAGGACGGAGAGGTCGCCGACCTTCACGTCGTAGCTCGTGTCCGTGGCGCCGCGCAGGACCCGGTTCAGCTCCTCGAGCTTCCCGCGCTTCCGCTCCCACCCCATCCACGCGCCCTCCGCGGGGTTCCACTGGCGCGCGCGGTGGAAGAGGAAGAACCGGTCGCCCCGTCCCTCGCCGAGGCGCGCGTTCAGCTCCTCGATCCCGCCGCGGGCCGCCGCCAGGATCGCGGCGTCCCCCGGCTGGTCGCGGGCGGCGGCGTCCGCGAAGTCGCCCAGGATGGCGAAGTGGACGCGGGGGTCGAGGTTGCCGAGGGCGAGGACCTCGAGGTGCTCGAGCTGGCGCGTGACGCCCTCGACGTCGGTGAGCAGCGTGGGGACGACCACCAGCGTCCGCGCGTCCTCCGGGATCCCCGCGGAGAGGTCGAGGCGCGGCAGCCGCCGCGGCGGCGCGAACCGGGCCGCGAGGCGCTGGACGAGCGCGATGGCCACCTCGCTCGCGGGCACGAGGAGCAGCAGGGCCACCCCGAGCTGCGGCCACGTCGAGCCCCCCTCGTGGCGGACGAAGGCGACCCCGGCCGCCAGGAGCGCCGCGGTCGCGAGCGCGATCGACCCGAGGTACGCCGCCGTCGCGTGCGCGAAGACGAGGCGGCGCAGGCGCTTCCGGAGCCCGGGCCGCCAGGCCACGTCCGCCTCGAGCTCGCGGCGCCCCTTGCCGACGAGGTGGTGCCCGACGTGCGCGGCGCGCGCGCCCGGCCCCTCGGCGTCGGCGGCCTGGCGCGCGCTCTCCACCGCGCGCAGGGCGACGCGCACCTGCGCCTCGCCGCTCGGATCGGCGAGCTCCTCGACCGCCTGCCGGTACCGGTCGCGGGAGAGGAAGTCCATCCGCGCGTGCACGCCGGCGGGATCGCGCTGCAGCACGCGCTCGACGAGGCTCACCGCCTCGACGTAGCGGGGCCAGTCGAGGGTGGAGCAGAGCCGCAGGCTCGTGACGACGTTCGCGACCGACACCTGGGCGGCGGCCTCGCGCTGGTGCTCGCCGCGGACCGCCTCCTCCGCCGTCTGCCCGTCGGCGGCGAGGTGCTCCTCGAGGCCGGTGCGCACCGCCGAGAGGCGCGGCCCGTACTCGCGCACGCGCTGGAGGAGCTGCACCACGAGCGCCGGGTGGAGCGCGCGCGCCAGGCGGGGCGCCGGGCCCTTCCCCGTCGCGTCGATGCTCGCCACGTGCGCGTCGGCCGCGCGGCGCGCCGCCCGCGCCGCGAGCGTCTCGTCCGCGAGACGCCGGAGGTTCTCGACGAGCGCGAGCTTCAGCATGCTCGGCCACGCCCAGAGCTCGCCGATGGTGAGCGGGGCGACCGTCTGGAAGGCGTCCAGCCAGCGCGCGAGCTGGGCGCGGTCGAGCCGGCTGTCGCTGTGGCGGATGAGCTCGACCGCGAGCGCGTACACGCGGGCGCTCCCCGCCTGATCCCGCACGGCGAGCTTGGGCAGCTCGCGGTAGTAGCCGCGGGGGAGGCTCTGGCGGACGTCCCGGATCTCGGAGGCGACGAGGTGGAAGTTGTCGAGGAACCACTCGGCCGCGGGCGTCACGAACTCGCCCCGGTGCACGTCGCCGGCGAGCGCTCGGTACGCCTCGCGCAGCAGGCGGACGTTGTCCTCGAAGCGGGGGAAGACGCTCCGCGCCGAGCGGCGCGACGGGTCCACCGTGAACCGGGCGGCGAGGGAGCGCGCCCGCTCGTCGAGGCGCTCCACGCTGAGGAGCTCGTCCCGGAACGGCTTCTCCGGGGCGCCGGGCGCGCGGCGCGAGCCGCCGGACCACCGGGAGTCGAGTCTCGATGCCACGAACAACGCACCCTCCCGGACGGGAGTCAGCGCGTCATCGGGGCGATGCGTTGGGCTGGCTCGGCCCGGTATCTAATACGGTTGCGGCCGCCGCGCTCCCCGCACAGGACCCCGGCCGTGCTCGCCCTGGTCGCCGCGCCGCGGCGCCGCACCCGGTGCCCATCGGGAGCGCTCGTCTCGATCGCCTCCGGAGCGCCGCGACCGATAATGCACCTCCGACCTCGGCCCGCGCCCGGATCGATCCCGGGGGGGCCGCGCGGGGCCGCCGGCCCCCACCTCTCCACCGGAGCCCACGGATGAACGCCTCGGATCCAGCGCAGGGGAGCCCCTTCCCGTGCGGCGCCAGCCACCTGCCGCGAGAGCGCGCGTACAACTTCGCGCTCTACTCGCGCCACGCGAGCGCGGTGAGCCTGCTCCTCTACGGCGAGGACCCGGCCACGCCGCTGTCGCGGCTCGAGCTGAGGCCGCTCCTCAACAAGACCGGGCGCGTGTGGCACTGCCGCGTCCCCGAGGCGCGGGCCGGCGCCGCGCGCTACTACGCCTACGCGGTGGACGGCCCGAACGACGCCTCGCCGGGCCATCGCTTCGATCGGGAGAAGATCCTGTTCGACCCGTACGCGCCCGCGCTCCACTTCCCGCCGGGCTTCGATCGCGCCGCGGCCTGCCGCCCGGGCTCCAACGCCGGCCGGGCGCCGCTCGGCGTGCTGCCGTCGCGCGAGCCGCCGTTCGACTGGACCGGCGATCGCTCCCCGGTCCACGGGTCCGACACCGTCGTGTACGAGCTGCACGTGAGGGCCTTCACGAAGAGCGACCCCTCCGTGCCGCCCGCGCGGCGCGGCACGTTCGCGGGCGTCGTCGACAAGATCCCGTACCTGAAGGCCCTCGGCGTGACGGCGGTCGAGCTGATGCCGATCTTCCAGTGCGATCCGCAGGAGGGGAGCGTCTGGGGGTACATGCCGCTCCACCTCTTCTCCCCCCACGACGGCTACGCGAGCGCCCGCGAACCGCAGGGCCGCATGGACGAGCTGCGCGCCATGGTGAAGGCGCTGCACCGGGCGGACATCGAGGTGGTGCTCGACGTCGTGCTCAACCACACGGCCGAGGGCGGCGCGGGCGGCCCGACGTACGCGTACCGCGGCATCGACAACAGCACGTACTACCTGCTCGCCGACGACATGACGAGCTACCGGGACGACGCCGGGACCGGCAACGTCCTGCGCACCGCGCACTCCGTCACGCGCAAGCTCGTCCTCGACTGCCTGCGGTTCTGGGTGCGGGAGGCGCACGTCGACGGCTTCCGCTTCGACCTCGCGACGATCCTGACGCGCGACGAGGGCGGCAGGGTGGACGTCGACGATCCGGCGATCATCGACGACATCGCGAGCGATCCGCAGCTCTCCGGGGTCCGGCTCGTCGCCGAGGCCTGGGACCCCGGCAGCTACCAGCTCGGGCGGCTGTTCCCGGGGCGCACCTGGTTCCAGTGGAACGGGCGGTTCCGCGACGACGTGCGCGGCTTCGTCCGCGGCGATCCCGGGACCGTCGGCCCGCTCATGACGCGGCTCTACGGGAGCGACGACCTCTTCCCGGACGGCCCGATCGACGTCTACCGGCCCTTCCAGAGCGTCAACTTCGTCACGAGCCACGACGGCTTCTGCCTGTACGACGTCGTCGCCTACGACCGGAAGCACAACGAGCGGAACGGCCACGGAAACGCGGACGGCGTCGACGACAACCGGAGCTGGAACTGCGGCTTCGAGGGCGACCCGGCGCCCGCGGACGTGATGGCGCTCCGCAAGCGGCAGGCGAGGAACCTCGCCGCGCTGCTCCTCCTCTCGAACGGCACGCCCATGTTCCGCGCGGGCGACGAGTTCCTGCGGACGCAGCGGGGGAACAACAACCCCTACAACCAGGACGACGAGGTGACCTGGATCGACTGGTCCCGCCTCGACGCGCACCGCGACGTGTTCCGCTTCTTCCAGGGGCTCATCGCGCTCCGCAGGGCGCACACGCTCCTCGGGCACGACCGCTTCTGGCGCGAGCGGGTGAGCTGGTACGGCGCGGGCGGGGCCCCGGACCTCTCGCCCGACTCCCACGCGATCGCCTTCTGCCTCCACGGCGACGTCCGGAGCGGCGACCCGGCGCCGGGCGCGCCGGAGCCGGACCTCTACGTGATGGTGAACGCGTGGTGGCAGGACCTCGCCTTCCGGATCCAGGAGCCGGGGACCCCGTGGCGGCGCGTCGTCGACACGGCGCGGGAGAGCCCGGACGACTGGGCGCCGCCGGAGCGGCGGGAGCGCGTGTCGGGTCCGGACTGCCTCGTCCGGGCGCGGTCGCTCGTCGTGCTGGAGGCGGCGACCCCTCGCGACGGCCGCTGACCTCCGCGCGCGCCAGGCCGATCGGGCGCGGAGCGGCGCGCCAGCCCCTCCGGCTGGCCGCCGCGAGCCCGCCCGCGCGCGGCGCTCAGGCCGGCTGGGCCGCGGTCGCCCCTGTCGCCGCGATCGGCAGGCCCAGCAGCGACTCCACCCGCGCCTTCAGCTCCGTCCGCTTGATGTCCTCGCCGCTCAGCCGCTCGCCGGCCTCCTTCCCGCCGCGGAGGAAGACCAGGGTCGGGGTGACGGTGACGCCGAGCTTCGCGGCGAGCGGAGCGTTCGCGGCCCGCAGGACCTTCAGGAAGCGGACCTTCCCGGCGAACTTCTCCGCGACGGCCGCGTACCGGGGGGCGAGCGCCTCGCACGCCTTCGACCCGGCGGCGTAGAAGTCGAGCACGACCGGCAGCGGCGCCCCGAGCACCTCGGCGTCGAAGTCCTGCTCGGCGATCTCCTTCACGTGCAGCGCCTCGACCTCCTTCACCTTCGGGTCCTCGGCGACGGGCACCCTCACGTTGAATCGGTTCTTCATTCGACGGGTCCTTTCCTCGCGGACGGGCCAGGCCGGGCGCGGAGGCGCCCACGCTCGTCGCGCGGTGCGACGTTCACTTCGGGTTCACTTCGCGGGCGCGACCGCCCGCAGGTACGGCAGGCGGTCCGCCCAGTCCAGCTCGAAGAAGTCGTTCTCGGCGCCCCAGAGCGCCCAGGGCATCTTCTCGCCGTCGTGCACCCACACGACGCGAGGAGCCCTCGCGTCCAGCCGGGTCCGCTGCCTCGCGCACCACGCCCGGCGCGCGAGCCGGCGCACGCCGGGGACCGCGGCGGCGACCGCGGACAGGACCGCGGCGAGGGTCATGCGGCGGCCCCCTCCGCGCGCCGGGCCGGCGGGACGAGCTTCTTCCAGCAGTACCCGCACAGCGTCGCGTCGCGCATCCCCATCGCGCCGCAGTGCGGGCACGCGCGCAGCTCCGGCGCGGGCCCGAGCGCGAGGAAGCCCACGAGCTTCGCCCAGGATCCCACGAGGCGGGACACGCTCGTCGAGTCCTGCGGCGAGGTGCGCTCGGCAACCGCCGCGACGTCCTGGCCCACGGCATCCACGAATTCCCTCAGACCGTCGCCCATCATGCGCCGCCGCCTTTCGTCTCGTGCTTCGTTCGGTGACCGCGTGGTCGCGCACCCCCCGCTCCCCGCGCGCGCGGCGCGCGCGGGAGGACCGTCCAAACACGAGGGGAGCTTTGCAGTGAGCCCGCCGTGTCGCTCACGGCGGCGTCGAGGACCGGCGATGAAGGCCGGGGTCGTGGGACATCTATAGCACCGCGCCCGCCCCGGCGCCCGACCGCGCGGGCGGGATCCCGGGGGGCCCGTTTCCTTGGCGCTCCAACGTCGCCACTTGCGGCGGGCCGCCCCAAACGGAGTACGATGTCTCCCCGAGACGGAGGTCGGCGGCTTGACGCGCGTCGCGGTCTGGCTCGGACACCTGGGGATCGTCGCCGCGGCGGCAGCGGCCGCTCGCTTCGCGGTCGGCGTCCTGGGCGGCGCCACCCCGCCGGTCCACGTCGCGCTCCCACGCCTCTTCCCCTTCGCCGCGCAGTCGCTCTCGGTCGACGGCCTCTCGGCCTTCTTCCTCCTCGTCATCGCCCTCGTCACGGCCGCCGCCGCCCTCTACGGCCCCTCGTACCTCGGCGCGCGCGCGAAGGGCCCCGTCGTCCAGACCGTCGCCCTCGGCGTGTTCGTCGCGAACATGGCCCTCGTCTGCTGCGCGGGCGACCTCCTCACCTTCCTGCTCGCGTGGGAGGGCATGACGCTCGCGAGCTACGTCCTCGTCGTGAGCGATCCCGCGAGCGAGGAGAACGCGCGCGCGGGCCTCCTCTACCTCGTCATGGCGCACGCCGGCACCGCGGCGCTCCTCGTCGCGTTCCTCTTCCTCGCGGATCGCGCCGGCGGCTTCGACTTCCCGGCGATCCGCGCCGCCGCGCGCGGTCTCGATCCCTCCACGCGGACCGCACTCTTCATGCTGGCGCTCGCCGGCTTCGGCGCGAAGGCGGGCGTGGTGCCCCTGCACGTCTGGCTCCCGAAGGCGCACCCCGCCGCGCCGAGCCACGTGTCGGCCCTCATGTCCGGCGTCATGCTGAAGGTCGCGCTCTACGGGATCTTCCGCTTCGGCTTCGACCTGCTCGCCCCGGCCGGCGCGCCGCTGCCGGCGTCGTGGGGCTGGACGGTCCTCCTCCTCGGCACCGCCTCCGCGGTCATCGGCGTGCTCCTCGCGCTGCAGCAGCACGATCTCAAGCGCCTGCTCGCGTTCCACAGCGTCGAGAACGTCGGCATCATCCTCATCGGCGGAGGGCTCGCGATGCTCCTCGCGGGGGGGCGCGGGCCGCCGGCGCTCGCGGCGCTCGCCCTCGCGGCGGCGCTCCTCCACACGCTCAACCACGCCGCGTTCAAGGGGCTCCTCTTCCTCGGCGCGGGGAGCGTCCTCGCCCGGACCGGGGTCCGCAACATGGAGGAGCTCGGCGGGCTCGCGCGGCGCATGCCCTGGACCGCCTGGCTCTTCCTCCTCGGCGCGGTCGCCATCTCCGCGCTCCCGCCGCTCAACGGCTTCGTCTCCGAGTGGATGACGTTCCAGGGCCTGCTCCTCGGCGGCGTCCGCCTGGGCGGCGCCTCGGGGCTCCTCGCGGGGGTCGCGGCGTCGATGCTGGCGCTCACCGGCGGGCTCGCGGCGGCGTGCTTCGCGAAGGCGTTCGGCGTCACCTTCCTCGGCCGCTCGCGCACGGCTCACGCCGAGCACGCCGGCGAGTCGCCGGCCCCGATGATCGCCGGCATGGTGCTCCTCGCCGCGGCCTGCGTCGCGCTCGGCCTCGCGCCCGGGTGGGCGATGCGCCTCCTCGACCGCCCCACCGCCGAGCTCCTCGGCGGCGCCGGCGTGAGCGCCACGGTCACCGCGAGCGGCCCGCTCGTCCTCTCCGCCGGCGCCGCCGGCGCCGGCGCGACCTCGATCTCCGTGACCGCCGCGGCGGCGCTGTTCGGGCTGCTCGCCGCGCTCGCGTGGGCGCTCCGCGGGTGGCCGCGGGCGGCGCCGCGGCGGCTCGCGCCCACCTGGACCTGCGGGATGACGCCGACCGCCCGCTTCGACTACACCGGGACGGCCTTCGCGAAGCCGCTCCGGCTCATCTTCGCCGCGCTGTACCGCCCGCGCCGCGAGATCGTGAAGGAGACCGGGGCGTCGCCCTACGACGTCCGGCGGCTCGCCTACACGGGCGAGGTGGTCGACCTCGCCGAGACCCTCCTCTACGCGCGGGTGAAGCAGGGGGTCACGGCGGCCGCCCACGAGATCCGCGCGTACAGCACCGGGCGGATCCACGGCTACATCGCCTTCGTCCTCGTCACCCTCGTCGTCTCGCTCCTCCTCTTCGCCTGACCCGCCATGGAGACGACCCCGGCACCCGTCGTGAGGACGATCGCCCAGGCGGCGCTGCTCGTGCTCGCGGCGCCGCTCGTCACGGGGTACGTGCAGAAGCTCAAGGCGCGCCTGCAGTGCCGCGCCGGGGCGAGCGTCTGGCAGCCCTACCGCGACCTCTCGAAGCTCCTGCGCAAGGGGACCGTCCAGAGCGACACGGCGACCCCCTTCTTCCGCGCGATCCCGGTGCTCGTCCTCGCCGCCACCGCCACCGCGACCGCGATGCTCCCCGTCCTGTGGGCGCCCGCCGGGGCGACGGTGCCGCTCGGCGACGCGATCCTCCTCGTCGGGCTCCTCGCGCTCGCGCGCTTCCTCCTCGCCGTCGGCGCGCTCGACGCGGGCGGCGCCTTCGGCGGCATGGGCGCCTCGCGCGAGATGACGGTGGGCCTCCTCGTCGAGCCGGCCCTCATGCTGACCGTGTTCTCCGTCGCGGTGTCCGCCGGGACGACCGACGTGAACCTCCTCGCCGCGCGCCGCGCGCCGCTCCTCCTCTCCTGGACCGCGCCCGACCTCCTCGCCCTCTTCGGGATGCTCATCCTCGCGCTCGCCGAGACGGGCCGGATCCCGGTGGACAACCCGGACACCCACCTCGAGCTCACCATGCTCCACGAGGGCATGCTGCTCGAGCACTCCGGGCCGGGCCTCGCCTGCATCGCCCTCGCGACGCACGTGAAGCAGCTCGTGACCCTCACCCTCGTCGCGGCGCTGTTCCTCCCGGTCGGCCTCGCGCGCGACGCCTCGCCGCCCGCGATCGCCCTCGCCCTCGCGGCGTTCGCCGCGAAGGTGCTCGCGCTCGCCACCTTCCTCGGCCTCGTCGAGTCCTCCTACGCGAAGCTGCGGTTCTTCCGCGTGCCGCAGTTCCTCGGGCTCGGCCTCGTCTGCGCGTTCCTCGCGCTCGCGCTGAGGGTGCTGTGAGCGTCGCGCTCGCGGCCCGGCTCATCGACGTCCTCGGGGGCCTGCTCCTCTTCACGATGCTGCTCATCCTCGCGGCCGGGCAGGTCTTCCGCGCCATCTACGCGGTCGCCGCGCAGGCGGTCTTCCTCGGCATCGCGGGCGCCGTCCTCGCCGCGGCGACCGGCAACGTCGATCTGTGGATCATCGCCTTCATCACCATCGTCGCGAAGGCGATCGTCCTGCCGTGGCTCCTCATCCGCGTGGTGCGGCGCGTCCAGATCTCGCGCGAGATCGAGCCGGTGATCCCCGTCCACCTCACCCTCACCCTCGCGGCCGGCATCGTCGTGCTCGCCTTCCACCTCAACGCCTCGCTCGGCCCGGTGCGCCAGACGGTCACCGGCAACGCGCTCCCCGTCGGCGTGACGCTCATCCTCATCGGCGTCCTCGTGATGGCGAGCCGCCGGAAGGCGCTCGTGCAGATGGTGGGGCTCTTCGCCTCCGAGAACGGGATCTTCTTCACCGCCATGGCGATCAGCCAGGGGATGCCGCTCATCATCGAGATCGGCGTCATCCTCGACGTCGTCCTCGGGGCGCTCGTGATGGGGATCCTCGTCCTCCGGGTCCGCTCGAGCGTGGACACCGACATCGCGGACCTGGAGTCCCTCAAGGGCTGAGCGATGACCTCGCACCTCCTCTGGATCACGCCGCTCGTCCCCTTCGCCGTCGGGCTCGCCATGCTCCTCGTGCGCGACCGCCGCGTCCAGACGGCGCTCGACGTCGGGGGCTCGCTCGCCGTGCTCGGCCTCGCGCTCGCCGTGGCGCGCGCCGTCACGGACCACGGGGCGGTGACGGCGCTCGGGGTGTTCCGCGCCGACGCGCTGGCGGTGGTGTTCCTCCTCCTCGTCGGCCTGCTCGCGGTGGCGGTGTCGATCGCCACGGTCGGGTGGATGCGCCGCGAGGTCGCCCGCGGGGAGATCCGCGCGGAGCGGGTCCGCTTCTACTTCGCGCTCGTGCACGGCTTCGTCGCGACGATGGTCGTGACGGTGCTCGCCGACAACCTCGGCATCCTCTGGATCGCGATGGAGGGCACGACCATCACCTCCGCGCTCCTCGTCGGCTTCCACGGGGACAAGCACGGCCTCGAGGCGGCGTGGAAGTACATCATCGTCACCACCATCGGCATCTCGTTCGGCCTCTTCGGCACCGTGCTCTTCTACGGCGCGGCCGTCCACGCGCAGGGGGGCGTGTTCGCCGGGGCGATGAACTGGTCGAGCATCGCCGCCATCGCGCACCGGCTCGACCCCGGGATCATCCGCATCGGCTTCATCTTCGTCATGGTGGGCTACGGGACGAAGGCGGGCCTCGCCCCCGTGCACATGTGGCTGCCCGACGCCCACAGCCAGGCGCCGACCCCGGTGTCGGCGCTGCTCTCGGGCGCGCTCATCAAGTGCGCGCTCTTCGGGATCATCCGCTTCCACGCCATCGCGCGCGACGCCTGCGGCCCGGAGTTCAGCCACGGCCTCCTCCTCGTCTTCGGGCTCGTCTCGATCGTCGTCGCGACGCCCTTCATCATCGTCCAGCACGATCTCAAGCGGCTGCTCGGCTACCACAGCGTCGAGCACGTCGGGATCATCGCGCTCGGGCTCGGCTTCGGCGGGCGGCTCGGCACGTACGGCGCGCTCCTCCACGTCGTCAACCACGGCGTGACGAAGGCCCTCGTGTTCCTCGTCGCCGGCGACGCCATCGGCCGCTACGGCACCCGCGACATGCGGCTCATGAAGGGCTTCCTCGGTGTCGCGCCGATCGCCGGGACGCTCCTGCTCCTCGGCGCCTTCTCGCTCGCCGGCACGCCGCCGTTCTCCATCTTCGTGAGCGAGCTCATCGTCATCCGCGCGGGGCTCGCCGGCGGCCGCTTCGTCGCGGTGGCGGTCTTCCTCGCGATGGTCGTCGTCATCTTCGCGGGGCTCATCCACCACGTCGGCCAGCTCGCCTTCGGCACGGCGGACGGGACGGTCGAGCGCGGCCGCGAGCCGCTCTCGCCGCTCGTCGCCCTCGTGCTGCTCGCGGTCGTGATGGTGCTGTTCGGCGTCTGGATCCCGGTGAACCCCGATCGCGTGCTCTCGGCCGCCACGGAGATCGTCGTTGGGTAGCTCGATCCCCATCCTGGAGCACGTGCGCGCGGGGCTCGCCGGCGTCGCGGGCTTCGAGCCGGGGCCGCGCCCGCGCGACCTCACCGTCCGGCTGCGGCGCGCCGAGGATCTCCCCGCCGCCGCGCGGCAGCTCGTCGACGCGGGCTTCGCCGTCGCGACGCTCGCGGTGACCGACGACGAGGCGACGGCGGACCGCGATCTCAAGGTCCGCTGGATCTTCGAGCCCGCCGCGGGCGGCGCGCCGCTCCCGGACGTGTTCGTCTCGGTCGTCGCCTCCCTCGATCCCGGCCGGCCCGAGCTGCCGTCCCTCTCCGCCGCGGTGCCCGCCGCGAGCTGGCACGAGCGGGAGGCGCGGGACCTCTTCGGCGTCGCCTTCGCGGGCCACCCGGACCCGAGGTCGCTCGTCCTCCACGACGGCTGGCCGGAGGGGCTCCACCCGCTCCGCAAGCGCTTCGATCCGGCCCGGCGGCCCCCCGTCGAGCGCGCCCCCGAGTTCCCGCACCTGCGCGTCGAGGGCGAGGGCGTGTTCGAGGTGCCGGTCGGGCCGATCCACGCGGGCATCATCGAGCCCGGCCACTTCCGGTTCAGCACCGTGGGCGAGTCGGTGCTGAACCTCGAGGCCCGGCTCTTCTACACGCACCGCGGGCTCGAGAAGCGGATCGAGGGGCTCGGGGTCGAGGACGCGCTCCTCGTCGCCGAGCGCACGTGCGGCGTGTGCTCGGTCGCGCACGGGCTCGGGTTCTGCGAGGCCGCCGAGCAGATCGCCGAGGTCGAGGTGCCGCGCCGCGCCCGCGTGCTGCGCGCGATCGCCCTCGAGCTCGAGCGGCTCTACAACCACGTCGGCGACATCGGCAACGTCGCGGCCGGCGCGAGCTACCACTACGGCACGTCCGCCGGGCTGCGGATGAAGGAGGCGCTCCAGCAGCTCAACGAGCAGCTCGCCGGCCACCGGTTCCTGCGCGGGCTCGTCGTGCCCGGGGGCGTCCGCGTGGATCTCGGGACCGAGCAGGCGCGCGCGATCGAGGCGGCCCTCGCGGCGACCGCGGAAGGGCTCGCGAGCCTGATGGAGCGGATCGAGAACAACCCCACCGTCACCGACCGGCTGGACGGGACCGGCGTCCTTCCGCAGAAGGACGCGATCGCCCTCGGCGTCACGGGGATCGCCGCGCGCGCGAGCGGCGTGGACCGGGACGCGCGGCGCGACCACCCCCACGCCGCGTACGTCGAGAAGGGGCTCGAGGTCGCGGTGGCGGCGGCCGCCGACGGCGACGTCCACGCGCGGGTGGACGTCCGCGCCGCGGAGGCCCGCGAGTCCGTGCGGCTCGTCCGGACGCTCCTCGGGATGCTGCCGGCCGGGCGGCTCCGCGCGCCGCTGCCCCGCGGGCTCCCCCCCTGGCGCGCCGGCATCGCCGCGACCGAGTCGCCGCGCGGCGCGTCGATCCACTGGCTGCGCTCCGGCGGCGACGGCCGGATCGACCGCTACCACCTGCGGTCGGCGAGCTACGCGAACTGGCCCGCCGTCCCGCTCGCGGCGCAGAGCGCGATCGTCCCGGACTTCCCCCTCGTCAACAAGAGCTTCGAGCTCTGCTACGCGTGCACGGACCGGTGACGACGCGATGCTGACCGCCCTCCTCAGGAGCCTCCGCACCGGCGTCGTGACGATCCGCTACCCGGAGGAGCCGGCGCGGATCCCGGAGCGGTTCCGCGGCGCGCCCCGCCACCGGCCCGGCGCGCCGTTCGGCGCGCTCCCGCCGGCGAGCCTCTGCCCGACCGGCGCGCTCTCGGGCGGCCCCGACGCCGCGCGCCACGCGATCGACCTCGCCCGCTGCGTCGGGTGCGGGCGCTGC
>DASVZX010000328.1:0-10919 GCA_036391435.1 Anaeromyxobacter sp. | reverse complement strand
CTCGCGACGCCCTCTCCCACTCCCACCCGAACGCCGGGATCGAGGAGATCCTCACGGCCGGCCTCGACCTGCTCCTCGAGCGCTCCGCGAAGCGGAAGGGGCTCGTGGCGAAGCCGCGGGCCGTCCCGCCTCCTTCCTCGGACCCCGGCTACGTCCCGGCGCACGTCCGGCGCGCGGTCTGGAAGCGCGACGGCGGGAGATGCCAATTCCGGCTCGCGTCCGGGGAGATCTGCGGGTCCACGCTCCGCGTGGAGATCGATCACGTCATCCCCCGCGCCCTGGGCGGCCCCTCCACCGTGGACAACTGCCGGCTCGCCTGCCGGGTGCACAAGGATCGCTCGGCGCGCCGGGTTTTCGGCGACGCCTGCATGGATCGCTTCACGGCGAACCCGCGCGCCGGTCGAGGCGCCGAGACACGGGGGCGCTGCGCTGCGGGGGCCGGCGCCGCCCCGTCGCCCGCCCCGTCTCCGGCGTGACGCGCCCGCGCCGCCCCGCGGCGGCACCCTGCCGCGGGACGGCGCTCGGCCGCCGTCAGTCCGCCATGGTGGACACGTCGCCGGGGTCCTGCCCGAGCTCCACCGCCTTCAGGTAGCGGCGCATGATCTTTCCCGAGCGGGTCTTCGGGAGCGAGGGGCGGACCTCGATGTCCGACGGCGTCGCGATCGGGCCGAGGTCCTGCCGGACGTGGTCGCGGAGCGATCCGATGAGGCCGGGGCTCTGCTTCACGCCCGCCTTCACCACCACGAAGGCCTTGATCCGCTCGCCCTTCACGGTGTCCGGGAGGCCGACGACGGCGCTCTCGGCGACGGCGGGGTGGCGCAGCAGCGAGCCCTCGACGTCCGCGGTCCCGATGCGGTGGCCGGCGACGTTCATGACGTCGTCGGCGCGGCCGAGGACGGCGAAGTAGCCGTCCCGGTCCCTGAACGCGATGTCACCTGCGGTGTATACGCCCGGGATCTGCGTCCAGTACTTCTCGTACCGGGCGTGGTCGTTCCAGACCGTGCGCAGCATGTACGGCACGGGCTTGCGGATGACGAGGAGGCCCCCCTGCCCCTCGGGCACCGGCTTCCCGTCCTGATCGACGATCGCCGCGTCGACGCCGGGGATCGCCTTCCCGACCTTCCCCGGGCGCGCGTCGTAGGTCGGCATCGTCCCGAGCACGGGCGCGGCGATCTCCGTCTGCCAGAAGTTGTCCACCACCATGCCACCCGACTGCCCGACGAGGTGCTTCTGGGCCCAGTGGTGCGCCTCGGGGTTGAGCGGCTCGCCGGCGCAGGCGACGAGGCGGAGCTTCTGGAGGTCGTAGCGGGCCGGCGCGTCGCCCCCGTGACTCATCCACATGCGCACCGCCGTCGGCGCGGTGAACATGACGTTGACGCCGTAGCGCTCGCAGAGCTCCCAGGTCACGTCCGGCGACGGGTAGTCGGGGACGCCCTCGCGGCAGAACACGGTCGCGCCGATCGACAGCGGCCCGTACACGATGAACGAGTGGCCGACGATCCAGCCGATGTCCGAGGTCGACCAGTAGATGTCGCGATCGCGGATCTGGTAGAAGGCGCGCGCGAGGTAGGTCGTGCCGACGAGGTAGCCGCCCGTCGTGTGGACGACCCCCTTCGGCTTCCCGGTGGTCCCCGACGTGTAGAGGATGAAGAGCGGGTCCTCCGAGTCCATCGGCTCGGGCGGGCAGTGGATCGCGTGCCCGTCCTGCACGTCGTAGAAGTCGTGCTCGCGGTCGGAGTCGAACGTGAAGGGCGCGTCGCCCGGGCGCGAGCCGCGGCGGTGCACGATCACGTGCTCGACGGAGTAGAGGTCGCGGACCGCCTCGTCGACGGTGGGCTTCAGGTCGATCTTCTTCCCGCGCCGGTACCCGAAGTCGGAGCAGACGACCACCTTCGCGCCCGAGTCCTCGATCCGGCTCCGGAGCGCCTGCGTGCCCATCCCGGCGAACACGACCGAGTGGATCGCGCCGATGCGCGCGCAGGAGAGCATCGTGATGATGCCCTCGGGCGTGAGCGGCATGTAGATGATGACCCGGTCGCCCTTCTTCACGCCGAGCTTCTTGAGCGCGTTCGCGAACCGGTTCACCTCGCGGTAGAGCCGGTTGTACGTGTACGTGTGCTCCTCGCCGTCCTCGCCGACCCAGATGAGCGCGGCCTTGAGGCGCTTGTCGCCGTGCGTGTGGCGGTCGATGCAGCTGACGGTCGCGTTGAGCTTGCCGCCGACGAACCACTCGTGCTTCGGCAGGTCGAACCGGGAGACCTGCTCGAACGGCTCCATCCAGTCGACGAGCTTCGCCTTCTCGCGCCAGAACCCCTCGGGATCCTGCGCCGCGTGCTGCCGCTCGATGGCGTCGTTGGCGACGTGCGCCTGCTGGGCGAGCCAGACCGGCGCCTGGATGTGCCGCTCGTCGTTCGAGAGCGCGGTGATCGCCGCGCGCTGGGCCTCGGTGAGGTCCGGGAGCTTCTCGTGAGCCATGGTCCACCTTTCGTGAGAACGACCGGGAGGTCGTCTCGAGGCGCGAGGATTCGAGGTGAGGTCGCCCCCGCGCGAGAGGTGGGCGCCGGCGAAGAGGAAAGGCGCGCATGGTACCCGAGGCGGGGGGCGGATGGGCAAGTGCCGCGGCGCGCGCGCGTGCCGCGGAGCGTCAACGCCGCGCAGGCGCGAGCCTCGCCGGGGTGCGCGCCGCCGGCGCGGAGGCGCCCCGCGACGCTACGGCCGCCGCCGCCCGGCCTGCTGCGCCTGGATCGCGGTGAGCGCCACCGTGAAGACGATGTCCTCGACGAGGCACCCGCGGCTCAGGTCGTTCACCGGCTTCGCGAGCCCCTGGAGCATCGGGCCGATGCTGACGACGTTCGCGCTCCGCTGCACCGCCTTGTACGTGACGTTGCCGGTGTTGAGGTCCGGGAAGATGAAGGCGGTCGCGCGGCCGGCCACGCTCGACCCGGGCGCCTTCTGGCGCGCCACGTCCGGCATGATCGCGGCGTCGTACTGGAGGGGCCCGTCGATCGCGAGATCGGGCCGACGGGCGCGCGCGAGGTCCGTCGCGCGCTTCACCTTCTCGACCTCCTCGCCCGCGCCGCTCGTGCCGGTCGAGTACGACAGCATCGCCACGCGCGGCTCGATCCCGAACGCCCTCGCGGAGTCCGCGCTCTGCACCGCGATGTCGGCGAGCTGCTCGGCCGTCGGCGTCGGGTTCACGGCGCAGTCGCCGAACACGAGCACCTGGTCCGGCAGGCACATGAAGAAGACGCTCGAGACGAGGTTGCACCCCGGCACCGTGCGGATGAGCTGCAGGGCCGGGCGGATCGTGTGCGCCGTCGTGTGGACCGCGCCGGACACGAGCCCGTCCACCTCGTCGAGCGCCATCATCATGGTGCCCACCATCACGGGATCGGCGAGCTCCTGCGCCGCCTGCGCCGGCGTCATCCCCTTCGCCTTCCGCCGCTCGACGAGCGGCGCCACGTAGCGCGGCGCGACCTGCGCGGGGTCGACGATCTCGACGGACGGCGCGAGGGCGACGCCCTGCTTGCGCGCGACCTCCCGGACCTCGTCCGGGTTGCCGAGGAGCACGCAGCGCGCGATCCCGCGCTCGTGCACGATCGAGGCGGCGACGACCGTGCGCGGCTCCGAGCCCTCCGGCAGCACGATCCGCTTGTTCGCGGCGCGCGCCGCCTCGACGAGGCGGTGGCGGAAGGCCGGCGGCGAGAGGCGCGGCACGCGGTTCGTCGCCGCGAGCGACTGGAGCCAGCCGGGGTCGATCCGGTCCGCCACCGCGGACATGACGCGCTCCACCCGGACGGCGTCGTCGGGCGGGATCTGGAGGTTCATGTTGGTCACCGCGTTCGCGGTGGCCCAGCTCCCCCCGTCCACCGCGAGCACGGGCAGCCCCGCCTTCAGGGCCGAGTCGCACATGGCGAACACGTGCGGCTCGGGCTCGACGCCACCCGTGAGCAGCACGGCGGCGAGCGGGACCCCGTTCAGCACCGCCAGGGCCGCCGCGATGAGGATGTCGCTGCGGTCTCCGGGCGTGATGACGAGCGTGCCGGGCTGGAACGTCTTGATGGAGCCGGGCACCGCCATCGCGCAGAGGGAGACGTTCCGGATGCGCCGATCGAGGTCGCCCGCGCGGACGACCCGCGCCCCGACGGCCGCGGCGAGGTCCCGAACGCGCGGCGCCGCGATGTCGCCGCGCGACGGCACGATCGCGATCGGGCGCAGGCGCTCCGCCTGGAGCGCGGCGCGGAGCGCCTCGAGGTCCCGCGCCGCCGGCTCCTCGTCCACGCGGGTCTCGAGCCAGATCGGCCGCGACTCGCCGGCCCGCGCGGTCTCGGCGCCCGGGGCCACCCGGTTGAGGAAGCAGCTCACCGGGGCGCCGTCGCCGAGGCCGCCGAGCCCCCGCGCCGCGATCGCCATCGCGTTCGCGAGCTCGGCCGGCGTCTCGCCGCGCGGCGAGCCGACGACGACCAGCTCGGCGTCGAGCGCCTTCAGCATGAGCGCGTTCACGCGGGTCGAGTGCACCATGTCGGGCTCGGGCCACATCCCGGCGACCACGAGCACGTCGGCGCCCTCCGCGGCGCGGGCGCAGAGCGCGACGACCCGCTCCATCAGCGTCTGGTCGTCGCCGGCGGCGAGCAGCTCGTCGGCCTCGGCCCGCGAGATGGAGTCCGGCGGCGCGAGGCTCGAGCCGAGCCGGACGAGGGAGGACACCCGGTCCTCGCCCCGGGCGGCGATGGGCTTCGCGAACGCGACGCGCACCCCCTGGCGATCGAGGGCGCGCACCAGCCCGAGGCACGCGGTGGTCAGGCCGACCTGGCGGCCGGCGGGGGCGAGCAGGACGACGTGAGCCATGCGCGTGCCCCGGCGCCTCAGGCGACGAACCGGTGGTCGTCGTCCGGGCGGGCCTCGGCGGCGTCCCGGATCGCGCCGGCGATGTCGGCCGTGTCCATCGCGATCATGAGCTCCTCGTTCGTCCGGATGACGGCGGCCATCGGGCTCGTCGTCCGGGTGATCCGCCCGCGCACCGCCTTGCCGTGCTGGACGTTCAGGTGCGGGTCGATCGCGAACCCGGCGAAGCCGAGCAGCTCCACTATCCGCGCCCGGACGTCCACCGCGTTCTCGCCGATGCCGCCCGTGAAGACGAGCGCGTCCACCCTGCCGAGCGACACGATCATGCCGGCGGCCGCCTTCGCGACCGAGAAGCAGAACTTGTCGATGGCGAGCTGCGCCCGCTCGTGCCCCGCCGCCGCGGCCTCCTGCAGCGTGCGCATGTCGTTCGAGAGCCCCGAGATCCCGAGCAGCCCGGAGTGCTTGTTGAGCTCGTCCATCACGTGGTCGGCGTCGCAGCGCAGCTCCTTCTTCATGTGCGCGATGATCGACGGGTCGATGGAGCCGCTGCGCGTGCCCATCACGACGCCGTCCACCGGGGTGAGCCCCATCGTCGTGTCCATGCTCTGCCCGTTGCGGACCGCGGCGAGCGAGCAGCCGTTCCCGAGGTGCGCGGTGACGATCGCGTGGTCGTCGGGATCGAGGCCGAGCTGCTTCACCGCCTGCTGCGACACGAAGCGGTGGCTCGTGCCGTGGAAGCCGTAGCGGCGCACCTCGTGCTTCGCGAACCAGTCGTACGGGACGGCGTAGAGGTACGCGCGCGGCGGCATCGTCTGGTGGAAGGCCGTGTCGAACACCGCGACCTGCGGGAGCGCCGGGAAGAGCTCCTGCGCGATCCGGATGCCGAGCAGGTTCGCCGGGTTGTGGAGCGGCCCGAGCGGGATGCACTCCTCGATCTTGGCGACGACGGCGGGCGTGATCGGCATCGAGCCCGAGAACTTGGCGCCGCCGTGGACGACGCGGTGCCCGACCCCGGCGATCCCGGCGGCCACCCCCAGCTCCTCGAGGAGCGCGACGACCTCCCGCAGCGCGCGCTCGTGGCCGGCGCCGTGCAGCAGGCGCGACTCCCGGTGCGCGTCCGTCTTGAAGTCGAGCGTCGCCTGCGGGGACCCGAGCCGCTGCGCGTTGCCGGAGACGATCTCGCGCCCCGTGACGGCGTCGATCACCGCGAACTTCGCCGAGGAGCTGCCACAGTTCAGGACCAGGACGTTCAAGGTGCCTCCGCGCGAGCGAGCGACCCCGAGTCGCGCGGCGCGCGACTCGTCGACGGGTGTTGGTGTGGGGTCGCCCCCGCGGGGTGGGCGCCGGCAGAAGACGGAAGGCGGCAATCTACCGACGAGGGGCGCGTGCGCGCAAGCGGCGCGCAGTCGCACGGTGCCGCGGGGCGTCAACCCTCGGGGGCGTACCCGGCGCGCGCGAGCGCGGCGCGCTCGTCGAACCAGAGCCGCCGCGCGAGCTCCGCCGTCGCGTCGCGCGCGAGCGTCACGGGCCCGGCGCCGGCCCAGGCCCAGAACCGGTTCTGCGCCTGCCAGAGATCGACCCGCAGGCCGAGGCGCTCCGCGAGCGCGAGGATGCCCGCCGCCTCCGCGGCCCGCGCCGCCGGCCCCCGTCCGGCGGCGATCGCCCCGAGCCGCTCGAGGACGAGCGCCTCGACGTCGCGGCGCACCGTCGCGAGCCACGGCCGCGCGCCGAGGCGCCGCGACAGCTCGACGATCCCGACGAGCTCCGCCTCGGCCTCCTCGAGGGAGAGGTCGCCCTCCCGCGCGCGGCGCATGAGGTCGAGGAGCCGCTTCGTGAGCGTCACGTCCGCCGCCACGCGGAGCGGCGCCGGGACGGGGGAGTCGATCTCCCGGAGGAACTCCATCAGCCTGCGGTTCCCCTCGAAGATCTCGCGGTACCTGTCCTCGTAGCGCCCGATGCGCTCCTGGACGATGGCGCGCGCGACGCGGCGCCGCTCGTCGAGGAACAGGTCGCCGAGCCCGTAGTCGCGCCCGGGGAAGCGGCGATCGACCTCGCGCAGCACCCGGTGGATGGAGAGGTGCTCGAGCTTCCCGAACAGCTCCGCCTCGAGCTGCGCGTACGGCTCCGGCCCGCGCCACGGCGCGAGGCCGCAGCGGAAGTCGGCGGCGCCGAGGTGGAGGACGCAGGCGACGACGTCGATCGCCTCGCCGGTCTCGACGCTCTCGAGCGCCATCCGGGCGAGGGTGAGCGTGGCGGGCCCGGACTGCGCCGCGCGTTGCCCCTCGAGCCGGTAGGCGTAGCGGAACACCCGGCCCGCCGCGGGCGTGTCGTTCACCGCGCTCGCGATCGCGAGGTGCGCCGCGACGCCCTCGAGCGTGACGACGCTCGGCTTCACCCGCTCCTGCCAGACGCGGCGGCCGTCGCCGAGCGCCGGCACGTTCGACGGCGCCCGCGCGAGCGCGTTCTCGAACGCCACCTCGAGGTCCACGCCGGTCGCGTCCCGCGCGAGCTGGATCGCCCGCGCCGCGTACTTCAGCACCTGCACCGTCTCGAGCCCGGAGAGCTCGGCGAAGAACCAGCCGCAGCTCGTGAACATGAGGAGCGCGGCGCGCTGCATCTCGAGGAGCCGGAGCGCCCTCACCTCCTCCTCCCGGAGGAGCGCGCGGGCCGCCTCGCGGCGGAGGAAGGCGAGCGCCTCGCGCCGCTCCGGGTCGAGCACCACCTCGACGTAGCGGTCGCGCGCGCCCCACGGATCGGGGAGGAGGGGCGCGAGCGCGCGCTCGTACAGCTCGCCGAGCCGGTCGCGCAGCCCCTCCAGCGCCGCGAGGAGCGGCGCGCGCCACGCCTGGTGCCAGCCGGGCGCGGCGCCCACCTGGCACCCGCAGTCGCTCCGCCACCGCTCGACCCCGTGGGCGCACGACCACGACGACCCCTCGGCGATCTCCGCCTCCCACTCCGGCGGCGCGAGCGCGAGCGCCTGGCCGAGGTTCACGAGCCTCGGCTCGCCCGGCCGGGCGAGGCGGCGCAGCGCCGCGGCGAGCACCTCGTCCGCCCCCTTCTTGTGGTGGCCGAGCGTCTCGCCGTCGAAGGCGACCGAGAGGACCTCGTCGTGGCCGCGCGCCGGGTCGTACCCGCCCGCGAGCCGGCCGAGGAGCGCGTCCGGCGAGGCGAGCGCGTCGCCGAAGGCGAGGGCGCGCGCGATGTGCCCGTCGTAGAAGAAGACCGCGAGCTCGCCCTCGCCGGCGCGCACGCGGTAGATGCGGGTCGGATCGAAGCGGGCGCCGGTCGCGTCCACCCACTCGCCGTCCGGCGGCCGCACGCGGCGCGCCTGGAACGGCGAGAGCACCGTGAAGCGGATCCCCTCCGCGGCGAGCGCCGCGAGCGCCGGGCCGTCCGCCGCCGTCTCGGGCAGCCAGAACCCCTCCGGCGCGCGCTGGAACCGCCGGCGGAAGTCGGCGATCCCCCACCGGATCTGGGTGAGCCGGTCGCGCGCCGAGGCGAGCGGCAGGATCGCGTGGCCGTAAGCCTGCGCGATCGCGTTCCCGTGCCCGTCGCGCTCCTCGACGCTCCGCGCGTCCGCCTCGAGGACGCGCGCGTAGACGTCGGGCCGGGCGCGCTCGAGCCAGGCGAGGAGCGTCGGGCCGAAGTTGAACGAGAGCCCGAGGTAGTTGTTCACGATGTCGACGATCCGGTCGGTCTCGCCCTTGAGCCGCGCCGCGCCGTTCGGCCCGTAGCACTCGGCCGCGATCCGCTCGTTCCAGTCGTGGAACGGCTCCGCCGAGTCCTGGACCTCGATCTCCTCGATCCAGGGGTTCTCGCGCGGCGGCTGGTAGAAGTGGCCGTGCAGGCAGAGGAGGCGCGCCATCGGGCGGGATTCTCGGTCGGGGTCGGCGCGCCCACTTCGACCCGGGTGGGCACCCCCCGGAAGTCACGTTATGTTCCCCCCGCATGAAGGTGGCCCTCACGGTGGCGGGGTCGGACTCCGGCGGCGGCGCCGGGATCCAGGCGGACCTCCGGACGTTCGCCGCGCACGGCGTCCACGGGACGAGCGCCCTCACGGCCGTGACGGCCCAGAACTCCGTCGGCGTCTCGGCGTGGGTCGCGCTCGAGCCGGCGATGGTCGTGGCGCAGATCGAGGCGGTCGCGACCGACATGCCGGTCGCGGCGGCGAAGACCGGGATGCTGGCGAACGCGGGGATCGTCGCGGCCGTGGCCGACGCCGTCCGTCGGCTGCGGATCGCGCCGCTCGTCGTCGACCCCGTGATGGTCGCGAAGAGCGGCGACCGGCTCCTCGACGCCGCCGCGGAGCGCGCCTACGTCGAGCGGCTCTTCCCCCTCGCGACGCTCGTCACGCCGAACCTGCACGAGGCGGCCGCGCTCCTCGGCCGCGAGGTGCGGGACGTCGCGGCGATGCGCGCGGCGGCGCGCGACCTCGCCGCGCTCGGCGCGCGCGCGGTGCTCGTGAAGGGCGGCGGCCTCGCCGGCGACGCGGTCGACGTGCTGTTCCACGGGGGCCAGGTGATCGACCTGCCCTCCCCGCGCGTCGAGACGCCGAACACGCACGGCACGGGCTGCACCCTCTCCGCGGCCATCTGCGCGCGGCTCGCGCTCGGGGAGGGGCTCGTCCACGCGGTCCGGAGCGCGAAGGCCTACCTCACCGAGGGGCTCCGCCGGTCCTACGCCGTCGGCAAGGGGCGCGGCGTCGTCCACCACCTCCACCCCCTGGATCGCCGATGAGCGCCCCGCCCCGCCCCGCCGCCCGCCAGCCCAGCTCCCGCGGCTGCTTCGTGTGCGGCCGCGAGAACCCGATGGGCCTCGCCGCGCGCTGGACGAGCCACCCCGACACCGGCGAGGTCCGCGCGACGGTCGAGATCCCGGAGCACTTCAACGGCTACCCGGGCACCGTGCACGGCGGCATCCTCTCGGCGCTGCTCGACGAGGCGGCGGTGCGGACGGCGCTCCTCGACGGCGGGTTCGACGATCTCATGGTCACCGCCAAGCTCGAGGTGTCCTTCCGACGGCCGACGCCGACGCGCACGCCCGTGATCGTCGTGGCGCGCGTCACGCGCCGGACCGGGGCGCGCGCGCTCGCCGAGGCGGAGATCCGGCTCCCGGACGGCACCGTGACCGCGCGCGCCGACGCGCTGCTCACGCGCCCGCCGCCGGACGTCGCGGCGGGCTGGGAGCAGGAGCGCCCGTGGTGGCGCGTCGACCCGTGACCGCGGGGGCGCGCGGCCCTCAGCGCGTGTAGCCCGCGATCCGGTACACGGCGCGGCCGGCGAGCTCCCGCAGCGCGTCGGTGCTCTTCGCGAGCGCGGCCGCGCGGGGCGCCCAGGAGCGCCCGCGGCCGTCCCCCGCGCGCCGGTCGACGGGGAGGACGTCCGGCTCGAGCCCCACCGCCCGGAAGCAGCCGAGGGCGCGGGGCGCGTGGTACGCGCTCGTGACGAGCAGGAGCGAGCGCCAGCCGCGCGCGGCCGCGAGCTTCGAGGACTCGATCGCGTTCTCGCGCGTGTTCCGGCTGGAGCGCTCGACCGCGATCCGGTCCGGCGGGACGCCCCACTGCGCGAGCTTCGCCGCGAGCCGGTCCGCCTCGGCGACGTCGCCCGGCAGCGGGGAGACCAGGCCGCCGGAGAGGAGCACGTTCCGGACGCGGCCGGCGCGGTAGAGCTCGAAGCCGCGCAGCAGGCGGTCCACGCCCTCCATCATCTCCGCCTCGCCGGTCGCGCGGGACGCGGCCGCGTCCACGAACCCGGCGAGCACGACGGCGGCGTCGTACACCTCGTCGGGCCGGTAGGTGCTCCGGGCGCCCCGCTCGGTCGCCGCCATCAGCGGGTCGGCGACGAGGTCGCTCGAGAACGCGACGAGCACCAGCGCCGAGAGCGCGAGGCAGACCGTGCCCGCCCGGCGGCGGCGCAGGAGCGCGCCCGCGGCGGCGAGGAGGAGCGTCCACCCGAGGGGCGAGACGAACCAGTCGAGGACCTTGGAGAGCCAGACGAACACCGGCGCATGATATCCTGCGCCCCGCGCGCCGCCGGTTTCCGTCCGCAGGCGCCGGTCCCGCGGGGCGCGCCGGC
>DASVZX010000327.1:0-10002 GCA_036391435.1 Anaeromyxobacter sp. | reverse complement strand
GCGACCGCCGATCGGGCCGGGCTCGTCCTGTGCGGCGAGCTCCCCGCCGCCTTCGCGGCGCTCCCGCGCGAGGCCGTGCCCCGCGCCTCCGATGGACAGCCCGCCCCCGCGCCGCTCGACGCGCGCTCGCGCCCCGACGTGCTCGCGCTCCTCTCCTTCGCGGCGACGGAGGAGCACTTCGCGCTCCGCCAGAAGCTCCGCGTCGCGATCGCCTGACGGCGAGCGCTCGGGGAACGCGCTCGCTAGGGGCCCTCGGTGCGGACGACGGATCCCGCCGGCAGCGCCGCGAGGAGCGCCGCGAGCGCCTCGGCGACGCGGGACGGGTCCTTCGCCTCGAGCGTCACCTTGACGCGGTGGTCGGCGTCGTCGAACCGCGGGTAGCTGCCGATCTCGACGGTGGGGTGCTCGCCCTGGACGCGCGCGAGGAGCGGCGCGATCCGGTCCTCGCCGGCCGAGAGGTAGACGCACGCGAGCCGGAACGGGGGCGCGGCGAGGTCGGCCGCGATCCGCTCGAACTGCCACCGGAAGAACTGCGGGACCCCGGGCAGCATCACGACGTTCTCGACGGCGATCGCCGGGAAGGCCGGATCGCCGAGGAGCCGCGTCCCCTCCGGCACGTCGGCCATCCGCAGGGCGGCGTCGGGCGCGTCCTCCCCCCGGTTGTGGCGCCGGTGGCTCGCGTGGATCGCCTCCGCGAGAGGCTGGCAGCGCACGAGCCGCCGGCCGAGCGCGCGCGCGACCGCGGCCACGGTCACGTCGTCGTGGGTCGGCCCCACCCCGCCGGAGGTGAACACCCAGTCCACGCGGAGCCGCACCCGGTTCACCGTCTCCACGATCTCCGCGACGTCGTCGGGGATCGTGTGGATGGCGACCAGGCACACGCCCAGCTCGCGCAGGCGGCGGGCGGCCCACGGCCCGTTCTCGTCCTGCACCTTGGCGGAGAGGACCTCGTTCCCCACGACGACGAGGGCGGCGGTGGGGGTGGGCATCCCCTCCCTCGTAACCGTTCCGGAGCCGCTCGCCAAGCCCGCACCGTGGGGCGGGTCGGTCCGGCCCGGGAACGGGCCCCTAGCGCCGCCCCCGCGCCGCCCCGCCGCCCGTCCGCCGCACCTCGGCGTGGACTGCCGCGGCCACGTCCGCCACCGGGCGCTCGCCGTCGAGGACGACGACGGCCTGTCCCGCCTCGCGGAGCCGGTCGATGGACCGCTCGTAGCTCGCCGCGACGCGCCGCTGGAACGCGGCCACCTCGAAGAT
Organism: Anaeromyxobacter sp.; assembly: GCA_036391435.1. Classification (GTDB taxonomy): domain Bacteria; phylum Myxococcota; class Myxococcia; order Myxococcales; family Anaeromyxobacteraceae; genus Anaeromyxobacter. The sequence goes on along the minus strand of DASVZX010000327.1, from coordinate 8,748 downwards.
CTCGCGGTCGAGGGAGGCCGCGTGCCGCCGGCGAAGGCCGACGCCCGGCCGGACGCGCAGGAAGATCGTGAGGTCCGGGGCGGGCGCGCGCGCGTTCACCGCCTCGACCCACGGGAGGTCGCCCACGGCGAGCCCCTGGTAGGCGAGCGACGAGAGCGTGAACCGGTCCGACACGACGTCGACGCCGGCGGCGAGCTTCGGCGCGATCTCGACCGCCGAGTGGTCGAGGCGGTCGGCCGCGAAGAGGAGCGCGAGCGCCGCCGGGTCGAAGGGCGCGCCGTCGCGCCCGGCGATCCGGCGGCTCAGCACCTGGCGGACGAGGGCGCCGATCGGGCCGCCGGACGGCTCGGCCGTGAGGTGAACCGTCCGGCCGTCGGCGCGCAGGGCGTCGCCGAGCAGGCGGGCCTGCGTGGTCGTGCCCGCGCCGTCGAGCCCCTCGAGGACGACGAACCGCCCGCCGTGACGCCTCCCGCCGCGCCTCACCGGTCGAGCCCCAGCCGCGCGCGCAGCGCGCGGTAGCGCGCGAACAGCGCGTCCTCGCCGCGCATGAGCGCGCGGGAGCGGAGGAGCCCGCGGATCGCGAGCCCGAGCAGCACGAGGGTGAGCGCCGTCGCGACGAGGAAGAAGAGCGGACGGCCCGCGTGCGCCTTGCGCACGATCCCGGGCTTCAGGACGCCCCAGCGGTCCCACGCGAGCTTCACCGTGAGCCCGGCCGAGATGAGCCCGCCGAAGAGGAGGTAGAGCGCCCGGCGCAGCTCGTCGATGGAGCGGCGCGCGGCGAGCTGCTCGCCGAGCGCGTCGTGCTCGGCGCGGAGCGCCGCGCCGGGCCCGGGCGGCGGCCCGGGGGGCGCGCTCGGGGCGGCCGCGTTCTCTCCGGAGGTCATTCGGGGGCCGTTTCTACCCCCGCCCGACGCGGGCGGCAATCGCGTCCTGCACCGCGGCGAGCGTCGGGGCGAGGCGGATCGAGCCGTTCCTGAGCGGCGAGCGCAGCCCGGGGAGCGTCCCCTCGTGGTACCCCACCTTGAAGTCGGAGAACTTGAGGCCGTGAGCCGTCGAGACGACGACGACGCGCTCGTCCCTGCGGATCGTCCCCGCCGACGCGAGCTTCTCGAGCGCCGCGAGCGCCACGCCGGTGTGCGGGCAGGTGAAGAGGCCCGCCCGGTCGGCCCGCGCCGCCGCGTCCGCGAGCTCCTGCTCGGTCGCCTGCTCGACGATCCCGTCGAGCGCCTCCAGCGCCCGGAGCGCCCGCCGCGCGGAGACCGGGGCGCCGATCTGGATCGCCGAGGCGAGCGTCTTCCGCGCGACGATGGGCTTCACCTCGATCTCCGAGAGCCGGCGGGCCCGTGCGAGCGCAGGGGCAGCCGGACGAGGCTGCCCCGGAGCGAGCGGCGGATCCGGGGGGGCTTCGTCCCCCCGGTACAATGCCCGCCAGAGCGGGTTCGCGTGCTCCGCCTGCGCGACGACGAGGCGCGGCAGCCGGTCCACGAGCCCGAGCTCCTTCATGAGGACGAACCCCTTCCCCACCGCGCTCGCGTTCCCGAGGTTCCCGCCGGGGATGACGATCCAGTCCGGCGCGGTCCAGCCGAGCTGCTGCGCGATCTCGATCGCGGCGGTCTTCTGCCCCTCGATGCGCAGCGAGTTCATCGAGTTCGCGAGGTAGATGTCCCTCGTCCGCGAGAGCTCGCGCACGACCTTCATGCAGCCGTCGAAGTCCGTGTCGAGCTCCAGCACGAGCGCGCCGTTGGAGATCGGCTGGACGAGCTGGGCGGTCGAGATCTTGCCGCGCGGCAGCAGCACCACGCTCGGGATGCCGGCCGCGGCGCAGTACGCCGAGAGCGCCGCCGAGGTGTCGCCCGTCGAGGCGCACGCGACCGCGCGCACCGGCGTCCCCCGCGCCCGCATCTCCTTCACCGCCGAGACGAGCACGGTCATGCCGAGGTCCTTGAAGGACCCGGTGTGCGTGACGCCGCACTCCTTCACCCAGACGTCGGAGAGGCCGATCTCGCGGGCGTAGCGATCGACGCGCAGGAGCGGGCTGCCGCCCTCGTACATCGAGACGACGTTCTCGAGCGCGAGCCCGGGGTAGATCCACTCCTTCTTGCCCCACACCCCCGAGCCGTACGGCCACGGGCCGATCTTGAACCGCCCGTCGAAGAGCGCCTTCCACTCCGCCGCCGGGCGGCGCGCGAGCGCCGCGCGGTCGTGCTCCACCTCGAGGAGCCCGCCGCAGCGCGGGCACTCGTAGACGACCTCCGTGAGGTCGGCCCGGAAGTCGCAGCCGTCCGCGCACCGGAACCACGCCGAGAAGGAGGAGGAACTCTCCATGCGACCCGCGAATCTGCCGGGAGCGCGCCCGCTTGGCAAGGGGCCCTAGGACGCCAGCCCCTCCGGCTCGAGCTCCGGGATGGGCTTCGGCTCGGCCCGGCCTGCCGGGCGGTCCGCCGCCAGCGGGCGCCGGGCGCGGTGGCGCGCGTGCACCTCGATCGCGAACCCGTCGAGGGGCTCGGGATCGATCGGGTCGCCGTTCAGGGAGAGCGTGAGGGAGAGCAGCTCCTCGCGTTCGCCGATGTGGACGAGCTGCGACTCGGCGAGCTTGTTCGGCATGCACTCGAGCGGCCCGACCGACACGACGCCGTCCACCTCCCGCCGCCGCCAGGCCTCCACGGCGGCCCCCACCGTGAGCACGGTCTCGCCCTCGAGCGCCTCCCGCACCCACGGGGCGGCGGCCTTCACGACCTCCTTCACGTACGGCGGGACCTGCCAGCCCATCGCGCCCGCCGCGGCGGCGTGGCACCCCGCCTCGATGCGCCGGCGGACCCACGTGTTCAGCCGCTCGCCGAGGGTCCGCTTCGTCCTCCCGCGCACGCCGATGTAGTCGGAGAACTGGAGGAACTCGCTCACCGGGGCGACCTTCGCGCGGATCCCGCGGCGCTCGAGCGCGTCCACGACGTTGCCGTTCGACGAGGGCACGTTGCGCAGGTAGATCTCGCCGACCACGAGCACGAGCGGGAGGTCCGCCGCGCCGCGGAGCCCCGCGAAGTCGCGGGAGGCGCGGGCGATGAGGTCGGGGATCCCCCACACCCGCCCGGTCGCCGCCTCGCGCAGCACGCGCTTGCCGGAGAGGTCGCCCGCGCCCTCGCGCTCGCAGAGCGCCGAGAGCTCGGCGAGGTAGCGCCGGTACGCCGCGTCGGCCTCGCCCGCGCGGACCTCGCGCGGCCGCACGTCGTGGAGCATGTCGCGCAGGACGTCGGTCGCGACGGAGCCGGCGAGCATGATCGCGCCGAGGCCGGGCGGCACCCCCTGGAAGTAGTCGCCGAAGGGCGGCGCCCAGATCCGCACGCGATCGCGGAACCCGAGCCGCTCGAGGACGAGCTGGTGGATCTCCTTGTACGCGCCGAAGCGGCAGGGGCCGTCGGCGCCCGGCATGAAGAACGCGAAGCGCTCGCCGTCGGCCGCCCGCTCGAGGCGCTGGAGGAGGCTCCCCAGCGTGAGCGTCATCGGGAGGCACTCCTTGCCCGAGGTGTGGCGGCGCCCGAGCCGCAGCGCCTCCGGCCCGGGCTCGGGCAGGTCCTCCGCCGGGATCCCCATCCCGCGGAGCGCCGAGGCGAGGACGACCGTGGCGTCGCTCATGGTCGGGATGAGCACGCGCGCGCCGGAGCGGGCGATCTCGCCGATCGTCGCGCTCTTCACGGTGAGCCGCTCGGGCGCGCGCGGCGGGCGCCGCTCGCCGGCCGCGAGGTGCTCGCGGACGCAGTGGAGGAACGCCTCGACCCGGGTCTTCGTGCCGGCGTCGCCGGCGTGGCCGTCCGTCTCGATGACCGAGAACGGCTTGCCGTCCATGAGGTCCTGGACGAAATGGTGCGTGAAGCTGTCCGGCCCGCAAGAGTAGTTCGAGGCGAACAGCGCGTAGACGCCCGGCGTCCGGCGGACCTGCCACGCCGCGCGCATGATCCGCTGCGCGTGCCCCCAGTACATGTTCTCGAACACCGGGGCGCCGGGGCGCACCGGAAAGCAGTCGAGCGGGATCGCGATGGCGCCCTGGTCCCGGAGGATGGCGGGCAGGTTCGAGTTGAGCACGTCGTCGTGGATCGTGTAGGTGCGGCCGAGGACGACGACCGGGACGACCCCGTCCCTCGCGCAGCGCTCGAGCGCGGCGCGGCCGAGGTCCTGGAGGCGCGCGTCGAACTCGAGCTGGACGGCGCGGGCTTCCGCGAGCGCCGCGCGCCAGACGCGCTCCTTGCGGACGCCGACCTCGGCGGCGAGTCGCCGGCAGGACTCGACGAAGACCGGCGCCCCGAGCGAGCCGTCGCCCACGTCGATGACCGGCGACACCATGCGCCGCCGCACCGGCTCGCCGAGGTCCCACTTGAGGACGTCCGGGCTCCCCTGCACGATGGGGCAGAGCTGCGAGGCGCGCTCGCCCGCGACGCGCGGCGTCTCGCGGATCATCGGCGTGAACAGGAGATCGGTCCCGCGCTCGGCGAGGGCCGCGACCGCGCCGTGGTACTGCTGCATGGGCGCGCACCAGGGGACGTTCGCGCCCTCGATGCCGCGCTTCAGCGCGGCGCGATCGGCGTGCTCGGCGACGTCGAGGTCGAGGCCGAGCCCGTGCAGGAACGTCGCGAAGAAGGGGAACATCCCCTTCAGCATGAAGTCGTCCGTGAGCGAGATCCGTCGGCCGCCGCGCGGGGCGGAGAGGCGCCGGGCGATCGCCGCGACGAGCTCGGCCCGCTCGCGGAAGGGATGCGGCGCGCCGTCGGGGAGCTTCCTCGTCCGCGTCCCCTTGTCGTAGAGCGAGCAGCTCCCGCCCCAGGTGAAGCGGCGGCGATCGCCCTCCAGCACCGTCGTGAGCCGGTCGATGCGGCACTTGTTGCCGTTCCCGCCGCAGCCCGTCACGGACTTGCAGACGAAGGTGTCCTTCGACTCGACCTTCGCGCCCAGGAACCGGCGTCCGTCGAGCGCGGGGAGCGCCTGGACCGCGATCTGGTCGATGGCGAGGAGCGCGATCCCGAGCGCGCCGACGGTGCCCGGGCTCGGCGGCACGATCACCTCCGCGCCGGTCTGCCGCGCGACCGCCGCGGCGAGCGCGTCGGAGGCGAAGGGCATGCCCTGACAGAAGATCACCTCGCCGACGGACCGGCTCCCCTTCACCCGGTTCAGGTAGTTCTGGATGACCGACTCGTAGAGCCCCGCCACGATCCGGTCGCGCGGGACGTCGGCGGCGACCGCCTCGTCGATCACCTCCGCCATGAAGATCGAGCAGTGCTGGCCGAGCGCGGCGCTGCCGTCGGCGTCCACCGCGATCCGGCCGAGCTGCGCGACGTCCTCGACGCCCTCGAACCGGCGGCCCTGCTCCTCGATGAAGGAGCCCGTCCCGGCGCTGCAGGCCTCGTTCATCGCCGCGTCCACGATGCGGCCGCCCTCGAGCCGGATGTACTTCGCGTCCTGGCCGCCGATCTCGAAGATCGTGTCCACCCGCGGGTCGTAGTGGGTCGCGCCGCGGGCGTGCGCCGCGATCTCGTTCAGGACGAACACGGCCTCGGGCCCGTAGCAGGTCGCCATGAGCGAGCCCACGATCTCGCGGCCGCTGCCGGTGGCGCCGAGCGCCCGGACGCGGCTCGCGCCCGCGGGCCCGCCGAGGAAGGCGGACATGAGCGCCTGCGACGCGCCCACCGGGTTCCCGCTCGTGCGCAGGTAGCCCTCCCAGAGCGGCTCCTTCCGCTCGAGGTCGAGCGCCACGATCTTGGAGCCGGTCGAGCCGATGTCGAACCCGAGCACGACGTCGCGCGGAGCGTCGCTCGCCGCCGGAGCGCCGGGGCGCGGCATCCGTCGCACCCGGCCGAGCGCGGTCCGGAGGGCCGGCACGGTGTCGATCCTCGCGGCCTGGAAGGGCCGGAGGAGATCCGGGAGCGCCCGCGCGCCGGCGCCGGTCAGCGCGGCGTGAACCGCGCAGCCCACCGCCTCGATCACGAGCGAGACCTCGACGTCGCCTTCGAGGAGCGACATCCCGTTCCGCTCGAGGAACCCGCGGAAGTGCTCGCGCACGCGCCGCGCGCGCGAGACGCCGCCGGTGAGGAGCACCCGCGGCGGCGAGCGGCGGGGCTTCACGAGGACCTCGGCGCTCTCGGCGATGGCGTCGAGCAGCCCGGCGAGGATCCGCTCCTGCCGCTCGCCCTTGTTCGCGAGGTGCGTCATGTCCGTCTTGAGGATGACCGGGCAGCGCCCGGAGAGCGGCGCGGGATCGTCGACCGCCTCCGTCCGCAGGGCGGTCTCCTCGACGGTGAGGCCGAACCGCTCGACGAGCTGGCGCAGGAAGTTGCCGGTGCCCTGCGCGCATCGCGCGCTCTCCCGGTACGCCGGGTCGCCGGCGGCGCGGATCTCGAGGACGGAGAACCCGCGGCTGCCGATCGTCACGACGGTGGCGGGATCGCCGCCGTGGAGGAACCGGAAGCCGCGGAGGAGGGCCTGCTTCGTCGGGATCCGCGCGAGCGCGAGCTGTCGGCCGAGGCGGCCGGTCGCGACCGCGCCCGAGACCGAGTCCCAGTCCCAGACCCGCAGGAGCTCCAGGAGGCGCGGTCCCGGCTCCTTGCCGTGGGGAACGAGCGCGTGGCGAACGAGCCGGAGGGAGTCGCCCTCTCGCGCGACTTCCGCGAGCTTGATCGTCTCCGCTCCGACGTCGATGCCGACGAACCGTTCCATCGAAACCTCCCCGCGCGAGCCATCCCTCCTGCACGGGAGACTCCGAGCTCAGGTGCTGTGACCGAAAGGGGGGCCATATTGTCACAGAGGCCGGCCGGTTGCCCTCCCCCGGATTGATGGGAAACACCCGGCGCGCCGCGATCCGATATCTCGTCTCACTCGCGCTGCTCGGCGCGTCGTCGGCCCGCGCCGACGGACCGGTCGTGCTGAAGCTCGGGACCCTGGCGCCTCAGGGCTCCGCCTGGCACGAGCTCCTCAAGGAGATGGGCGAGCGCTGGTCGAGCGCGTCGGGCGGCGCCGTCCGGGCGACGCTCGGCGCGATCGCGCGCGAGGCGGGCCGGAAGGCCGACGCGGAGGTCCGCCGGATGAACGCGGCCGCGCTCGCCGCGATGGAGCGTCGGGGGCTTTCGATCGTCCCCGTGGATCCGGTCCCGTGGCGGGCCGCGATCGAGAAGGGCTACGGGCTCCTGCGCGGCGACGTCGTCCCGGCGCCGTTCTTCGACGCGATCGCGGCGGCGCGCGACGCGTGTCGCGCGAGCCATCCGGGCTGAGCCCCGGGGGGCCCGGCGGGGCCCTCGGAGGGTCGCCCGCGCGTTCGTGACGCGGCGCGGCGCACACCCGGGTCCGGCGGGGAGGACGCCCTGTTCAGCCGGGACGCACGCCGCGTATGCTATCCGGGCATGGACGACGTCGAGGCCCGCGTCTTCGACCTGCTGGACGCAGGCGACGCCCGCGAGGCGGCCTCCGTCGCGATCCACGCGCACGGCCCCGCGGTCTTCCTGTACCTCTCGCGGCTGCTCGAGGGCGACGACGCGCTCGACGTGTTCCAGCAGTGGGCGGAGGACCTCTGGCGCGGGCTGCCGGGCTTCCGCCGCGAGTGCCGGCTGCGCACCTGGGCGTTCAAGCTCGCCTATCACGCGCTCGCGCGCTTCCACCGCGAGCCGTACCAGGCCCGCCGGCAGCGGCTCCCGAGCAGCGCCGCCTCGAGGCTCGCCGCGTCCGTCGCGCACTCGAGCGCGATGGCCGGCGCCGCGCGCCGCGAGCAGCTCCGCGGCCTCGAGGCCGGGCTCGAGCCCGAGGAGCGCGCGCTCCTCCACCTGCGGCACGACCGCGAGCTGTCCTGGGACGAGATCGCCGAGATCCTCTCGGGAGACGGCCCGCCGGTCACCGCGGTCGCCCTGCGCAAGCGCTACGAGCGGATCAAGGAGCGGCTCGGGCGCATGGCGAAGGACGCCGGGCTCCTCGGATGACGGAGACGCCGAGGATGCCCGGGGCCGACCCCGCCGCCCCGCCCGACGCCCTCTCCGCGCTCCTCGCCGAGATCGTCGCCGCCTCCGACGGCGGGGCGCCGGCGCCGTGGGAGCGGGTGCTCGCGCCCGGCGCCCGCGTCGGCAAGTTCGAGCTCGTGCGCGAGCTCGGGCACGGGGGCTTCGGCGTCGTGTTCGAGGCGCTCGACCGGCAGCTCCGCCGGCGCGTCGCGTTCAAGGCGATCCGGCCCGGCGCGCGCGCGCGCGATCCCGCGAGCGCCGAGCTCCTGCGGCGCGAGGCCATGGCCGTCGCGCAGCTGCAGCACCCCAACATCGTCACGCTCTTCGAGGCCGGCGCGGACGAGGGGCCCTACCTCATCTTCGAGCTCCTGCGGGGCGAGACCGCCGCCGAGCGCCTGCGGCTCGGCCGCGTCTCCGCGCGGGAGGCGATGCGGATCGCGCTCGCCGTCTCGCGGGCGCTCGCGCACGCGCACGCGCACGGCGTGCTGCACCGCGATCTCAAGCCGTCGAACGTGTTCCTCTGCGCCGACGGCGGCGTGAAGGTGCTCGACTTCGGGCTCGCCCACGTGTTCGGCGCGGGCGGCCCCGCCGGGAGCGGGACCCCCGGGTACATGGCGCCGGAGCAGCGGCGCGGCGGCCCCGAGGACGCCCGGACCGACGTGTACGCGGTCGGGGTGCTCGTCGCGGAGCTGGTGACCGGCGCGCGGCTCGCCGGGCCGGGCGGCGACGTGGGCGGGCTCCTCGGGGCCGCGCGCGTCCCCCGGCCGCTCGCCGAGCTCGC
>DASVZX010000326.1:0-10038 GCA_036391435.1 Anaeromyxobacter sp. | reverse complement strand
CGTCGTCCCGCGCTCGGTCACGACCGCGCCCGACGCCCCGCGGAAGGCAGCCAACTTCGTCGCGCACCTCGTCTCGAGAAAGCGGGGAGCGCGGAGGGCGTCGTGAGCTTCGGGATCCTCCGCGAGGAGCCGCAGCACTTCATCGCGCAGGGCGCGCGGGGCGAGTTCCGCATCGCGAAGTCGCGCCTTTACCCGACGACCGTGGAGCGATTCCGGAACATGGCGAAGGGCGGCAAGGTGAAGCCGCCGCAGAGGATGGCCGCTGGCGGCGAGGTCGCGCAGATCCTCGGCGGCAGCCGCGGTCTCGGGGCCTACGCTTCGGTCATGCCGGCTCTGGAGCAGGAGTTCGCCGCAGCGCGAGGCGCCGCTCGAGTCGATCGACTCGGCCAGAACGCGGTCGAGGCGGCGCACCTCACCCACGACGCGGCAGACACGGCGGGGGTGGCACCGGAGCACGGGCTACTGCCTGAGCCCGCGCCAACGTACGCGGCGACGAACGATGACGCCGAGATGCGCCCGATGCCCGGTTACATCGCCGACCAGCTGCGCCGCGAGGGCTACGCGGAGCACGTCGACCCGCAGGGCAAGCTGCACCAGTACCGCATGACGCCCGACTACGTCGAATCGTCCGGCGGGGTCGACATACTCAATAGCCGGTACGAGCCCGTCCACATGGCGGAGGCGTTCGGGCGCGGGATCCTGCCCGGATTCGACTACCCTGTGGCCGGCGCCCACTGGGCCGCGAACAAGATCCGCGCCGCCCTCGGCGACGAGCGGTACGCGAACATCCCGTTCGAGGACGTGCTCCAGCAGTACCGCGCCGAGCACGACCGCGCGGCGGAGGAGAACCCCGCGGCGCACGCCGCCGGCTCGCTCGCGCTCATCCGCGCCCTTCCGTGGAGCGAAGCGAAGGGCCTCGCCGGCGTCGCAGCGCGCACGGGGCAGGCCGCAGCGCTCGACGTCGCGCACGCGGTCGGCCGCGGGGTCGATGCGGCGGTAGCGACGCGCGAGGCGCTCTCCGACGCCCCTTGGACGGCGGGGCTCGACCTCGCCGCGCCCTGGGTCGGGCACCTCCTCGGGCACACGATGCCCTCGGGGCCGGCCGCGCGGGCCAGCATCCGCGGCGTGTTCAATCCCGCGCTCGTCGCGACGCGGGAGGAGGCGCGCGACCTCGCCGCCGAGGGGCGCAGGGCCGGCGGCTTCACCTGGGACCCGGCGCGGAACCAGGCCGTGACGCACGGCTACGCGCTCTCGACTCGCCCGGACCTCGGCGAGATCCGGCCGGAGATCGGCGCGGGCTCGCTCAAGCGGTACATCAACCAGCGGGAGCGAACGTTCATGCACGACCCGCAGGCTGTCGCCGGCGGGTGGCGCAATCCTGAGACCGGCAAGTGGGAGCTCGACGTCTCAAAGGTCGTCCCGGACCGCGCGGACGCGCTCCGGCAGGCGGCGGCTGCCCACCAGAAGGCGATCTACGACCTCCAGAGCCACGAGACGATCCCGGTGCCCGGGAGCGGCTTCCAGGGGCCGGTGCTCTCCCCAGAGCGGGCCGCGGAACTCGAGGCCGCGCTCCGCCACAAGGAGGTACGGGAGGGGACCGGCGACCGCATCCTCCGAGCAATCGCGTCGCACACGGAGGAGCCCCACATGGCAGACGGCGGCGAGATCCCGACCTCGGACCAGATCAAGGCTCGGCTCGCCGACGCGCGGCAGCGCGCGTCGCTGCCGACGACCACGCTGCGCGACGGCACAGTCCGCACGTCGGGGACGCTCCCGGAGCGCACGCGGGCCGCGAAGGCGCAGGACGAGATCGTCCAGGGGTCGCTCGAGCGCACCCGGCGCTACGCGCAGGCGCAGGGCCAGCACCTCGCCGATGGCGGCGAGGTCACGCCCGCGCCGGTGCCGACCGAGGATCTGAGCGGGATCAGTGGCATGGCGGCCGCGCCGGTGTGGCCGCCGCCCGCGACGATGCCGGCGACCGCGCCCGAGACGGTCGGAACCCCGGCCGACCGCCCCTGGTGGTCGTACATCGGCGCGGGCGGCTCCGGCGCGGGCGGCACCTACGGGATGCCGCCCCCCGGCCCGGCGAATCCGATCGCTCCCCCCGCGCCGATGCAGCTGATGCCGTCGCACGGCCCGGGTGCGCCTACCCCCGACCCGTACGCGGTCCAGTACCCGATGGGCCCCGGCGCGGCAAAGGCGTTCGACCCGTTCGCGGGGATACTCAGGGACATGGCGCCGCCGTCGGGCGCGGTGCGCGACATCGCGGCAGCGGAGAAGACGCGCTCTGAGGCCGAGGCCGACACCGCCCGCTCGCAGGCGGCGTGGGCGCAGGAGCAGATGAAGTGGTACCAAGACGCCCGCGCCAAGATCGACACCGACTACAACGCGACCGTCGCCGACTACAAGGCCGCGAAGATCGATCCCAACCGCGTCTTCCACAACCGCACGGTCGGTCAGAAGGTCGCCGGGTTCGTCGCCCTGCTCCTGAGCGGTCTCGGCTCGGGGATCACGGGCCGCAACCCCGCCCTCGATATGATCAACGGGTTCGTGCAGCGGGACCTCGAGGCCCAGGTTCAGAGCCTCAACCAGAAGCAGAACCTCGTGAAGATGAACCTCGACCGGTACGGCAACCTCGATCAGGCCGTCCGCGTCTCGTACATGCAGCAGATGGCGTACTTCGAGGCGAAGATCCACGAACTCACCGCCACGTCGAACGCCGCGCAGGCGATGCCGCGGGCCCAGATGGCCCTGTACCAGCTGCGGCAGCCCCTCATCCCGATCAAGATGCAGATCGCGCAGTACCAGGGGCTCCAGAACATGATCCGGTCGGGCGGCCACGTCGTCGGCGACATGCCCCCGCCGTGGTCGTGGGACCAGTACACGTCCCTCGCGATGCCGGGCCCCGGCGGCCGGACGACGTTCGCGCGCTCGCCCGAGGACCGCAAGGCGGCCGTCGAGGGGCTCCAGAAGTGGGACGGCTATACGAGCGCCGTCGACCAGCTGGACGCCGCGCGCACCGGGCTCGCCACGATGCTCCGGCCGACGGACGCGGCGGCGGCCTACAAGCAGTACCGCGAGGCCGTGATCCTCCAGCTGGCAAACGCGATGAACGTCGGCCGCGGCGAGGCGTTCAAGATGGTCGAGCACCTCGTCCCGGACAACTTCGACCAGTTCTACCACGGTGACTCCGTCAACGCGCTCCGTGACATCGGCGCAAACGGCCGATGGTCGATCTGGGAGAACCACGGCAGCCTGCACCGCCCGCAGCTGCCTCGGGCGGTCCGATGAGCGACCCGACCAACGTGGCCGACGCGATGATGCCGCCGCGCAGCGTGGCGGAGATCCTCGCGCAGGAGCGCGCGCACGCGGGGCCGCCGCCGCCACCCGCACGCCAGCCGCGGATGGTGGCGCTGCCGCGCCGGCGGAGCGGCGGCGACTCCGACCTGCCGACGCAGCTGATCGCGCCGGACGAGCCGCTCTGGGTCCAGGGGGGCGACGAGGCGCGGGTCAAGCAGGTGCTCGACGCGGCCGCGCGAGGCTGGGGGGCGCCGACGCAGACCTGGGGCGGGCTCGAGGTTCACCTCTCGCCGAACGTCCAGGGCGACTCGGAGCACTCCGGCCGGACCATCGTCCGCAAGACGAACGGGCAGGTCGCGGGCGGCCGGATGGACGTGCAGTACGACGGGAAGGGGGACGTCGCCGCGACGAGCCTCGCCCACGAGGTCGGGCACCTCGTCCTCGGCGGCGACTACGAGCACAAGGACCCCCGCTGGCGCGACCCGAAGTTCTGGGCCAGCATGTCGAAGGCGCTCACGGCAGACCCGAGCCGCCCCGGCCCGGACATGAGCTCGTACGTCGTCGACTGGCAGGGCTACGCCGGCGGCGGCGAGGTCGGCGGCCCCGCCCCGTTCGCGGCGCACGCCCCGAACATCCCGCTGATGGCGGCCGCGAGCGGGCCGATCACGCTCGTCGACCCTGAGACGCGGCGCCTGGTCGGCCTCGACGACCCCTCGCAGCTGCCGGACCTGATGGACCTCGGGTACCGGCCCGCCGCGCCGGACGAGGTCGCGCTCGCGCGCCTCAAGGCGCACTACGAGAACTTCGGCCAGACCGCCGCGGCGTTCGGCGAGGGCGCGGCCGACACGCTCCTCCCGGTCATCGCACCCGCGCTCGAGCAGGCCCTCGGGGTATCGGCGCAGGACCAGCAGTACCGCGCGATGTTCCACCCGCTCGCGCGCGGCGCCGGCGCGCTCACCGGCGCCATCGGCGGCGCCGCGTTGGGCGTCGGGGCGCCCGGTTTAATCGGGAAGGCCGGGACGGTCGTCTCCCGCGCCCTCGGTACCGGTGTTCTCGGCGCGGCGGCCAGCGGCGCGCTCGAGGGCGGCCTCTACTCCGCCTCGGACGTCGCGAACCGCGCGGTGCTCGGGGATCCCGGGCTCACCGCCGAGGTCGCGATGCGCCAGGTGGGGCTCGGGACGCTGATCGGCGGCGGCCTCGGGGCGCTCGGCGGCTACGCGCGCAAGTTCGCGGCCGACCACGCGGAGCAGTGGTCCGGCGACCTCCGCGACTTCGCGGCCGACCGCACGATGAAGTCGCTCGGCGGGATCCAGTCGGACCGCGCCGACCTCGTGAAGCGGTACGGCGAAGCGGGCTACCTCCAGATGATGCGGGAGATCGGCGAGTCGTCGTACAAGCCGGTCGGCCCGTTCACGACGCCGCAGGTGTCGCACGGCATCGGCGGCACGATGATGGACGACGCCTGGACCGCCATGAAGTCCGAGATGGCGAAGGCCGGGCAGGCCGGTACGACCGTCTCCGGCGACGAGCTCCTCGGCCGGCTCCGCGGCATCGTCGGCGAGCTCGACGGGAACCCGTGGGCGGCGAGCGCGGTGTCGAAGATGGAGGCCGTCGTCGACCGGTACTCCCGCGGCCTCGCGGGGAAGGCGCTATCCGTCGAGGACGTCCACGCGCTCCGGAAGGAGGTCAGCGACGCGATCGGGTTCTCCCGCGGCGCGGTCGACTTCGACTCGAACCTCACCAAGGGAGCGATGCACGACTTCCGGAACGCCATGTCGGACTCGATCGAGGATGCGCTCCAGCGCTCCTCCGTCGGTTCCGAGGCGTGGAAGGCGGCGAACCGGCAGTACCAGCTGGGCGCGATCGTGCAGAAGCTCGCCCAGCGCGGCATCAACCGGGCCGAGGGGAACAACATCGTCTCGCCGACGGAGCTCCTCACCGGGCTCGCGTCCGGCGTGCTGGGCGGCGGCGCCGAGGCGGCGCAGGGCGAGGGCGGCGGCCTCCTGGGCCGCGCGCTCGGCCAGGGGCTCATCGGTACCGCCGCGACCGCCCTCGTCCGCCGGCAGGGGTCCCACGTCCTCGCCTGGCTCGGCGTCCGCGGCGCGAGTGCCCTCGAGAAGCTCGCGACCGGCGTGGAGTCGGAGGTCGGCGACGCCGTGGAGCGCGCGTTCGCCGGCGCGGGCGGCTTCGCGGCGGCGAAGACCGCAGACCTGTTCACGCCCGAGAACTTCTCGGAGCGGAGCGCCGAGATCAACCAGTTCGCGGCCGACCCGCAGAAGGCGCTCGCCGCGCTCTCCGACCCCACGCTCGACCGGTTCATCGCCCCCGTGATGGATCAAGTCCGCGGGCGGGTCGCCGGCGCGGTCGCGACGCTTAGCGGGCGCATCCCGCGGTACGACGTCACCGGCCCGCTCGACCCCGTGTACCAGCCATCGCGCTCCGAGCTCTCGGCGCTGAACCGAACGGCCGAGATCGCGCGCGACCCGATGGCCGTCCTCGCGCACCTCGGCGAGGGGAGCCTGACCCCGGACCACGTCCAGGCGCTCGACGCGATCTGGCCGGCGTACGGGCAGCTGATCCGGATGAAGGCGCTCGAGCGCGTCGGCCACGCGCTGTCGAAGCACGAGACCGTCTCGCCGCGGCTCCGCGCCGGGCTCGGCGTGCTCCTCGGCTGGGACCTCACCCGCTCGACTACGGGGCAGGCGATAGCGGCCGCTCAAGCGAGCTACTCGCGGCAGCAGAGCGCCCCGACGCAAGGCAACCCGTCGCCGCAGCAGGGGCCGCGGACACGTGATGTGCAGACGCGAATCGCCCGCAGGTTCGCGACGTCCACGCAGGCCGCGCGGGAGAACCTAGAAGGGGGCCGCGGCGGCTAGGCCGATCCGACCCCTTGAAGGAGGAAAGCGTCGTGTCGTACCTGAGCAAGGCCCAGCAGGGATATTTCCACGCGCACCCGGAGAAGGTCGGGCGCGACGTCGTGCGCGACTTCGACCAGGCGACGACGGCCAAGCAGTACGCCCGCCTGCCCGAGCACGTGGAGCACCGCGCGCACGGCGGCCTCGCCGCGCGCCTCGCCGGCCGCCACTACTTCGCCGGCGGGCGCGCATCCGGCCCGCACCACTTCGAGGCGGAGCACGACGAGCGGAGCGGCGTGTACGTCGAGGACGGTCACGGCGCGTGCCAGCACTTCGCGCACGGCGGCGTGTCGGCGTCACACGACCCGGAGTGCCCGGATCACCCGATGTACGCCGGCGGCGAGGCGGACGAGGACGCGGACGAGGCGGACGAGGGCGAGGGCGAGGCGGCCGAGTACGACTCGTACGATCCCGGGCTCGACGAGGAGCACAGCGCCGAGGAGGAGGACGAGGAGCCGCCGGCCCCGATCCCCGAGGCGCGGCCCCTCGCGCGAACGCTCGCGGCTCGCAGGTACGCCCAGGGCGGCCAGGCCGAGGAGGCGACGATGCACCTCCAGGGCGGCGACTGGCAGGACGACGAGCGGAACCGCTCGCGCTCGCCGCTCGCCGCTCGTCTCGCCGGCGCGCGGATGCAGCGTCCCGTGCTGAGCCGAATCCTCCGCAAGCCCGCGTCGCGCGTGCCGTAACCAGAAAACGAGACGACGATGAACGGACTCATCCTCTACGACCAGACGAGCGGCGCGAATGCCGCGCTCGACACGGGCCCACTCGACGTCTCCCGAGCCGATCTCCTCACGATCATCCTCACCCTCGCCGGCGGCTCCCCTGCGGGCGGCGGTCCGCAGGTCAATTTCATCGACGCCAACGGGGGCGGCGTGCAGCTGGCCGGTACGGGAAATCTCACGGCGGCGGCGACCCTCGCGCAGTTCTCGATCGGGATCACGGCGGCCGGATCATTCGGCGGCGTCGCGTCGGCCGCGTGCGCGCTGCCGCGGCAGGTCCGGCTGATCATGCCGGCGCAGGGCGTCGGGGTCACTTGCCGGATGGTGATCGTCGCCGCCCAGCTGGGGAAGTAACGCCTTCCAACCCAAGGAGAACCCGCACATGCACTACCTCGGCTACCTCATCCCCCTCGCCGCGTTCGTCGTCATCGTCGGCCTCGCCTACCGGTCGTTCCACAAGCCCGTCGAGGCGAAGGCCAAGGCCGCGCTCGCCGCCGTGAAGGACGAGACCGCCGAGGTGAAGCAGGCGGCGGCCGACGTCAAGAAGGACCTGAGCGAGTGACGCCTGCGCGGCGCGACTGGGTCGATCCCTACCGCGCCGCCGTCACCGCCGGCTGCGCGGCGTACGCCGCGCGGGCCAAGTCGCCGCCCGAGGACCCGCTCCTCGTGGCGGCGATCGGTCTACGCGAGACGTGGCTCGGCAACATGCCCGGGTACACGCCGCGCGGCTCGCCCGACGGCGTGGGCGACCACGGCCACGGCCGCGGGCTGTTCCAGATCGACGACCGCGGGCCCTTCGCCCACCTGATCAAGCCGGCGCCGTGGGCCGTCGAGGACCAGGCGGCGGCGTGCTGCGCGGCGCTCGACGACGCCCGGCACGAGCTCCAGCCGTACGTGAACTCGGCCCGGTACCTGCTCGGCGTCGTGTGCGCCTACAACGCCGGCCCCGAGCACGTGCGGCGCTACCTCACGAAGGGCTGGGACCCGAACCGCTGCACGTTCGGCGGCGACTACGGCGACGACGTCCTCGCCGTCTACCACACCCTGCTCAGCCAACCCGGGTGGCCCACCGGCGTCCCGCCGACCCCGCCCGACCCGCCGGAGGAGTCATGAAGCAGAAGATCCTCGCGCTCGGCGCGTTCGCGCGCCGCGAGGCGCATCACGTCCAGGCCGTCGCGTACCTCGTCGGCGTCGCCGCGTACCAGGCGGTCGCCGGCGCCGGCGGCTACGACGCCGTCCGCCACTGGCACGCCCGGGACTGGGCCGGGCACCTGCTCATCGCGCTCGGCCCGGCGCTGCTGTTCGAGCTCCGGGGAAAGCACGTCACCGTGGACGAGGCCGCGGGCGCCGTCCGCGCGAAGGAGGACCGGTCATGACCTGGGACCGCAAGGTGCTGCTCGGGGCTGTCGTCGTGCTCGTGGCGCTCGCCGCGGGGTTCGGCGTGGCGCTCCAGCGCGCCGAGGCGCGCGAGGCGCGGGCCGCGCAGGCTGCCGAGGCGGCGAAGCTCGACCTCGCCGGCGTCGTCCGCGCGAGGGAGGCGAGCGAGCGAGACCTCCGGGCGGAGGCCGACGCGGCGAAGGCGCAGGTCGCCGGGTTCGCCGCCGCGCTCGACCGCGCGCAGCGGGCCGCCAAGGGCCGTACCGTGGCCGTGGCGCGCGGCAGCACCGGCGCCCTGCCCGTCGCGCCATCCGCCGCGCCTGCGGGCTCCCAGGACCCCGCCGCGTGCGTCCTGCGGCTCACCGACAAGACCTCCATCGATGTCGCGAGCGCGGAGATCCGGACGGAGGCGGGCAACCGAGTCCTCGTCCTGGCCGCCCAGGCGAACCGCATCGACCCTGACGGGCCGCACCTCCTGTTCGGGGACGCGATCCGGACGGACCTGACGCGCTACCTCTCCGCGGAGGTCGCGCCGCCGGCGCCGGGTCCGGGCCTCGGGATCGGCGCGCTCGCGCTCTGCACGGCGACCGGGTGCTCCTACGGCGCGCTCGTCGCCCCGCCGCCGTGGCTCCGCGGGCGCCTCGAGCTCGCCGGCGGTGCGTTCGGCGGGCGGGGCGGCTCCGGTGTCCTGGCGCTCGCGCTGCTCCGGTTCTGACCCATGGCGCTGCGGGGCGTACTCCGCACCCAAGAAGGCGGCGGCCTCGCGTTCTGGTGCCCGGGCTGCGAGGAGATGCACGCCGTCTCCTCGGGCTGGACTTTCGACGGCAACTACGACGCGCCGACATTCAGCCCGAGCGTCCTCGTGACGTGCGGGCACTTCTGCTCAAGCTTCAAGCCGGGGGAGTCCTGCTGGTGTACCTACAACGCCGCGGAGATCGCGGCCGGGCGCGAGCCGTCTCCCTTCACGTGCTCGCGGTGTCATTCATTCGTCCGCGGCGGCCGGATCGAATTCCTTACGGACTCCACGCACGCGCTCGCCGGTCAGACCGTCGGTCTGCGGCCGCCACCCTAGAGGATCTCCTCGACGGTCACGCGCACGCGGCCGTCGGCGTCGAGCTCCGCGTCCACGAGCGCCGCCGGCGGACGGCCGGCGCGGACCCACGCCGCCCAGCCGTCCTCGAGCGCCTGGTCCCCGAGCCACGCGAAGCCGGCACCGAGGGCGGCGCCGGCCGCGTCGAGGTCCCGAAGGATCTCGTGCCGGGTCACGGCCAGACCTCCCCGGTACGACCGTCGCTCGCCCGGACGACGGCCACCCGCATTTCGGGGCGCTCCTCGCCGCGGTTCCAGCGGGCGGCGAGGTAGCGCGCCTCCTCGAACGTCTCCGTCTTGACGTTGCCGCAGACGACCCGGCCATCGGCGGCGTAGTGGGTCGTACGCACCCGATCGTTCTCCGCCTTCACGCACCGCCGTCCGTCGGGACGGTCGTGGTCGTGCCGCGGCGACACCGGTTCGCGGCCCGTCTCCCAGCCTTCGGCGCCGCAGTGGGGGCATGGCCCCCAGCGGCGATTTCGCGTCCCCTTCATTCGGCCCTCCGGAACGGCTCGTGGCACCGGTTGCAGGTCGCGTCGAAGTCCGCGACGGCCACGCGGACGTTCACCGGGCAGGCGCACACCCACTTCTTGAGCTTCGACCCGCCGGGCTTCACGGGCGGGGCGGGGAGGACC
>DASVZX010000325.1:0-18160 GCA_036391435.1 Anaeromyxobacter sp. | reverse complement strand
ATCCTCAAGGGCGTCGTGAAGAACCTGACGGACTACGGCGCCTTCATCGACCTCGGCGGGATCGACGGCCTGCTCCACGTCACCGACATGAGCTGGGGCCGCATCGGCCACCCGTCGGAGATGTTCGAGGTCGGCCAGGAGGTCCGCGTCGTCGTCCTCAAGTTCGACCCCGCCTCGGAGCGCGTCAGCCTCGGCCTCAAGCAGATCCAGGAGGACCCGTGGCACCGCGCCGACGAGAAGTATCCGGTCGGCACGCGCGTGAAGGGCAAGGTCGTCTCGCTCACCGACTACGGCGCGTTCATCGAGCTCGAGCAGGGCGTCGAGGGCCTCGTCCACGTCTCCGAGATGAGCTGGACCAAGCGCGTGAAGCACCCCTCGAAGCTCGTCGAGGTCGGCCAGCAGGTCGAGGCGGTCGTGCTCGACATCGACCCGAAGGCGAAGCGGATCAGCCTCGGCATGAAGCAGATCGAGGCGAACCCCTGGACGCTCCTCGAGGACAAGTACCCCATCGGCTCGGTCATCCGCGGCGAGGTCCGCAACGTCACGGACTTCGGCGTCTTCGTCGGCGTCGAGGAGGGCATCGACGGCCTCGTGCACGTCTCCGACATCTCGTGGACGGAGCGGATCAAGCACCCGGGCGAGAAGTTCAAGAAGGGCGACGTGGTCGAGGCGGTGGTGCTCAACATCGACGTCGAGAACGAGCGCTTCAGCCTCGGCATCAAGCAGGCCCAGCCGGATCCGTGGACGACGCTCTCCGAGCGCCACCCGGTCGGCTCCCGCGTGAAGGGCAAGGTCACGAAGGTCACCGACTTCGGCGCCTTCGTGGAGATCGAGCCCGGCATCGAGGGGCTCGTGCACGTCTCCGAGATGAAGGACGAGCGCGTCGAGAACCCGCGCGACGTCGTGAAGGAGGGGGACGAGATCGAGGTGAAGGTCATCGACATGGACCTCCAGGACCGCAAGGTCGCCCTCTCGATCAAGGCCCTCAACCGCGACGGCGGCGAGGACGACTACCGCGAGTACCTCCGCCGCCAGGGCGACGGGCGCGCGCGGCTCGGCGACCTCATGGAGAAGTTCAACCGGCGCAAGTAGGCGCACCCGGTCCCTGCAGCTCCGACGGGCGGTCCGCTTCGCGCGGGCCGCCCGTTCCTGCTTCTCTTCCCCCCTCTCCCCCCGGCAGCGCCAGGGGGAGGGCCGGGGAGAGGGGGCCTCTCGCGCACGCCGGCGGCACGCGACGCACGCCGCGCGCGCGACTCGCTTCATCATCGCGCGCGCCCGCGGGCGGCCGCTCCGCGGCGGGGCCGGTCGCTTTCGGCGGCTTCGGGCCAGGGACGCCGACTCACGTCGTCATCCGCGCACCGACCTCGGTCCGGGTTCCACTCGGCCGGGCGGAACGAAGCGCGGAGACATCGAGGGCGGGTGCTCCCTCTTGCCCGTTGCAGCACCCCCCACCGCGTGCTTACCTGACCGCACCATGAACCCCTCGGATCCCAACGAGCCCCTGCCGACGACGCCGGTCGCTCCAGGGCGGCCGCAGACGACGCCGCAGGCCCAGGGCGGGCAGCCGCCCGCGGGGCCGCCGCCGGGGTGGGGAGGGTGGGGGTGGGGGTGGGGCGCGCCGCCGCCGTTCCCGCCGCCGGCGCCGCCGAAGCGCGATCGGCTCGCGATGGGGATCGTGCTCTTCATCTTCGGCGGGCTCTTCCTCGCGTTCTTCGGCTTCCTGGTCCTCGCCTACAGCGTCGTCCGCGGGGAGTCGCCCCGCATCTCGAGCGGCCCGCGCGTCGGCGTCCTGGTCGTGAAGGGAGGGATCGGGCTGGGCGACGGCGGCGTCGAGGGCGACGCGCTCCTGAGGCAGATCCGGAAGTTCGAGCAGGACGACGACATGAAGGCGGTCGTCGTCCGGATCGACTCGCCCGGCGGGGCGGTCGGACCGAGCCAGGAGATCCACGACGAGGTCGTGAAGCTCGCGAAGAAGAAGACCGTGGTCTGCTCGCTCGGGAACCTCGCGGCGTCGGGCGGCTTCTACATCGCCGTCGCGTGCCCGAAGATCGTCTCCGCGCCCGGGACGCTCACCGGGTCCATCGGCGTCATCTCCCAGTTCCCGAACGTGAAGGGTCTCGCCGAGCGGTTCAACTTCAAGATGGAGACCGTGAAGAGCGGGAAGCTCAAGGACGCCGGGAACCCCTTCCGCGACATGACGCCGGAGGACCGCGCGTACTGGCAGTCGCTCATCGACCGGGTCTACGGGCAGTTCCTCGCCGCGGTGGTCCAGGGGCGCGGCCTCGAGGAGGCCGAGGTCCGCAAGATCGCGGACGGCCGCGTCATCACCGGGGCCGAGGCGAAGGATCTCGGGCTCGTCGACGCGCTCGGCAACTTCTACGACGCCGTGGACCTCGCGAAGAAGGAGGCGAAGCTCTCCGGCGAGCCGCACCTCGTGTACCCGCCCGACGAGCGGGGGCGGTTCCTCGAGCAGCTCATGGGCGACGCCGCCGGCGCGGTCGCCGACGCGGTCTCGGCGCGGCTCGCGCACGAGGCGCGCGCGGCGCAGGCGCCCGGCGTCTACTTCCTCGCGCAGTGAAGGGGGCAACGTGGAGCGGCCGATCTGGGCGCCGTGGCGCATGGAGTACATCGCGGGGCCCAAGCCCCCGGGGTGCATCTTCTGCCAGTTCCCCGCCGCGCCGGAGCGGGACGACCGGGCGAACCTCGTCGCGCACCGCTCGACGCACGCGTTCACGTGCCTGAACCGCTACCCCTACAACTCCGGGCACGTAATGGTGATCCCGCGCGCGCACGTCTCGGACCTCGCCGCGCTCGCGCAGGACGCGTGGGCGGACCTGCAGGACGAGCTCCGCCGCGCCGTCGCGGTGATCCAGGCGGTGTACCGGCCCGAGGGGATGAACGTCGGGATGAACCTCGGCAAGGCGGCGGGCGCCGGGATCGAGCCGCACCTCCACTGGCACGTCGTCCCGCGCTGGGTCGGCGACAACAACTTCATGCCGGTCATCGCGGACCAGCGCGTCGTCCCCGAGGCGCTCGACGCGGCCTGGGAGCGGATCCACGCCGGGTTCCGGGCCGCGGCGCCGTGACCGGGCTGTGGATCGCGGTCGCCGCAGCCTCCTTCGCCGGGTTCGTCGGGATCCTGGTGGCGGACCGGCTCCGCAAGCGGCGCGACGAGGCGCAGGCGTACCTCAGGTCGTTCCGCTCGGTGATCTCGGGCGACCCGGACGCGGCGATCGAGGCGCTCTCGGACGCGGCGCGGCTCGGGACGCCGCAGGCGGTGGAGACCTACCTCGCGCTGGGCGCCCTGTTCCGGCGCACGGGCGATCTCTCCCGCGCGGTGCGGCTGCACCGGAACATGCTGCTCGGCCCGGCGCTCGACGCGACCGGCCGGGCCGAGGTCGAGCGCGAGCTCGCGGAGGACTACCGGCGGAGCGGCATGCTCGCGGAGGCGGCGGAGATCTACGAGAAGCTCGCGGCGAGCGATCCGGCGGCGGCGGAGGGGCTCCGCGACGTCCGGCTCGATCAGGGCGACGTCGCGGGGGCGATCGAGGTGCAGCGACGGATCTGCGCCGCCCGGCCCGACCCGGTCCTCGCGCACCTCCTCGCGGCGCGGGCGCGCGCGATCGCCGCCGCCGACGCCGCCGGCGCGGCGGCCCTCGCGGAGGAGGCCGTCGACGTCGATCCGGCGAGCGCCGACGCGCGCCTCGCGGCCGCCGAGGTCGCCGCCGCGCGCGGCGAGGGCGCGCGGGCCCTGGAGACGATCGGAGCCGCCCTCGACGCGGAGCCGCGGGCGACGACGCTCGCCTGGCCCGCGCTCGCCGCGGTCCGAGAGGGGGAGGCGGCGGAGGCCTTCGTGCGCGGCCGCCTCGCGGCGCGCCCGGACGACGCGGCGCTCCACCTCCTGCACGGGCGCGCGCTCCACCGGCTCGGCCGGACGCCCGACGCCGTCGCGGCGCTCCGGCGCGCGCTCGAGAGGGACGCGACGGGGGAGGTGACCGTCGCGATGCGCGAGCTGCTCCGGGAGGCCGAGGCCCCCGGCCCGGACGACCTCGCGGCGAGGCACGACCTCCTCGTCACGGCGCTCCTCCGCCGCGGCCGGCCGCTGCGCTGCGTGCGGTGCGGCGCCGACGCCCCCGCCCGCGCCTGGCGGTGCAGGCGGTGCGGGGCGTTCGATCCCTTTCCGTAGCGTGCCGTCCGTGCACGTGAACGAGCCCGGGCCCGAGCCCGGGGGGAGCCGGGCGCGGGCTCGGGCACGGGCGCGTTCACGGGGGGCGCGCGCTTGCGCCGCGGCCTTCGGCCCGGTATGACGCGGCACCCATGGTCCGAGATCGCGTCATCGAGCTCTTCCGCCAGGCGCTCGCGAAGGGGGCCGCGGAGGGGCGCTGGCCCTCCGCGGACGTGACCTTCACGGTCGAGGCCCCGCGCGACCCGAAGCACGGCGACTTCGCGGTGAACGCCGCGATGGTGATCGCCCGGGCGGCGGGGAAGCCGCCGCGCGAGGTCGCCGCGCAGATCGTGGACGCGGTCCGCGCGGTGGACGCGGGCGGCGACGCCGCCTCGCTCGAGATCGCCGGGCCGGGGTTCGTGAACGTGCGGCTCGCCCCCGACCTGTGGCTGCGCGCGCTCGAGCGCGCGCTCGCGCTCGGCGCGGAGTACGGCCGGACGGCGGTGGGCGAGGGGAGGAAGGTCATCGTCGAGTACGTGTCGGCGAACCCCACGGGCCCGATGCACGTCGGCCACGGGAGGAACGCGGTCGTCGGCGACGGCGTGCAGAGCCTCCTGCGCTGGGCGGGGTTCGACGTCACGCGCGAGTACTACGTGAACGACTACGGCGCGCAGGTGCAGACGCTCGCGCGCTCCGTCCACCTGCGCTACCAGGAGCTGTTCGGGCGGCAGGTGACCATGCCGCCGAAGAGCTATCCCGGCGAGTACGTGAAGGAGATCGCCGCGCGCCTGAGGGCCGCGCACGGGGATCGATTCCTCGACGCGCCGGAGCGGGACTGGCTCGCCCTCTTTCGCGACGCGGCGGTGCAGGACGTCCTCGCGATGATCCGGGGCGACCTCGCCGCCATCAACGTCGGCTTCGACGTCTGGGCGTCGGAGAAGGCCCTCTACGAGAGCGGGACCGTCGAGCGGTTCCTGAGGACGCTCGAGGAGAAGGGGCTCGTGTACGTCGGCAAGCTTCCGCCCCCGAAGTCGAAGAAGGGCGCGGCGCCGGCGCCCCCCACGCACGCCGAGACGGGCGAGGAAGGGATCGCCGTCTCCGACGACCTCACGCTCTTCCGCTCGTCGCAGTACGGCGACGAGGTGGACCGCCCGGTGAAGAAGGCGGACGGCACGCCGACCTACTTCTGCGCCGACATCGCCTACCACTGGGCGAAGCGGCAGCGGGCCGGGAGCCTCGTCGACGTCCTCGGCGCGGACCACGGCGGCTACGTGCCCCGGCTCCACGCGGCGCTCCAGGCGCTCGGGTACGCGAAGGACGACCTCCACGTCGTCCTCATCCAGATGGTGAACCTGACGCGCGGCGGCGAGGCGGTGAAGATGTCGAAGCGCGCCGGCACGGTCGTCACGCTGCGCGAGCTCGTCGACGAGGTCGGCCGCGACGCCGCGCGGTTCGTGTTCCTCACGCGCCGCTCCGACGCGCAGCTCGACTTCGACGTGGAGCTCGCGAAGAAGCAGACCCTCGACAACCCCGTCTTCTACGTCCAGTACGGGCACGCGCGGCTCGTCTCGATCGCGCGCAAGGCCGCCGAGGCGGGCGTGCCCGACCCGGCGTTCGACCTCGACGCGGCCCGGGCCCTCGAGCTGCCGGAGGAGCGGGAGCTCGTGCGCCGGATCGCCGCGTTCCCGGACGTCGTCGCGGGCGCGGCGCTCGCCTACGAGCCGCACCGGATCGCCTTCTGGCTCCAGGAGACGATCGCCGCGTTCCACTCCTACTACACCCAGGGGAAGAAGACCGGCGAGCGCGTCGTCGGGAGCGATCCGCGCAAGACGGCGGGGCGCCTGCTCCTCTGCCGCGCGCTCCGCCAGGTGCTCGCGAACGGGCTCGCCATCCTCGGGGTCACCGCGCCCGACCGGATGGAGAGTCCGGAAATTCGCGAGGCGGGCGAGGACGCGTAGGATCGGGCGCCATGCGAGAGCCGAACCCACGCGTCCGGACCCGCGAGCGGTTCGAGATCTCCCTCGACGGCCGGCAGGTCGCGTCGATCGTCGTCGGGGCGCTCGTCATCCTGGGCGTCGTCTTCGTCCTCGGGCTCAACGTCGGCAAGCAGATCGGGATGCGGCAGGCCGAGGTCGCCGCGCCGCCGGGCGACCTCGAGGCGCTCGATCGCGCCCCGGCGCCCGCGCCCGCGACGAAGGAGCCGCTCACCTTCCACGACCGGCTCACGAAGGACGCGCCGGCGGCGCCGCCTCCGGCGCCCCCTCCGGCACCCGCGCCCGCCGCTTCGCCCCCGCCGGTCGCCGCGCCCCCGCCGGCCGAGCCTCCCGTCGCGGCGCCGGCCCCCGCGCCCGCGGCGAAGCCCGTCGAGGCGGCCCCTCGCGCGGCGCCGCCGGACCGGCCCTGGACGATCCAGCTCGCGGCGGCGCAGGACCGGGCCGAGGCGGAGCGGACGGCGGAGAGGTTCGCGGCGCTCCACCCCCGCATCGAGCAGGCGGACGTGCCGGGGAAGGGGCGCTTCTACCGCGTCCGGGTCGGCGCCTTCGAGACGAAGCCGGACGCCGAGCGGTACCTGCGGGACGTCGCGCGCGAAACCGGCGCGAAGGGGTTCGTCACGCCCTCGCGTTGACCTTAGGGTTCGTGCATGAGCGCGTTCGAGAAGCCGAGGCGGGTCGAGAAGCCCTGGGGGTACGAGCTCTGGTGGGCCCGGACCGACCGCTACGTCGGGAAGCTCCTCCACGTGAAGGCCGGCGCGCAGCTCTCGCTCCAGTACCACGTGAAGAAGGACGAGACGATCCACCTCTGGAGCGGCGAGATGGTGCTCGTCCTCGGCGCGGAGGGCGGGGGCCTCGCCGAGCACCCGATGCGCCCCGGCGACAGCTACCACGTGAGGCCGGGCACCGTGCACCGGATGCGGGCCGTCACGGACTGCGACGTGCTCGAGGTCTCGACGCCCGAGGTCGAGGACGTCGTCCGGCTCGAGGACGACTACGGCCGGAAAGGCCGCTAGGTCTCGGGAGAGCGGTCTGCCCACTTCTCACGAAGTGTGAAAAGAATTGCGCACCCGCGCCGGAACGGCGCGGCGCGTCAGAGGGCGAGCAGGATCCCGATGCCGGTCGCGACCGCGATGGCCGCGGCGAGCAGCAGCGCCATCTTCTTCGGGTCGCTCCGCTGCTCGCGCACCCCGTGCAGCGCGGGCATCGCGCCCGCGCGCACCCACGCCGTCGCCCGCTCGGACCGGACGAGATCCTCGTCGCCGAGGAAGCCGTCCGTGTACAGCCGGTGGAGATCGCGCAGGCTCGGCACGACCAGCTCCTCGCCGCTCGCGTTCCGGACCCGGTAGCGCATCACGCCGGCCCCAGCTCGCCGCAGATCGCGCCGGCGACCCGCAGCCCGTCGACGGCGGAGGAGACGATCCCGCCCGCGTAGCCGGCGCCCTCGCCGGCCGGGTAGACGCCCCGGAGCGCGGGCGACTGCAGGTCGTTCCCCCGGACGAGCCGGCACGGCGAGCTCGTGCGCGTCTCGACCCCGACGAGGATCGCCTCGTCCGTGACGAACCCCCGCATGCGGCGCTCGAAGGTCCGCAGCCCGGCGCGGAGGGCCTCCTGGACCCTCGCCGGGTAGAGCGCCGAGAGGTCCGCGGGCGTGACGCCGGGGCGATACGAGGTGCGCCCGGGCGGCGCGCCGGGCTTCCGCGCGAGGTAGGCCGCGAGCCGCTGCGCCGGGGCGCGGTAGCCCCCGCCGCCGAGCCGGTACGCGGCCCCCTCCCACTTGCGCTGCCACGCGAGCCCCGCGAGCGGCCCCTCGAACCCCTCCGCCGCGTAGTCGGCCGGCGACACCGCGACGACGATCCCCGCGTTGGCGAGCGGCGACGACCGGCGCGAGTTGGACATCCCGTTCGTGCAGAGCATCTCGGGCTCCGTCGGGGTCGGCACCACGACGCCCCCCGGGCACATGCAGAACGAGAACACGCCGCGGGCCTCCCCCGCCACCTTCGGGTTGTCCGCGAGCCGGTAGTCGGCCGGCGGGAGGCCGGAGGGCCGCTGCGGGGCGCCGTACTGGATCCGGTCGATGAGGGCCTGCGGGTGCTCCGCGCGGAACCCGGCCGCGAAGGGCTTCGCCTCGATGGGCCAGCCGCGCGCGGCGAAGAGCTCGAACAGGTCGCGCGCGCTGTTCCCGGGGGCGAGCACGAGCCGGTCGGACTCGAGCGTGCGGCCGTCGGCGAGCCGGAGCCCCCGGAACCGGTCCCCGTCGAGCTCGAGGTCGTCCGCGCGGACGCCCCACAGGAAGGTGCAGCCGCCCCGCTCGAGCTCCGCGACCATCGCCGAGATCGCGCTCGGCAGGACGTCGGAGCCGACGTGCGGCTTCCCCTCGGCGAGGATGCGCGACGCGTTCCCGAACCGGGCGAACAGCTCGACCACCGTCCGCACCGCGGGGTGATGGATCCGCGTGCCGAGCTTCCCGTCGGTGTAGGCGCCCGCGCCGCCCTCGCCGAAGTTCATGTTCGACTCGGGATCGAGCGCGCCCGCGCGCAGGAGCGCGGCGACGTCGCGCCGGCGCGGCCCGACCTGCTTCCCGCGATCGACGACGATCGACGGGACGCCGCGCTCGAGCAGCGCCCACGCGCAGAAGAGCCCGGCCGGCCCCGCGCCGAGGATGATCGGCCGTGCCCCGGGGGTCCGGACGCGCGGCGGCGGCGGCGCGGGCGCCGGCACCGCCGAGACGTCCGCGGGAGCGCCGGGGACCTCGCCGTCGACGGTGACCTCGAGGTTCACGAGCCACCGCACGTGTCCCTTCTTGCGCGCGTCGAGCGCGCGGCGGACGACGAGCGGCTCGCGGACGTGCTCCGGCGAGAGTCCGAGGCGCTCGGCTGCCCGGCGGACGAGCAGGGCCTCCTCCTCGTCCAGCCAGAGCGGCAGGTTCATGACGCGGTAGCGCAAGCGGTCTTTCCCTGCGAAGGAAGCTACGCGGAAGCGAGGGGGCTCGGCCAGGGGCTGCGAACGCCGCTACGCACCTTGGGTGTGGGACGAGCGAGGGCTCGGCGCGTGCAAATGCCCGGGATCATTCGTAGGAGTGCGGGTCTGCAGGGCTGGCCTGCGGCTTGCTCGGTGAGGACCGTCACCGCGACAGGTTTCCTCTCGTAGCCTCGCGACGGAGAGAACGCAATGGTGCCGAGCATTCTGGACAACAAGGGAACGAAGATCCTCGCGAAGTCCCTGTTCAAGGAGCTGCGCGGCAACGGGTACTCCGCGAACCAGATCCTGAGCCTCTCGACGGAGCTCATCGAGCTCATCACCCAGGACCTGAAGGACGAGCACGCCCAGGCGGCCGCCCAGGCCGCCGCCGCGAACCAGCCCGCCGGCGAGCAGCGCGCCGCGGTCTAGCCGACCGGACGAGTTTCGAGCGCAGCACGGGACGGCGCCATCCGGCGCCGTCCTTTCCGTTTACGGCCTCCGTGGTTTCCGTTGACGCTCCTCCCCACGGCGGGTAGGGTAGCCGCCTCTTTTCGCCCCTCTTTCTCATCCCTTGGAGGATTTCAGGATGGCGCGGATCGCAATCAACGGCTTCGGGCGCATCGGTCGGTGCATCGTTCGCGCGGCCCTGAAGCGCGGCGTGAAGGACCTCGAGTTCGTCTCCGTCAACGACCTCACCGACACGAAGACCCTCGCGCACCTCCTGAAGTACGACTCGGTCCACGGCGTCCTCGACGCCGACGTGAAGGCGACCGAGAAGGGCGTCGTCGTCAACGGCAAGGAGATCCAGGTGACGGCCATCCGGTCGCCGGCCGATCTGCCGCACGCCGCGAACAAGGTCGACCTCGTCCTCGAGTGCACGGGCCTGTTCACCGAGAAGGAGAAGGCGGAGGGTCACCTCAAGGCGGGCGCGCCGCGCGTCCTCATCTCGGCGCCGGCGAAGGGCGCCGACATCACCGTCGCCTACGGCATCAACCACCAGCAGATCGACAAGGCGAAGCACAAGATCATCTCGAACGCGTCCTGCACGACGAACTGCCTGACGCCCGTCGCGAAGGTCCTGCTCGAGTCGTTCGGCATCAAGCGCGGCCTGATGACGACGATCCACTCCTACACCAACGACCAGAACCTCCTCGACCTGCCGCACAAGGACCTGCGCCGCGCCCGCGCCGCCGCCCTCTCGATGATCCCCTCCACGACCGGCGCCGCGAAGGCCGTCGCCGAGGTGATCCCGGCGCTCAAGGGGAAGCTGCACGGGACGTCGGTCCGGGTCCCGACCCCGAACGTGTCGCTCGTCGACCTCACCGCCGAGCTCGAGAAGTCCGCGACCGCCGAGGAGATCAACGCGGCGTTCCGGAAGGCGGCGGAGGGCGCGCTGAAGGGCGTGCTCGAGTACTCCGACGCGCCGACGGTGTCGGTCGACTACAACGGCAACCCCGCGTCCTCCATCTTCGACGCCACGTCCACCTTCGTCATCGACGGCAACTTCGCGAAGGTGTTCGCCTGGTACGACAACGAGTGGGGCTTCTCGAACCGCATGGTCGACGTCGCGACGTTCCTCACGAAGTAAGCCATGGCCCTCAAGACCCTCGACGCCCTCGATCTCGCGGGGAAGCGCGTCTTCATCCGCGTGGACTTCAACGTCCCGCTCGACGCGCAGGGCAAGGTCACCGACGACGCCCGCATCCGCGCGGCGCTGCCGACGATCCAGTACGCCCTGAAGCACAAGGCGAGGGTGATCCTCGGCTCGCACCTCGGCCGCCCGAAGGGCAAGCCCGACGACCGGCAGAAGCTCACGCTGGAGCCGGCCGCCGAGCGGCTCCAGGAGCTGCTCGGCCAGGACGTGATCCTCGCCGACGACTGCGTGGGCGACGGCGTCAGGAAGGCCGTGAGGGACATGAAGGACGGCCAGGTCCTCCTCCTCGAGAACCTCCGCTTCCACCCGGAGGAGGAGAAGAACGACGAGGCGTTCGCGAAGGAGCTCGCGAGCCTCGCGGACGTCTGGGTGAACGACGCCTTCGGCACCGCGCACCGCGCCCACGCCTCGACCGCCGGCATGGCGAGGTTCGTGAAGGAGAAGGCCGCCGGCTTCCTCATCCAGAAGGAGGTCGAGTACCTCGGCAAGGCGCTCGGCGCTCCCGCGCGCCCGTTCGTCGCGATCGTCGGGGGCGCGAAGGTCTCCGACAAGATCAAGGTGCTCGAGAACCTCATCGCGAAGGCCGACGCCGTCTGCGTCGGCGGCGCGATGGCGTACACGTTCCTCGCCGCGCAGGGCGTGCCGGTCGGCCGGAGCCTCGTCGAGAAGGACAAGCTCGAGCTCGCGCGGCAGATCCTGGAGCGCGCGGCGGCGCGGAAGGTCGACCTGCTCCTGCCGGTCGATCACGTGTGCGGCGCCGAGCCGAAGGAGACCGCGAAGCGCGTCGTCGTGAACGACCGCGCCATCCCGGCCGACCTCATGGGGCTCGACATCGGGCCGAAGACGCTCGACCGCTATCGCCAGCGGATCCTCGGCGCGAAGACGGTCTTCTGGAACGGGCCGATGGGACTGTTCGAGCAGAAGCCCTGGGCGGAGGGCACCTTCGGCGTCGCGAAGGCGATGGCGGAGAGCCAGGCCGTCACCGTCGTCGGCGGCGGCGACAGCGCGGCGGCGGTCGAGGAGGCCGGGCTCGTCGACAGGATGAAGCACGTCTCCACCGGCGGCGGCGCCTCCCTCGAGTTCATCGAGGGGCGGGTGCTCCCCGGAATCCAGGTCCTGGAGGAGTGACCGTGGCGCGCCGGAAGTTCGTCTGCGGAAACTGGAAGATGCACCGCACGGTCGCCGAGGCCGTCGCGCTCGCGAAGGACGTCGCCGCCGGGCTCGCCCAGGCCTCGGGCGGAAAGGTGCAGGTGGCCGTGGCGCCGCCGTTCACCGCGATCCACGCGGTCGCCGCGGCGGTGAAGGGCACCGGGCTCGAGGTGGCGGCGCAGGACGTCCACTGGGAGGCGCAGGGCGCCTTCACCGGCGAGATCTCCGCCGCGATGCTCGCCGAGGCGGGGTGCCGGCACGGCATCGTCGGGCACAGCGAGCGGCGCCAGCTCTTCGGCGAGACCGACGAGGGCGTGCGCAGGAAGGTCGGCGCGCTCCTCCAGGCGAACGTGCTCCCCATCGTCTGCGTGGGCGAGACGCTGGCCGAGCGGGAGGGCGGCAAGACCCTCGCCGTCGTGGAGCGCCAGGTCCGGGGCGCGCTCGCCGGGATCCCGGCGTCCGCGCTCGCCGCGATCACCGTCGCCTACGAGCCGGTGTGGGCCATCGGGACCGGCAAGACCGCCACCTCCGCGCAGGCGCAGGAGGTCCACGCGGCGATCCGGAAGATCCTCCGCGAGATGGGCGGGGACGCGGCGGACGCGATCCGGATCCAGTACGGCGGCTCGGTGAAGCCGGACAACGCCGCGGAGCTCATGTCCCAGCCCGACGTCGACGGCGCGCTCGTCGGCGGCGCGAGCCTGAAGGCGAGCGATTTCCTGGCGATCGTGAGGGGCGCGCTCCGCTGAGACGCACCCCCGCCGCCCGCGCGCGCCGCGGCGGGACCCGCAATCCACGGCCAGAGACTTCCTGGCCGCCGTCATGAAAGGTGCACCACGTTGATCACGCTCGTCACCATCGTCCACGTCGTCGTCTGCGTCTTCCTCATCCTCGTGATCCTGCTGCAGGCCGGGAAGGGCGGCGGCATGGGCGCGGCGTTCGGCGGCGGCGGCGCGCAGACCGTCTTCGGCGGCCGCGGCGCCACCACGTTCCTGGGCAAGGTGACCGCGGGCGCCGCGGCGATCTTCATGCTCACGTCGCTCACGCTCGCCTACCAGGCGTCGCGCTCGACGTCGGAGATCTCGCGCACGTCCGTCGTCCCCGCGGTCCCGCCCCCCGCCGGCGCGCCGCAGCAGGCGCCCGCAGCCCCGCAGGCTCCGGCGCATCCGCAGGGCCCGTCGCACGCGCCGGCCCCCGCGAAGTAGCCGTCGGCGGGCGCTTGCGCCCGCGAGGACCGTTTGCTAGAAGCAGACCCCGCTTCGCCCAGGTGGTGGAACTGGTAGACACACCATCTTGAGGGGGTGGCGCCGTAAGGCGTGCGAGTTCGAATCTCGCCCTGGGCACTTCGACGGGGATCCGGTCAACGCCGGGTCCCCGTTTCTCTTTCCGGGGCACTTCGTCCCGTGCACGTGAACGAGCCCGCGCCCGGCTTCTCCTCGGGCGCGGGCTCGGGCTCGGGCTCGTTCACGGGCTTCACAGCCCCTCGAGCATCTCCCGCTTCCCCTCCTTGTCCTTCCACTCCTCGGCCTCCGGGAGGGGATCCTTCTTGTCGGTGATGTTCGGCCACTTCGTGCAGAGGTCCTTGTTGAGCTGCACGTACTCGACCCACTTCTGCGGGAGGCTCTCCTCCGGGAAGATCGCCTTCGTCGGGCACGCCGGCTCGCAGGCGCCGCAGTCGATGCACTCGTCGGGGTGGATCACGAGGAAGTTCGGCCCCTCGTAGAAGCAGTCGACGGGGCAGACCTCGACGCAGTCGGTGTACTTGCACTTGATGCAGGGCTCGGCGACGACGTAGGCCATGGCACCTCCCGGGCGGCTCGCGCCCCCCGGGGCAGACGTGGCGCCGCGAGGGGCGGGAAGCAAGCCCCTCCCGAGGCGTTCACTTCTCGTAGTAGTCGAGGCCGAGGTGGGTGATGAGCTCCTCGCCGGCGACGTGGCGGAGCGTGTTCTTGAGCTTCGTGAGCTGGATGAAGAGGTCGTGCTCCGGGTAGAGCCCCTCCCCGACCATCGGGCTCTTGAAGTAGAACGAGAGCCACTCCTGGATCCCGGCGAGGCCGGCGCGGTGCGCGAGATCGAGGAAGAGCGCGACGTCGAGCGCGACCGGCGCGGCGAGGATCGAGTCCCGGCAGAGGAAGTTCACCTTGATCTGCATCGGGTAGCCGAGCCACCCGACGATGTCGATCGCGTCCCAGCCCTCCTTGTTGTCGCCGCGGGGCCGGTAGTAGTTGATCTGGACCTTGTGGTCGATGTGGCCGTAGAGGTCCGGGTAGAGCTGCGGCTGCAGGATGTGCTGGAGCACGGAGAGCTTCGAGACCTCCTTGGTCTTGAAGCTGCCGGGATCGTCCAGCACCTCGCCGTCGCGGTTCCCGAGGATGTTGGTCGAGAACCAGCCGTCGAGCCCGAGCATGCGCGCCTTGAGCATCGGGGCGAGCACCGTCTTCAGCATGGTCTGGCCGGTCTTGAAGTCCTTCCCGGCGATCGGGAGCCCCTTCTTCTTCGCGAGCGCCTGGAGCGCCGGGACGTCGACCGTGAGGTTCGGCGCGCCGTTCGCGAACGGGATGCCCTCCTGGAGCGCCGCCCAGGCGTAGATCATCGAGGGCGCGATCGCAGGATCGTTCGCCGCCATCGCCGCCTCGAACCTCCCGAGCTCCGCGTGGACGGCGGACGGCTGGAGGTACACCTCGGTCGACGCGCACCAGACCATGACGCCGCGCGCGCAGTCGTTCGCCTTCATGAAGCGCCGGATGTCCTCGCGGAGCGCCTCGCCGAGGTCGCGCTTCGTCGGCGCCTTCTTCACGTTCGGCCCGTCGAGCCGGCGGACGTAGTCGGTGGAGAAGACCGCGGTCATGGGCTTCACCGCCTGGAGGGGCTCGCGCAGCTTCTCGACGAGGTCCTGCTCGAGCACCTTCGCGTGGCACGCCGAGGCGTACGCGTCGTCGGGGAAGACGTCCCACGCGCCGAAGCACAGGTCGTCGAGCTCGGCGATGGGGACGAGGTCCTTGATCCGGGGCGACCGCTTCTCGGTGCGCTTGCCGAGCCGGACCGAGGCGAGCTGGGTGAGCGAGCCGATCGGCTTCGCCATCCCGCGCTTCACGGCCTCCACGCCGGCGATGAGCGTCGTCGCGACGGCCCCGAGCCCCGGCACGAGCACGGCGAGGCGTCCCTCGGCGGGGGCGATGCTTTGAGGCTTCTTCACGGGCGATCCCTCCGATTCGCGAGTCACAAATCTGCGGCCGGCCGGGCCGCCGAGCAGGGCCCGCAGGCGGGCGATCGGCTCGTTGGCGGCTCCGGCCCGGGAAGGTACGATGAAACGCGATGCCAGACGAGAAGCGTCGCGACCCCCGATTTGGGGCGGAGCTCAGGCTGCGCCTCGCGTACGGCTCGATGGACGAGTTCATCGAGCGGCACGCGACCAACGTGTCGCGCGGCGGGATCTTCGTCCGGACGCTCGAGCCGCGGCCGCCCGGGACCGAGCTCGCGCTCGACATCGCCCTCGAGAACGGCGAGCAGGTCCTCCGGGGACACGGCGTCGTGCGCTGGACCACGCCGCCGTCGGCGCCGGGCGAGCCGCCGCGCGAGCCGGGCATGGGAGTCCGGTTCACGGACCTCACGCCCGAGAGCCGCGCGCTCGTCGACCTCATGGTCGCGACGGTCGGCGGGAAGGCGCGGAGCGAGGAGCCGCCGGCTCCGGAGGACGTGGAGCGGGGCGCGACCTCGACCGGGAGTTCGACCCCGACGACCCCGACCCCGACCGCGACCTCGGCCCCCGACGCGCCCGCGAGGAAGAGCCGCGGCCCCGTCGTCGGCATCGACCTCGGCACCACGAACTCCTGCGCCGCCGTGGTCCGCGAGGGCAAGGTGGAGGTGCTCGCGTCGCGGGAGGGGCACCGGACGATCCCGTCGGTCGTCGCGTACGATCCGCACGGCCGGCTGCTCGTCGGTCACGCCGCGAAGGCGCAGATGGTGGTGAACCCGCACCACACGGTCTACGGCTCGAAGCGGCTCGTGGGGCGGCCCTTCGCGTCGCCGACCGTCCAGGCCTGCCGCGACCGGTTCCACTACGAGATCGTCGAGGCGGCCGGGGGCGGCTGCGCCGTGCGGTTCGCCGGACGCGACTACACCCTCCAGCAGATCTCCGCGCTCGTGCTGCGGGAGATGAAGGAGGTCGCGGCCCACGCGCTCGGCGAGCCGGTCGAGCGGGCCGTCGTCACCGTGCCCGCCTACTACAACGATCACCAGCGCGCGGCGGTCCGCGAGGCGGGCGGGCTCGCCGGGCTGCACGTCGAGCGGATCCTCAACGAGCCGACCGCGGCCGCGCTCGCCTTCGGGCACGGGCGCGGGCTCGAGAAGCGGGTGCTCGTCTACGACCTCGGCGGCGGGACCTTCGACGCGTCGCTGCTCGAGATCCAGGGCGACGTGTACGAGGTCGTCTCGACCGGCGGGGACACCTTCCTCGGCGGCGTCGACTTCGACGACCAGCTCGTCGATCACCTCGTCTGGAGGTACATGGAGCGGCACGGCGCCCCGCCGCCGCCCGACCCCGCGGCGTGGCAGCGCGTCCGCGACGCCGCGGAGGAGCTCAAGATCGCGCTCTCGTCCGCGGAGCGCGCGACCGCGCGCGTCCCGTTCCTCGCCCGGTCCGCGGAGGGGGAGGACCTCGGCCTCGAGGTCGAGGTGACGCGCGAGGAGCTCGAGGGGCTCACCGCGCGCCTCGTCGAGCGCACGCTCGAGGTCTGCCGCGAGGTGCTCGCGGAGGAGGGGATCGCGGCGAAGGACGTCGACGAGGTGCTGCTCGTGGGCGGCCAGAGCCGCATGCCGCTCGTGGCGCGGCGGATCGCGGAGGCGTTCGGGCGCGAGCCGAACCGGAGCGTCCACCCGGACGAGGCGGTCGCGGTCGGCGCGGCGCTGCTCGCGGACTCGGCGCGACGGATCGACTCCGTCGTGCTCATCGACGTGCTCGCGATGGGCATCGGCGTGGGGCTCCCCGGGGGCCGGATCGCCCCGGTGCTCCCGCGGAACACGAAGCTCCCCGCGAAGAAGTCCTACGAGCTCGCCACCACGAAGGACGGGCAGGCGGAGCTCGAGCTGCAGGTGTTCCAGGGGGACTCCCCCAAGGTCTCGGAGTGCGAGTACCTCGGCACCGTCCGCGTGGCGGACCTGCCGTCGGCGCCGCGCGGCGGCGTCAAGGTGGCGGTCGAGTTCACGCTCGGCAACGAGGGGATTCTCGCGGTGACCGCCCGGAACCTCGCCACGAACCGCGTGACCGCCTCGCAGTTCAAGACGCTCGACACGCCGGAGTCGCTGAAGAGGAAGCTCGGCGTCCCGGAGGCGCAGGTCGCGCCCAAGGGCGCCCGGCCGCTCGAGTTCGCGGCGGCGCGGACCGCGAAGAAGGGGCTCTTCGGCCGCCTCTTCGGCGGGAAGCGGTAGCGGGGCGGAGCCGTGCCGCGCCCCGCGGTCATCTTCCTCTCGTCGCCCTCGTGGGAGGCCCGCTACCAGGCGGCGACGCTCGCCGTCACCGCCGCGGCGCTCGGCGACTCGGTGACGGTCGCGCTCGCGTTCGAGCCGCTGCGCCTGTGGGTCGCCGGGCGGTTCGACGAGGGCGCGCCCACCACCGCGGCCGCCGCACGCGTGGCGCCCCTCCGCGTGACGCTCGACGAGGCCCGCCGGGACCTCGGCCTCCGCGTGGTCGCCTGCGAGACGCTGGTCCGGCTCGCCGGGCTCGACCCGGCCGAGGTCGGGCCGCTCCTCGACGAGGTGACCACGCTCCCGTCCCTGTGGCGGCTCGCCCGCGCCGGGCAGGCGCTCGCGATCTGATCCCGCCGCTCGCCCGCGCGACTTGCCGCCGCCGCGCCCCCGGGGTATGGGGTCGCACGGTGGAAGACCGATGATGCTCTCCGGCCGGAGCGCGCTCGTCGTGGGCGCGGGCGGCCTCGGCGGCCCGGCGCTCCTCGTCCTCGCCGCCGCGGGGGTGGGGCGGCTCGTCGTCGTGGACGACGACGCGGTCGAGCCCTCGAACCTGCCGCGGCAGCCACTGTTCGGCGCGGCCGAGGTGGGCGCGCGCAAGGCGGCGGCCGCGGCGGCCCGGCTCGGGCAGCTCTTCCCGTCCGTGAAGGTCGAGGCGCTCGACCGCCGCTTCGACGACGAGAGCGCGCTCGCGCTCGCCCGCGCCGCCGACGTGCTGGTCGACGGCTCCGACAACTTCGCCACCAAGTTCCTGGCCAGCGACGCGGCGGTCGCCGCCGG
>DASVZX010000324.1:0-1686 GCA_036391435.1 Anaeromyxobacter sp. | reverse complement strand
CGCGCGGCCGGGGACGACCGAGAGCGCGAACACGAGCGCGGCGACGATCGCGCTGTTCACGCGGCCCACGCCGGAGACGTTCGGCATGAGGAGGGCCGCCCAGGCGAGGGCGAGCGCGAAGGCGGAGTTCGCGAAGCGCAGGGCGGGATGGTCGGCGGAGGCGAGCGAGAACGTGCCGACGAGCACCGCGATGAGCCCGTTCACCGCCGCGGACTCCTCGCTGTGGCCGAGCGCGAACGCCGCGACGAGCAGCCAGGCTCCGAGCGCCAGGTTGAAGCCGATGTAGCGCATCCACGACTCCTTTCACGAAAGGTCGCGCCGCTCTCGCCGCGCGGAGAGGCCGCTGCCCGCGCGAGCGGATCCGACGATGCGTCGTTCGAGCGCACCGGTCATCACCCGAAGGAGTCATTTGCGCGCGATGATTGCGCCACGGATTGACGCGAATCAATCGGCATCGCCGGTCGGCGCTGGCGCTCAGGCTGCGGGGACCACGTACCACTGCCCCTTCGCGCCCTGCTCGAGGCGGAGGAGCGACTCCTTCTCCATCTGCTCGAGCAGGCGCGAGAAGGACGAGAACCCGTGGTCGCGCTCGTCGAAGTCCGGCTCCCGCCGGACGATCGCCGCCTTGATGGCGGAGGGGTTCACGGGCGAGGTCGCCCGGGAGAGGATCGCGGACACCGCCTCGCGCGCGACCTCGGGGACGACCTTGTCCTTCTCCTTCTCCTTCGGCCGCTCCTTGCCGTGCTCCGCGCGCCGGCGCTGCTGGCCGGGCGCGCGCAGGTACACGAACTCGTCGCACGCCTTCACGAAGAGCGGGCTCGTGGACTCGCGGACCGCCATCCCGATCACCGTGCGGTCGTTCTCGCGGAGCTTGTAGGCGAGCGGGCAGAAGTCGGAGTCGCCCGAGGCGATGACGAACGTGTCGATGTGCTCGCGCAGGTAGGCGAGCTCGAGCGCGTCGATGACGAGCCGCATGTCGGCGCCGTTCTTGCCGGCGCGCGTCGAGGGCGGGACGTCGACGAGCTCGACCCCGACGTCGTGGAGCCGCTGCGTCGCGCCGGAGAAGCGGGTCCAGTCGGCGTAGGCGCGCCGGAAGACGACCTTCCCCTTCTCGAGGAGCGTGTCGATCGCGGGCTGGAGGTCGAAGGAGTCGGGCGAGATGCCGGTCCGGGTGACGAGGTTCTCGAAGTCGATGAACAGCGCGATGCGCTGGTCGCCAGCCTCGGTGGGGTCGCGTTTCACGTGGGATCTCCTGGCGACCTGGGGTCGCACGGGGGGAACCTGACAGGCCCCGGGCCCGCCCGCAAGCAAAGCGTCGGGTGGCGGCGGTTCAGCCCCGGCGCCGCCGCTCCGGCGCAGGCCGCGGCGGACCGCCCGCGAGCCGCTCGATGCGCGCCTCGGGCATCCGCGGGTCGGGCCGCCGGGCCGCCTTCTCGAAGCGCGCGGCGACCTCGCGGGCGACCTCGAAGCGGGTCTCGCGCGGCAGCACCTGGATCTTGCCGATCGCGTCGCGCGTGATCTCGCCCCGCCGGCAGAGCAGCGGGAGGATCCAGCGCGGGTCCGCCTGCCGCTCGCGGCCGACGAGCAGCCGGAACCAGACGACCTCGGCCGGCGGCGCGCGCGGGTCGCGCCGGGCCGCCCGGGCGGGCGCCTCGCGGGCGGCGCGCGGCGTCTCGGAGAGCTCCT
>DASVZX010000323.1:0-8804 GCA_036391435.1 Anaeromyxobacter sp. | reverse complement strand
GTGCTCGCGTCGCCGGCCGCCCGGAAGCAGGCGCGGGAGCGCGGGATCGACCTCGGCGACGTCGAGGGCAGCGGGCCGCGCGGCCGCGTCGTCCTCACCGATCTGGAGCGCGCACCGGGACGGCGGGCCCGGCCTGGAGCCCCCCCGCTCCCCCCGGGAGCGCCTGGAGGAGAGGGCCGGGGAGAGGGGGCGCCCGCCCCGAGCGCGCCCCCGCGCGGAGATGCGAGGCGGCGGCGCGGGCTCCCTCCGCGCGCCGAGCTGCGCGACGAGACCCTCCCGCTCTCGCCGATGCGCAGGGCCATCGCGCGGAACCTCGCCGCCTCGAAGCCGGGCGCGCCGCACTTCTACCTCGAGACCTCCGTCGACATGCGCCGGATGGTCGCCCTGCGCGAGCAGCTCGAGGAGCTGGAGGAGGCGCAGGTCTCGCTCAACGACCTCGTCGTGAAGGCCACGGCCGAGGCGCTCGTGCGCCACCCCGAGGTCAACGCCGCCTGGGGCGCCGACGCGATCGTCCGGCGCGGGAGCGTGGACGTCGGGGTCGCGGTCGCGCTCGAGGACGGGCTCGTGACGCCCGTGGTGCGCGGCGCGGATCGGAAGAGCGTCTTCGAGATCGCCTCGGAGATCCGCGAGCTCGCCGGCCGCGCGCGCGAGCGGAAGCTCGCCCCGGAGGAGTACCAGGGCGCCT
Organism: Anaeromyxobacter sp.; assembly: GCA_036391435.1. Classification (GTDB taxonomy): domain Bacteria; phylum Myxococcota; class Myxococcia; order Myxococcales; family Anaeromyxobacteraceae; genus Anaeromyxobacter. The sequence continues at coordinate 8,119 of DASVZX010000323.1, read as the reverse complement.
CGTTCACCATCTCGAACCTCGGGATGTTCGGGATCGAGGCGTTCTACGCGGTGATCGACCCGCCCGAGGCGGCCATCCTCGCGGTGGGCGCCGTGCAGAGGGTGCCGTGGGTGGACGACGCGACGGGGCAGGTCGTCGCGATGGAGCGGATGCGCCTCGGGCTCTCCTGCGACCACCGCGTCGTCGACGGCGCGACCGGGGCGCGGTTCCTGCGGACCCTGAAGGCGATCCTCGAATCTCCGGTCCGGCTGCTCGTCGGCTGATACGCTCCGCTCGCGGTCTCGCGCCCCGGCCTCCGGCGGGCGCGGACCCGGGAAGGGGCGGACATGGCGAGGCTCAAGACGGCACGGACGCGGGGCGCTGCGCGCGCGGTCGGGGCGCGCACCCGGATCGAGCGGGACACGATGGGCGAGGTGCGGGTCCCCGCCTCGGCGCTCTGGGGGGCGCAGACGGGGCGCGCGGTCGAGAACTTCCCCATCTCGGGGCTCCGCGCGCACCCGGCGTTCGTGGACGCGACGGTCCGCGTGAAGCTCGCGGCGGCGCGCGTGAACGCGCGGCTCGGGCTCCTGCCGCGCAAGACGGCGCGCGCCGTCGAGCGGGCCGCGCGCGAGGTGCTCTCCGGCCGGTTCCGCGAGCAGTTCGTGGTGGACGTCTACCAGGCGGGCGCGGGCACCTCCCACAACATGAACGTGAACGAGGTGCTCGCGAACCGCGCGACCGAGCTGCTCGGCGGCCGGCGCGGCGCGGAGCGGCTCGTGGACCCGAACGACGACGTCAACATGGCCCAGTCCACGAACGACGTCGTCCCGACCGCCATCCGGCTCGCCGCGCTCGACCTCGCGCCCGCCGTCATCGAGGCCCTGTCCGGCCTCGCGACGACGTTCGAGGGGAAGGCGCGCCGCTGGCAGCGGATCGTGAAGTCGGGCCGGACGCACCTCATGGACGCGACGCCGATCACGCTCGGCCAGGAGGTCTCGGGCTGGGCCGCCGCGCTGCGGTCCGCCGCCGGCCGCGTGCGGGACGCGCTGCCCGAGCTCTCCGTGCTCGGCATCGGCGGCACCGCCGTGGGCACCGGCCTCAACGCGCACCCGCGCTACCGCGCGCTCGTCGTGGCGGAGCTGGAGCGGCTCACGGGCGTGCCGCTCGTGCCGGCCCCGAACCCGTTCTACGCGATGCAGTCGCTCGCCCCCGCCGTCGCGCTCTCGGCGGCGCTCCGGACCGCGGCCCTCGAGCTCGTCCGGATCGGCGGCGACGTCCGGCTCCTCGGCAGCGGGCCGAACACCGGCCTCGGAGAGCTGCGCCTGCCGCCCGTGCAGCCCGGGTCGTCCATCATGCCGGGGAAGGTGAACCCCTCGATGGCCGAGATGCTCACGATGGTCTCGTACCAGGTCCTGGCCATGGACGCGGGGATCGCCTGGGCCGCGAGCGGCGGGCAGCTCGAGCTCAACGTGATGATGCCCCTCGTCGCGTGGGACCTCTGCCACGCGCTCGACATCCTCGCCCGCGCGGTGCGGGCGTTCGACGCGCGCTGCGCGCGCGGGCTCGAGGCGGTCCCGGATCGCGCGCGCCACTACGCGGAGCGCACCGTGAGCCTCGCGACCGCGCTCGCGCCGCGGCTCGGGTACGCGCGGGCGGCGGAGATCGTGAAGGCCTCCGTCGCGACCGGACGCTCGATCGTGGAGCTCGCCGTCGAGATGGGCGGCCTCTCGCCGGCGGAGGCGCGGCGGATCCTGGATCCCGGCAAGCTGACGCACCCCGGCCGCGCCTGAGGGGATCCCCCCCTGTCCCCGCCGCGGCGCGGCGGGGAGAGGGTTCGGGAGAGGGGCCGGACGCTCGTGGGTTAAGATGCCCGCGCGTGTCCCCCCGCCTCGGCGAGATCCTCGTGAAGGAAGGCGCGTCCACGCCGGACGCGGTGCGCGACGCGCTCAAGAACCAGGTCATCTTCGGTGGACGGCTCGGCACGAACCTCCTCGAGATCCAGGGCGTGACCGAGGAAGCCCTCGCCCGCGCGCTGGGCCGGCAGCACGCGCTGCCCGCGCTGTTCGGCTCGATGCGGCTCGACCCGAGGGCGACGGCGCTCCTCACGCCCGAGATCGCCGACCGCTACGACGCGATCCCGTACGCCCTCGCCGACCGCCGCCTCGCGCTGCTCGTCGTGGACCCGAAGGACCTCGCGATGCTCGACGAGGTCGCCTTCGCGACGGGGAAGCAGGTGCACCCCATCGTCGCGCCGGAGGCGCGCATCTGGGCGCTCCTCCGCGAGACGTACGGGATCGACCGGCACCTGCGCGGGATCGAGGTGGACTTCGCGCGGCTCCAGGGGAGGGCGCCCGCGCCGGAGTCCGTTCCGTCCGCGAGGCCCGCGGCCCAGGATCTCATGGACCCGGGCGCGTTCGAGGAGATGTACGCCGCGAGGCCCATCTCTTCTCTCCCCCTGGCAGCGCCCGGGAGAGAGGGCAGGGGAGAGGGGGTCGCTTCCGTCGCGCGGTCCGTCCCGCCCCCGACCGTCACCGCGACCTCGCCCCCGGCCACGCCCTTTCCTTCGATCCCGGCCGCCTCCTCAGCGCCGCGCCCCGCCCTCACCCCCATCCCCGCCGACGGCGTCATCGAGCTCACCGATCTCCTCGAGGAGCCGCCTCCAACCGCTCCGCCCGACCTCGCCGCGCAGGTGCTCGCCGCGCTCTCCGCGGGGCCGGGCCACGCGCCGCCCGCGCGGCTCGTCCGGCCGGCGCGGCCACCCGAGCCGGAGCCGTCGCCGCTCTCGTTCGACGAGGCGGGCCGCTTCCTCGAGGGCGTCACCGACCGCGACGCGATCGCGACCACCGTCCTGCGCTACGCCCGCTCGCGGTTCGCGCGGGCGGTCCTCTTCACCGTGCAGCGCGGCGCGGCGCACGGCTGGGCCGGCCTCGGCGACCGGCTCGGGCGGGAGGCGGTGCGGCACGTGCACCTCGCGCTCGGCACGCCCGGGATCGTCGACACGGTGGTCCGGACGCGGGCGCACCTCCTCGGCCCGATCCCGAAGACCGAGGCCAACATCCGGCTCCTCAAGGCGCTCGGCGGCGGCGTCCCGGCCAACGCGCTCGTCGTGCCGATCCTCGCGCTCGGGCGCGTCGTGAACGTCTTCTACGCGGACGGCGGCAAGGGCAGGGTGCTGGACGCCGGGGGCGTCGGCGAGCTGCTCATCCTCGCGACGCGGATCGCGAAGAGCTACGACGCGCTGCTCGAACGGGTACGCTAGGCCATGGCCGCCACGGTCCACTTCTTCATGCTGCCCGGCGACGAGGCATCGCTCTTCCGGATGCTCGCCCGCCGCGAGCTCACCCTCTGGCCCGAGCTCATCCCGCCCGGCCACGTCCCCGTCCGCGTGGACGCGGACGCCGTCCCCGTCCTCGACCAGCCGGCTTATTACATGGCGGCGGAGCGGCTCGGACCGGTGATCGTCCACCCGCTGAAGCGCGGGCCGGACAAGGGGATGCTCGTCGTGGAGGAGGTCCCCTCGCCCGTGTTCCACTACGCGCGCTCCATCCGGAACGAGGCCGGAGAGCTGGTGTCCGGCCGGATCTGGGCGGAGCTCGACGTGACCGACGACGCGAACGATCGCCGGGGGAAGCCGCTCGCGCTCCGCGCGCTCTTCCACGAGATCGAGGCGTTCTTCAAGAAGAGCTGGAGGCGCAGCGATCCCAAGGGCTTCTGGGTCGGGCCGCACGCCGCCGCCGACGTGAAGCGCGGCGAGCTGGTCCTGCGGGCGGAGGGGCACAAGGGCCGGCTCGTGGGCGTCTGGCGGTAGGGCGAGCCGCCCGTCCGCATGGTTGACGGCGGGCCGGGAGGTGGGTACACGTCCGGCTTGACCATGGGCCCCGTCCCTCGCTATAAGGCCGCGCTCGCCGTGGTTTTTCTCGCGCTCCCGGCGCTCGCCGGGGCGGAGAAGGTCGCGGGGGCGGTCCTCCCCGACGAGGCGGTCAAGGTCGGGGAGAACCGGTACCGGATCCCGAAGAGCTACGAGGAGACCCTCAAGTTCTTCAAGAACGTCTACGGGCCCCGGTACCCGAGACGGCCGATCGCCGACACGCCGACGGTCAAGGCCGAGCACATCGACAACCCGGACGCGAGGCCGGGGCAGTGGGAAGGGCTGAACGTCTACGAGCTGAAGAACGAGACCCGCGTGTTCGTGCTCGTCAAACCGAAGTGAGACCTTGGGGGATCGTCTAACGGCAGGACGCCAGACTCTGGATCTGGCTATCTAGGTTCGAATCCTAGTCCCCCAGCCAGCTGGGAACATCCCGTGCGTTGACTGCCGCAGCGCCCGGGGCTAGGAAGCAAAGGTTCGTGGCCCCTTAGTCTAGTGGTTAGGACGTCGGCCTCTCACGTCGAAGACATGGGTTCAAGTCCCGTAGGGGTCACCATCTCGCCCCGCCAGCTCTCGTCCGGCTGGCGGGGTTCTTCTTTGCCCGCTCCCCCGGGCGAGGCGAAGGGCACGGTGGCCCCGAGGCCAGCTGAGTTCACCGTAACCGCGCCGGGGTAGCGTCGTCTTGGCGGTGACACCTGTCAACAATCGGAGGAACCCGATGAGTCGACCCCTTGCTTCCATTCTCGTGGCGTTCGTAGCGGCGTGCGGGAGCAGCTCCGGCAGCAGCACATGCGATCCTGCTGCCCAGACCGGCTGCGGAAGCGGCCAGGTGTGCGAGGTGGTGCAGAACGGCTCGCCGGCGTGCTTCGCGCCGGTCCTGGTACGCGGGAGCGCCGCCGACAGCACGACCGCCGTGCTCCTGAACGACGCGCGGGTGGTCGCGCTCGATTCGAACCGGGCACCGGTCTCGACGGTCCAGGTGACCGCGAACGACGGCACGGCGAACGGGGCGTACGTGCTCAAGTTGGCGCGCGCGACGCGCGCCGACGCGACGGGAAGACCGGCCCAGGCGTCCATCACGCTGCGCGCCGACAAGCAGGGGTACCAGACGTTCCCGAGCGGCATCCGAATGGCGCTCCCCATCGATCTCTCCGGCGCGACGCCGAGCTCGGGAAGCTGGGTCGTGTCGGGCCCGCTCACCGCCCTGAAGCTCGCTCCCGTCAGCAGCAGCTTGACAGCGACGGCCTTCATCCACGGGAGCGTCGCGGCGGCGCCGTCGGGAGCGGGGACGCTGATCGTCGCCGAGCCATCGCCGGGCGGCGCAGGGCCGCAGACTGGGTTCACCGGGGTTGCGGACGACGCGGGGAACTACGCGATCTACAACCTCAATCCCGGGACGCAGTACGTCGTCACCGCGTACACGAAGGGCGCGAACTACGCGCCGGTGACCACGGCGGCGCTCGTCGCCGGAGACAACGCGGTGTCCATCCTCACGCGCGGCAGCGGCACGGGCGCCACCCTCACGGGCGGTCTCATCTTCAACAACGGCGCGAGCTCGAGCATCGAGGCGACCCTGGTTGTGCAGTCGACGTACGTGCCAACCCTCGATCGAGGCGAGACGCCGCCGGGGCTGACGGTCGCCGTCGGGGCGAGCGGGTACAGTTTCTCCGGCGTTCCGGACGGCAAGTACGTCGTGCTCGCACCGTTCGGCCTCACCGGGGACGTCCGTGACGTCTCAGGGGGCGGCAACACCGCCGCCCCAAACGTGACGATCGCGAGCGGCGCGGTTGTCGGCACACCCCCGAGCTTCAAGATCATCCCGGCGGTGGATCTGCTCACCATCGGTGGAACGAGCGTGGGCGCGAACCCCGTGACCGTCACGACCGCCACGCCCACGTTCGCGTGGCAGAAGCAGAACGTCGACTCCTCCGCCGCGACCTACCGGGTCCTCGTGTTCGACTCCTTCGGAAACCCGACATGGTCGAACGACATGGCCGCGAACACGACGGACTCGATCCCGTACGGCGGCACGGCGCTGCAGGCCGGGATGACCTACCAGCTGCGCATCCTTGCCATCAAGGAAGCGATGCCCGTGTCGGCGAGCTTCACGCAGCTCTCCCAGACAGAGGACGTTCGGGGCGTCTTCACCTTCCAGCCGTAACGGCCACGTCCGTCGTCGTCGGTGGGTTCCGACCCACGACGGACGCCGAGGCGCGCGACGCGCGCGATCTCGAGGTCACCATTTCGCCCCGCCAGCTCCCGTCCGGCTGGCGGGGTTCTTCTTTGCGGGGCCGGGGCGATCTGCCGGGCCGAACCGCCGCGCCGCGGAGAGGCTCGCACGTGCGACGGCGCCCGATTTCCGGGCGCGGAGGAGAGCCGCGCAGTGTCACTCGAGATCGCCTCGGATTCCGCCAAACTTCTCGCGAGCTTGGAGCCCTCGGACGCTCCGGTCATCCTCGGCTTCTTCGCGGACTTCTCGGAGGCGAGCCGGAAGGCCCGGCCGGAGTTCGAGCGGCTCTGCGCGGAGCACGCCTCCGTCCGGGCCGTCCTCGTGGACGTCGCGCGCGTCAAGGACGTGCACCGCCGGTTCGGGGTCGCCTCCGTCCCGACCGTCGTGCGCGTCGAGGGCGGCCGCGCGACCCGGAGGGCCGTCGGCGTGCAGAGCGCGGGCGCGCTCGCGCGAGCGCTCCTCGACGCGCCCGCGCCCCGGAGCGGCGGCGCCGCGGAGCGTCCCGCCGGGCACCGCGTCACGGTCTTCACGACCCCCACCTGCTCGTGGTGCTCGCGGACCAAGAGCTACCTCCGCCAGAACGGCATCGACTTCCGCGAGGTGGACGTCTCGAAGGACGAGAAGGCGGCGCAGCGCATGGTCGCCCGGAGCGGCCAGATGGGCGTCCCGCAGCTCGACATCGACGGGCGGATGATCGTCGGGTTCGACAAGGCGCGGATCGACCAGCTGCTCGGCATCGCGCGCGCCACCGCGTGAGCCCCCTTCCCCACTTCCCTTCGAGCCAGGAGAGACCCATGGCCTTCCAGCCCCTGAACGGAAACGTGTTGCTGAAGCAGGTCGAGGCGGAGGAGGTGACCGCCGGCGGTCTCTACCTCCCGGAGACCGCGCGCGAGGCGCCGGCGGAGGGGATCGTCGAGGCGCTCCCCGCGAACGACGCGGACGAGATCACCGTCGGCGACCGCGTCTTCTACCGCAAGTCGGCGGGCGAGGAGGTCACGCTCGGGGGACGGGTCTACCGGCTCGTGCCGCAGGGCGACATCCTCGCGAAGTACGTCGAGGCGGACGCGATCCCGGCCTGAGCGCCGGTCGCGCTGGAGCGCGAGCTTCCTCGTCCTCTCCCCCTCTTCCCCCAGGCAGGGGGAGGGCCAAAGCAGGAGAACGTCACCGCGCGCTCGCCGCCGTCGCCTTCCGCGTCGTCGAGAGCGCCGCGTTGGACTCCGCGAGGAGCTTCTGGAGCTCCGCCGTCCTGGCCTCCGCCTTCGCGATCCGGTCCTTCGCGTCCGCCGCCGCCGCGGCGTCCTTGCCCGCGCGCCGCAGGCGGGCGGCCTGCGCCGCCCGCTCCTCGTCGAGCGCGGGCAGGTACTTCGCGATCGCGATGCGGCGGTTCGCGTGCGCGGCGCGGTTGTCCGGGCGGATCGCGATGACGCGCCCGTAGTAGGCGATCGCCGCGTCGAGCTCGGCGGGGACGACGGGGCCCACCTGCACGCGCGCGCCGCCCCGGACCGACGCCAGCTCGCCGAGCCAGCTGAGGCTCGCCTCGTCGGTCGGGTCGACGCGGACCGCCTCGAGGAGGTACCGCTCCGCCTTGTCGGCGTCGGGGGTCTGGAGGTAGATGCCCGCCGCGTTGCGGAAGGCCTCCGCCTTGCGGGCCGGAACCGTCTCGAGCTCGCCGTGCTTCGCGAGCGCCTCGGCGGCGCCGTCGCGGTCACCCGCCTTGAGCCTCGCGAAGGCGAGCTTGTCCCAGATCTGCGGCTGCGCGGGCGCGGCCGCGAGCGACTGCGCGTACTCGGCGGCGGCGCCGGCGAAGTCGGACGACGCCATGCGATCGTCGCCGGCCTCCCGGTGGACGATGGAGGGGTCGCGCTTGCACGCGGCGAGCAGCGCGAGCGCCGCGAGCGTGAGGGCCGAACGGGACGTCATGGGCGCCTCCGGTGCTGGACGGGCGCAAGTGTCCCACGTCGTGGGGGCAAGGGGGGGAAGCGGAGCCGTCACGGACGGGGCCGGCGCGCGCGGGCGCAGCGGCGCACGCCCGCGCCGCCGCC
>DASVZX010000322.1:0-4661 GCA_036391435.1 Anaeromyxobacter sp. | reverse complement strand
CGCAACGGCTGGTGCCTCTACAAGCTCGGCTGCAAGGGGCCGCAGACCCACGCCAACTGCTCGCTGCTCCCCTTCTGCGAGGTCCCGGGCGCCTGGCCCGTCGGCATCGGCCACCCCTGCGTCGGCTGCACCGAGCAGGGCATCGGCTTCACGATCCCGCTCCACACGACCGTGACGATCGAGAAGCCGACCGCGCCGATGGCCTACCCGGGGATGACCGCCGCGCGCGGCCACGTCTCGGCCGTCGCGACCGGCGTCGCGGGCGTCGTGGTCGGCGTCGCCGCGGGCGCGGGCTACGCCGCGTCGCGGCGCCTCGCGCGGAGCGAGGAAGAGGAGAAGCGGGAGGGCTGACATGGACATCTCGAGGAGAACGGCGCTCAAGACGTTCGTGGCCGCGGGCGCGGCGGCCGCAGGCGTGCCGGAGGCCGCGGCCGCGCGCGTCGGGTCCGGGCCGTCCCCCGACGACCACGCCCTCCTCGTCGACGCGGTGCGCTGCGTCGGCTGCCGCGCCTGCGTCACGCGCTGCCGCGAGGCGAACGGCAAGGCCGCCGACGTGCAGGTCGTCGACGGCGCCGCCTACGACGCGCCGCTCGACCTGAACGCCCGGACGCTCACCGTCGTCAAGCGGTTCGACGACGGCCACGAGGCCGGGTTCGTGAAGGCGCAGTGCATGCACTGCGTCCACCCGGCCTGCGCCTCGGTCTGCATGCTGGGCGCCCTCCACAAGGGGGCGCACGGCGTGGTCGAGTACGACGCGTCGAAGTGCGTCGGCTGCCGCTACTGCCAGGTGGCCTGCCCGTTCAACGTCCCCAAGTTCGAGTGGGCGAAGGCCGCGCCGCGGATCGTGAAGTGCGAGCTCTGCCGGCACCGCACCGCGGAGGGGAAGATCCCCGCCTGCGCCGAGGTCTGCCCCCGCGACGCGGTCACCTTCGGCGCGCGCGGCGCGCTGCTCGCCGAGGCGCGGCGCCGGCTCGAGGCGCGGCCCGAGGCGTACCAGCCGGCGATCTACGGCGAGACCGACGGCGGCGGCACGAACGTCCTCTACCTGTCGCCGGTCCCGTTCGCGACGCTCGGCCTGCCGGCGCTCGGCACCGAGCCCGCCCCCGCGCTCGCCGAGACCATCCAGCACGGCATCTACCAGGGCTTCGTCGCGCCGGTCGCGCTGCTCGGGGCGCTGTCCCTCGTCACCTGGCGGAACCGCAAGGCCGTCGGGCAGGCGCCCGGCGAGGAGGAGAGGCGATGAGCGTCCGCGCCCGTCCGGTGGGAGGGAAGCTCCTCACCACCTCCGTCCAGATCATGCTCGCCGTCCTCGGCTTCGCCACGATCGCGGCCGTCGCGCGGTTCCTGAAGGGGCTCGGCGCGACGACGGCGATGAACGACGGCTTCCCCTGGGGGATCTGGATCGCCTTCGACGTCGTCGTCGGCACCGCCCTCGCGAGCGGCGGCTACGCGATGGCGCTGCTCGTCTACGTCCTCAACAAGGGGCGGTACCACCCGCTCGTCCGCCCCGCGCTCGTGACGAGCTTCCTCGGCTACTCCATGGCCGGCATCGCGATCGTCTTCGACCTCGGTCGCTTCTGGAACCTCTGGCGCGTGCCGCTCTTCTTCTGGGAGTGGAACGGCACCTCGATCCTCCTCGAGGTGGCGCTCTGCATGATCGTCTACACGCTCGTGCTCGCGGTGGAGATCTCGCCGGCGTTCCTCGAGCGGTGGAGCGCGGACGGGCACGGCGCCCGCGCCGCGCTCGCCCGGGCGTGGCTCCCGCGCCTCGAGCGCGCGCTCCCCTTCCTCGTCGCGCTCGGGCTCGTCCTGCCGACGATGCACCAGTCGAGCCTCGGCGCGCTCCTCCTCGTCGCGCAGACGAAGGTGCACCCGCTCTGGCACACCGGGCTCCTCCCGCTCCTCTTCCTCCTCACCGCGTTCGCGATGGGGTACGCGGTCATCTTCTTCGAGGCGATCTTCTCGGCCCACGCGTTCGGCCGGCCGCTCGAGACGCGGCTCCTCGCCCGGCTGGGCGCCTTCGTCGCGGGGATCATCGTGGTGTTCCTCGCCGTCCGGTTCAGCGGGCTCTTCGCCGCCGACCGGCTCGGCCTCACGGTGCGCGCGGGCGGCTACGCCTTCTTCTTCTGGGCGGAGACGCTGCTCCTCGCCGCGTCCGCGTTCCTCTTCCTGCAGCAGGGCGTCCGGGCGAGCGCCGCGGCCCAGCTGCAGGCGGCGCTCCTCGCCCTCGCCGGCGGGACGCTCTACCGGGTCGACGCGTTCCTGACCGCCTACCGGCCCGGCCAGGGCTGGGTCTACTTCCCGTCCTTCTTCGAGATCCTGATCACGCTCGGGATCGTGGCGACCGAGACGGTCGCGTACGTGTACCTGGTCCGGAGATACCCGGTGCTCGCCGGGGTGACCGGGACCGAAACCGAAACGAAGCCCGTCCCGGCGGCCGCCGTCGGGCAGGGGGTGGCGTCATGAGCCAGCGCATCACGATCGATCCCGTCACGCGCATCGAGGGTCACCTGCGCATCGACCTCGAGGTGGAGGGCGGCGCCGTCCGCAAGGCCTGGTCGAGCGGGACGATGTGGCGCGGGTTCGAGACGATCCTGAAGGGGCGCGACCCGCGCGACGCGTGGGTGTTCACGCAGCGCATCTGCGGCGTCTGCACGACCGTCCACGCCATCGCGTCGGTGCGCGCGGTCGAGGCGGCCCTCCAGCTCGAGGTGCCGCTCAACGCGCAGCTCATCCGGAACCTGCTCGTGATCGCGCACGCCCTGCACGACCACACGGTGCACTTCTACCACCTGTCCGCGCTCGACTGGGTGGACGTGACGAAGGTGCTCCAGGCCGACCCCGCGAAGGCCTCGCAGCTCGCCGAGAGCCTCTCCAGCTGGCCCGGCAACTCGCGCCCCGCCCTCGCCGCGGTGAAGGAGAAGGTGAAGGGGTTCGTCGAGGCCGGCCAGCTCGGCATCTTCACGAACGGCTACTGGGGCCACCCGGCGATGAAGCTCTCGCCCGAGGTGAACCTCCTCGCGGTCGCCCACTATCTCCAGGCGCTCGACGTCCAGCGCAAGGCGAACCAGGTCGTGGCGATCCTGGGCGGGAAGACGCCCAACATCCAGAACCTCGCGGTGGGGGGCGTCGCGAACGCGATCAACCTCGACAGCCCCGCCGCGCTCAACATGGAGAAGCTGTACCAGGTGAAGACCTTGCTCGACGAGGTGACCGCCTTCGTCCAGCAGGTCTACGTCCCGGACGTCTGCGCCGTCGGCGGCATGTACGCCGACTGGCTGAAGTACGGCGCGGGCGTGACGAACTACCTCGCGGTGCCGGACCTCCCCCTCGACGCCAAGGCGACCCGGTTCGACCTGCCGGGCGGCGTCGTGTGGAACGGCGACCTCGCCGGCGCGAAGGCCATCGCGAGCTTCGACGACCCGTACTTCCGCGACAACGTCACCGAGGCGATCGACCGCTCGTACTACAGGGGTGACCGGCCGCTCCACCCGTTCCAGGGCGAGACCGTCCCCGCCTACCAGGAGTGGAACCCCGACAAGAAGTACTCGTGGGTGAAGGCGCCCCGCTTCGACGGCAAGCCCATGCAGGTGGGCCCCCTCGCGCAGGTGCTCGTGGGGTACGCGCTCGGCCACGAGCGCATCCGGTTCTGGGCGGGCCACGTGCTCGAGACCGCGGGCGCGGTCGCGAAGGCGAAGCTCTCGCCGGCGGTGCTCCACTCGTCGCTCGGCCGCCACGCGGCGCGGGCGATCCGCACCGCGGTGCTCGCCGACCTCGCCCAGAAGCACTGGAAGCTCCTCGTCGAGAACATCGGGAAGGGCGACACGAGGATCTTCAACCCGCCCACCTTCCCGAAGGGCGAGGTGCGCGGCTTCGGGTTCCACGAGGCCCCGCGCGGCGTCCTCTCGCACTGGGTCGTGATCAAGGACGGCAAGATCGAGAACTACCAGGCGGTGGTGCCGTCCACCTGGAACGCCGGTCCGCGCGACGGGAAGGACCAGGCGGGGCCCTACGAGGCCGCCCTGGTCGGGAACCCCATCGCGGACCCGAAGCTCCCCCTCGAGGCGCTGCGCACGATCCACTCCTTCGATCCCTGCCTGGCGTGCGCGATCCACACGGTGGACGCGGAGGGGAACGAGATCGCGCGGGTGAAGGTCTCCTGACCGACCTCGCGCGAGGCCGCGGCGCCCGGTAGAACCGGGGGGTGGACCGCCCTCCTCCCCCCCTTCTCTCCCGGGCGCGCGCGGCCGCTCTGCGGCCGCTGCTCGACGGGCTCGACGCCGGGCTCGACCGCGCGGCCCGCGTCGCGGCGGACCCGGTGGAGCTGCCGCGCCGGTACGCGGCGCCGGAGGACCAGGAGGTCGCCGCGCTCGTCGCGGCCGCGCTCGCCTACGGCCGCGCCGACGTGTTCAAGCCGGTCGTCGCGCGGGTGCTCGCGGCGATGGGGCCGTCCCCGGCCGCCTTCGTGCGGGCGTTCGCCCGCTCGCCCGATCGCGGCGCGTTCGCCGGCGCCGTCTACCGGTTCAACCGCCCGGCGGACCTCGCCGCGCTCGCCGCCGCCGCCGGCGCCGTGGCGGAGGCCCACGGCTCGCTCGGCGCGCGGTTCGGCGCGCTCTTCCGCGAGGCGGGCGGGGGCCCCGCCGCGCTCCGGCCGGCGCTGG
>DASVZX010000321.1:0-31134 GCA_036391435.1 Anaeromyxobacter sp. | reverse complement strand
CGCCGAGCCGCCGCGTCCCGCTCCCCGCGCGGGCGCCCCGCGCGTGCGCGCGTCGGTCCGCCCCGAGGACCTCCCGCGGCGGCGCCTGCGGTTCGCCGAGTACCTCTACTACTCCGGCCGCGTGCGCTGGTCGGAGCTCGTCGAGGCGATCGCGTGGCAGCGCGCGCAGCGCCCGCCCATCGGGCGCATCGCCGTCCAGCTCCGGTACCTCGCGCACGACGACGTGGGCGTCATCCTCGAGCGGCGGCGGCTCGCGGGCGCGAACGCGACCCCGTTCGGCGAGTGGGCCGTCCGGCTCGGGTACCTGAGCGCCTTCCAGGTGCTCGCGATGCTGGGCCAGCAGCTGCGGTGGCAGCGGCCGATCGGGCAGTACTTCGTCGAGCGCGGGATCCTCGAGCCGGGCGACGTCGAGGACGTCCGGCGGCGGATCACGCGGCACAACACGCGCTTCCGCGCGTGAGGCGGGCGGCGGCGCGCGGCCGGTGCCCTCGCCGGCGGCGTGCCGGGGGCGAGGTCGCTCGCGCGACCGGAGACCTACCGTTCGCGCCTCAGCACGAGCAGCAGATCCCCCTCCTCCGGCATCGCCACCTCGCGCTCGAGCGCGAGCCCGTGCCGGGCGGCGGCCTCGAGGAGCGCCTCCACCTCGCGGACGCCGAGGGCGGGATCGGCCGCGCGCAGCGTCGCCTCGAGCCGCGCGAGGCGCCCCGCGAGCGCCCGCCCGCGCCGCGTGAACGGACCGTACACGGCGAGCGGACCACCCGCGGGGAGCGCGCGCGCCGCCCCCCGGCACAGCGCCTCGACGCAGGCCGGCGGCGCGACGTGGAGCACGTTCACGCAGAGCACGGCGCTCGCGGGGCGGTGGTGCCAGCGCTCGGTCCGGAGATCGTGGGCGAGCGGCGGGAGCAGGTTCGGCAGGCGCGCCTCGGCCGACCACGCGGCGATGCTCGCGCGCGCCTCGGGATCGGGATCCGAGGGCTGCCACTCGAGCGCGGGGAACGCGGCCGCGAGGAAGACGGCGTGCTCCCCGGTGCCGCTGCCGAGCTCGAGCACGCGTCCCGTGGGCGGCAGCACCGGCCGCAGGGCGGTCGCGATCGCGTCGCGGTTCCGGAGGGCGGCCCGGGCGGTGCGCTTCACGCCGCGATCATCGCGCGCGCGCCTGGACGGGGCCACCCCCGCGGGGGCCGGCGGGCCACGGCCCGCAGCGCGCGTCGCGCCGGGCCGGGGAACCGGGTAAGAACGCCGGGGAGGGAGGCCGCTCGCATGATCGCCGTCCGCGCCCAGGGGGCGCGCGCCACCGCCGTCGCCGTCGCCGTCGCCGTCGCGCTCGCGGTCGGCGGGTGCGCGGGCGCGAAGTCCCGCCGCGGCGCGCCGCGCCCGGCGGGCCGCACGGCGTTCGAGGTGCCCGGCCACGGCGGCCTCGAGATCTCCCTGCCCCCGGGGTGGACCGCGACCCCGGAGCCGAGCGAGCCGACCGCGCCGAGGCGCATCCGGCTCGAGGCCCCGGGCGCCGGGTTCGTCGCGATCGTGTCGCCGTTCTGGAACCCGGGCGAGCCGGAGGACCCGGCGGCCCGCGCCGACAACGCCCGGCTGCTCGCCGAGATCGCGCGGCGCGGGGTGCTCGCCGGATCGGTCGAGCAGGAGATCCCGCTGCAGGAGCTCGCGGGCGAGGGCGTGCGCGGCTTCTGGTTCTCGGCGACGGACCGCGAGCTCGCGGGGAGGGACGCCGGGCCGGGCGAGTGGCGCCACCTCCTGCAGGGCGTCGCGGCCGTCGGCCCGCTCGTCGTCGTGTTCGACCTCCTCGACAACGCGCCCGGTCCGCAGCGCGAGCAGCTCCTCGCCCTCGTCCGCGGGGCGCGCCACGTCGGCGGCGGCGAGACGGGAGACGCCGAGGCCGGCGGCGAGGCGGGCGGGGACGACGCGGGCGGGGACGAGGGCGCGGAGGAACCCGCCACCGGGACGGTCCCGCTGCGCGTCGAGGTGCGCGGGAAGGCCTGGAGCGTGCTCGTGGACCTGCCCGGCTTCCGCATCCTCAGGACGAGGTCGTCGAGGGACGGCGTCGAGACGCTCGTCGTCGGCCACCACCCGGAGCAGGGGATCGTCGCGTCCGTGATCGTGCGATCGGCGGGGCGCGCGCGGGACGCCGCGGCCTGCCGCGAGGCGGACCTCGCGAACCTCCGCGCCGCGCAGGCCACGCTCGGGGAGCTGCGCCTCGGCGCGGCCGGGGACGTCGCCCGCGCCACCTACGTCGTGCCCGAGGTCGCCGGGAAGCCCGTCCGCCAGCTGAACGGCCACGCCTGGCTCTACCGCGACGACGTCTGCGCGAACGTGCACCTCTCGAAGGCGGCGCCCGAGAAGGACGACGCGGCCGCCCTCGAGCGGATCCTCGCGAGCGTGCGGTACGGGACGGACCTCTAGCCGCTCTCCGGCCGGCATTCCCAAGCCGCCGGTTCGCTGGTAGAGAGCGGCCCGATGCTCTCGCGCAGGGAGTCGTTCGCGGTCCACAGCTACGAGGTCGACGCGTTCGGGACGCTCGCGGTCCCGGCGCTCTCCGGGTACCTGTCGGAGGTCGCCGGCCTGCACGCGAACGAGCTCGGGGTGGGGCTCGACGCGCTCATGGCCCGCGGCCTCACCTGGGTGCTCGTCCGCCAGCGCATCGAGCACCCGGTCCCGGTGCGGCTCGGGGACACGATCGAGATCGAGACCTGGCCCTCCGGGATCGACCGGCTCGCCGCGCTGCGCGAGTTCGTGGTGCGGCGGGGCGGCGAGGAGGTGGCGCGGGCGACGACGCAGTGGTTCGTGCTCGACGTCGCGACGCGCAAGCCCGTGCGCCCGGGCGACGTGCTCGACGCCCGCTTCCCGCGCGAGGCGCGGCCGCCGGCGGTGCCGCTCGCCCGCGGCAAGCTGCCCGAGCTCCGCGCGTGGGACCTCCAGAGGCGCTTCCACGTCCGCTACTCGGACATCGACGTGAACCTGCACGTCACGAACACGAGCTACGTCGCCTGGGCGGTCGAGGCGGTGTCGAAGGACCTCTGGCAGTCGTCGCGGCTCGCGTCGGTCGAGGTGCAGTTCATCGCCGAGACGCGCCACGGGGCGGCGATCCTGTCGCGCCTCGCGCCGGCCGCCGAGGGCGCCCTCGCGCACGCGATCGTCCGCGAGGAGGACGGGAAGGAGCTCGCGCGCCTCGTGACGCGCTGGGTCCCGCGCGAGGGCGGGGCGCGCTGAGCGAGCCGGGGACCGCCTAGGGCGGCCCCGCCCCGAGCGCGGCGCGCACCGCCTCGCCGAGCTGGGCCCGGTCGAGCGGCTTCATGAGGAGGGCGCGCGCCCCGAGGGCCCGCGCCCGCTCGTCGTCGAGCCGCTCGGAGAACCCGGTGCAGATGAGGATCGGCACGCCGGGGCGCACGCCGAGGAGCGCCGCCGTGAGCTCGTCGCCCCGCATCCCGGGGAGCGTCTGATCGGTGATGACGCAGTCGAACCGGTCGGGCTCGGCGCGGAACCGCGCGAGCGCGCTCGCGCCGTCGCCGGCGGTGGTCACCTCGTAGCCGAGGCTCTCGAGCATCCGGCCGATCGCGCGGGCGACGGGGGGATCGTCGTCGACGAGCAGGAGCCGGCCGTTCCCGGCGCGCGCGGCGGGCGCGGGGATCGCGGTCGCCGCCGCGCCGTCGAGGCGCGGCAGCCACACCGCGACGGTCGTGCCGCGCCCCGGCGCGCTCTCGAGCGTCACCGCGCCGCCGAGCGACACGGCGATGCCGTGCACCACGGCGAGGCCGAGCCCGCTCCCCGCGCCGACCGGCTTCGTCGTGAAGTACGGCTCGAACGCGCGCGCGCGGGTGGCCGCGTCCATGCCGACGCCCGTGTCGCGCACGGAGAGCCGGATCCAGCTCCCGGCGGCGAGGCCGGGCGGCGCGCCGTCCGCGCCGGGGACCTCCGCGCGCGCCACCTCGACGGCGAGCACGCCGCCCCCGTCCTGCATCGCGTCGCGGCCGTTCGCGGCGAGGTTCAGGAGGATCTGGTGGACGTGGGTGGGATCGGCGCGGACCGCCCCGGCCCCGGGATCGATCCGCAGCTCGAGCCGGACGTTCGCGGGCATGGCCGAGCGGACGAGCTGCAGCTCCTCGCGCACCGTCGCCGCGGCGTCGACGGGGCGCGCCTCCGCCGGACGGCGGCGCGCGAAGGCGAGGATCTGCTGGACGACCCCCTTCGCCCGGCGCGCGGCCGTCGCGATCTGGACCGCGTCCTCCCGCCCCGGGTCGCCGGGCGGGAGCTCCGCCGCGAGCGCGTCCGCGTGGCCGAGGATGGCGGCGAGCACGTTGTTGAAGTCGTGGGCGACGCCGCCGGCGAGCGTGCCGAGCGCCTCGAGCTTCTCCGACTGCCGGAGCCGCTCCTCGAGCGCGGCGCGCTCCGCCTCGGCGCGCTCCCGCTCCGTGAGATCCCGGATGACCCCGACCGCCTCGCCCCCGCCGATCGGGGCCCCGGCCATCTCGACGGGGTAGCTCGAGCCGTCGCGCCCCACCAGCCGCGCGGCCTCGAAGGGGACCTGCTCGCCCGCCTCGACGCGGCGCATGCGCGCGAGCGTCGCCGCCCGCGAGTCGGGGTGGACGAACTCGAGCGCCCGATGGCCGACGAACTCCTCCGGCCCGGAGAAGCCGCCGAGCCGCGCCGCCGCGTGGTTCGCGAAGGTGACGCGGCCCTCGCGGAACGTGACGACGCCGTCGGGGAGCAGCTCGACGAGGAGCTGGTAGCGCGCCTCCGACTCGCGCAGCGCGCGGCGCGCGGCCTCCTGCTCCGAGACGTCGCGCGCGAAGGCGACGATGGTCGGCGGTCCGCCGCGGCGGAGCACGCCGAGCCGCGTCTCGACCGGGAAGCACGTCCCGTCCTTGCGGCGGTGCAGCGCGTGGTAGGAGGCGACGCCGCGCTCCTTCAGGACGGCGGTCACGCGCTCGAGCGCGGGGCCGTCGAGGCCGTCGACGAAGTCGCGCGGCTTCTTCCCGACGAGCTCCTCGCGCGCGTAGCCGAGGCTCCGGCACGCCTCCTCGTTCACGTCGAGGACCGTCGCCTCCGCGTCCAGCAGCAGGACCGCGTCCGGGCCGCGCACGAGCAGCTCGGGGATCTCGACCGCGCGGCGATCCACGAAGGGTTCGCGGCGAGGTGCGCCCGGGGGGCTGGATCGGCCGTCGGCCATGGAGGCTTCGCGTGCGGCCCACCCGGAATAGCGGGCGTTCGCCGAGCGGTCAAGGGCGCGGGCGGTCTCCCGCGCCGGGCCGCCGGCGGTCAGCCGCCGAGCACGATCCGCACGGCGATCACCGCGGCCGCGAACCCGGCGAGATCGGCGAGGAGCGCCGCGGGGAGCGCGTGCCGGTAACGGGAGATCCCGGCCGCGCCCATGTACACGGCGAGCACGTAGAAGGTGGTCTCGGTCGATCCCGCCATCACCGACGCGAGCCGGCCGGCGTACGAGTCCGGCCCGTCCGCGCGCAGCACGTCGCCGACGACGCCGAGGGCCGCGCTGCCGGAGAGCGGTCGCACGAGGATCATCGGGACGACGTCCGCGGGGACGCCGAGCCAGCCGGTCACCGGCGCGAGCGCGCGCGTCGCCGCGTCCATCGCGCCGGACGCGCGGAGCATCCCGAGCGCGACGAGGATCGCGACGAGCGCCGGGATGATCCGGACCGCCGTCTCGAACCCCTGCTTCGCGCCCTCGACGAAGGCCGGGTAGACCTTCACGCCGCGCGCGAGGGCGACCGCGGGGATCCCGGCGAGGAGGAGCGGGATCGCCCAGGTGGAGACGGCGTCGAGGATCGCGCGCGTCACGCCGCCCCCGGTCCCGGGCCGGCCCCGCCGTCCGGCGACGCGGGCGCGGGGGAGAGCCGCGCGAGGAGCTTCGAGGTGGCGACCGCGGCGGCCGCCCCGCAGAGCGAGGCGACGATCGTCGCCCCGATGATCTCCCCGGGGGCGCGGGACCCGGCCGCGACGCGGAGCGCGATCACGCTCGCCGGGATGAGCTGCACCGACGCGGTGTTGATCGCGCAGAAGAGGGCCTGCGCGTCGGTCGCCGTCCCCGGGCGCGGGTTCAGGGTCTCGAGCTCCTGCATCGCCTTCACCCCGAACGGGGTGGCGGCGTTGCCGAGGCCGAGCACGTTCGCCGAGACGTTCATGATCATCGCGCCCATGGCCGGGTGCTCCGGCGGCACCTCCGGGAAGAGGCGGCGCATCAGCGGCCGCGCCGCGCGCGCGAAGGCGCGGACGAGCCCCGCCTCCTCGGCGACCCGCATGAGCCCGAGCCAGAGCGCGAGGGCGCCGGCGAGGCCGAGGGCGAGCGTCACGGCGTCCTTCGCCGAGCCCAGCGCGGCGGCGGTGAGCTCGGTCATCCGACCGTTCGCGGCGGCGGCGACCACCGCGGCGGCGACGAGGAAGGTCCAGATCGCGCCCACGGGCGCGATTCTCGCCCGGCCGGTGGGCGGCGCGAGTTTTTGATAAGAAGGTGCGCCATGCGACGCCTCCCCCTGGTCCTCGCCCTCGCGCTCGCGGTGCCGCTCACCGCCTGCCCCGAGCAGCGCCCCGTGCCCGAGCCCCCGCGGCGGCGCGCGCCCCAGGCGGCGCTCGCGGCCGGCGCGGGCGCGATCGACGTCCTGACCGTCGAGCGGCCGGCCGAGCCGGAGTGGTTCGGCCTCTACCTCATGGGGAAGAAGGCGGGGTGGTCGCGCACCGAGCTCCGGCGCGAGCTCCGGGACGGCCGCGACGTCCTCGTCGCGCGGGCGGAGACGCTCATCCGCGCCACCGTGGGCGGCCGTGAGGTGGAGCGCCGGCAGGAGGAGGAGCGCGTGTACGAGGCGCGGCCGGGCGGGCGCCTGCTCGCCTTCCGCTCCGTCTGGTCGGGCGACGGCGGCGACCGGACGGTGAGCGGGACCTGCGACCGGGGCACCTGCAAGGCGGCGCTCGTCGCCGGGGCGTCGCGAGAGGACCACGTCGTCGAGGGGGTGCGCGACACCGCGGACCTCGCCGACGGGGTGAGGCTCGCCGCCGCGCGGCGGGGGCCGGTGAGCGGCGGCCAGCTCGATCTCGAGAAGCTGCGCGTCCGCGAGGTGCAGGACACGTTCGTCCGGCGCGAGCGGGTCGCCGGGGCGGGCGTCCAGGAGGAGGTCTCGGTGGTCACCGAGGCCGAGGCGGGCGATCGGCTCGCCTCGGAGTACCGCGTCGCGGACGACGGCCGGATCGTGGAGATCAGGCTCGGCGAGGCGATCGTCGCCCGGCCGGAGCCGGAGGCGGTCGCGAAGCGCCTCGACGTCATCGACCTGTTCGCGATGGCGCGCGTCCCGCTGCCCGCGCCGCTCCCGCGCGAGGTGCCGAAGGCGATCGTCTACCGGCTCTCCGGGCTTCCGGCGGCGTTCCAGAAGAGCGATGCGCGCCAGCGCTTCGAGCGCGGACCCGGCGGCAGCACGATCCTGACGGTGACCGCGCGCCGCCCGGCGGCGGCGGACCCGGCGAAGGACACGCCGCTCGCGAAGGCGCGCGCCGGCGCCGACCGGGACGACCTCGCCTCGACGCCGCAGGCGAACGCCGACGCGCCGGAGATCCAGAAGCTCGCCCGCGAGGTGGCGGGCGACTCGAAGGGGACCTACGAGGCGGCGCGCAAGCTCTCCGACTACGTCTACCGCACGCTCGAGAAGGCGTACGGCGCGAGCCACGACCGCGCGACCGACGTCATCGCGGCCGGCAAGGGCGACTGCACCGAGCACTCCGTGCTCCTCGTCGCGCTCGCTCGCGCCCTCGGGATCCCCGCGCGCGGGCTGCACGGCCTCGTCTACGCGCGGTACGACGACGGCCAGAACGCGCTCTACTGGCACGCCTGGGTGGAGGTGCGCAGCGGCGGCGAGTGGATCGCGATGGACCCGACGTTCGGGCAGCCCGTCGCGGACGCGACCCACGTCGCCCTCGGCCAGGGATCGCAGGTGGACACGGTCGGGCTCCTCGGGGCGCTCAAGGTGCTCGCGGCGGAGCCGAAGGACGCGAGGTGAAGTAGAATCCGCCGCCCTCCAGCGCAAGGGAGCTCTCGATGAACGGCCTCGACCACGTCGCCATCCTCGTCTCCGACCTCGACGCCGCGGTGAAGCTGTACCGCGACGTGTACGGCCTCGAGCTCGCCGAGATCGAGGAGGTGCCCGGCGAGCAGGTGCGCGTCGCGATCTTCGGCCACGGCCGGGGGCGCATCGAGCTCCTGTCGCCGCTCGGGCCGGACAGCCCGATGGCGAAGACGATCGAGAAGCGGGGCGAGGGGCTCCACCACGTCTGCCTCGAGGTCCCGGATCTCGAGAAGGCGATGGCGGCGCTGAAGGCGCGCGGCGCGCCGCTCCTCGACGAGAAGCCGCGCGCCGGCGCGGGCGGCTCCCGCGTCGCGTTCGTCCACCCGAAGGGCAGCCGCGGCGTGCTCGTCGAGCTGAAGGAAGGCGGCGGCGGCCGCTGACGGCGCGCCCGGCCGCGCGATCCCGGAGCGCTTGACCGGTCGCCGGTCCTGGTGTCGTATCACCCCGCCTCTCTCTCGAAACGGGGTTCTCCCATGTCTCGCCTCCTCGCCGCGCTCGCGGCGCTCCTCCTGATCTCGCCGGCGCTCGCGCAGGACGACAAGAAGCCCGCCCCGGCGCCCGCCCAGGACGACAAGAAGGCGTCGGACGCCGACGTCGACGCGAAGACCAAGGCCGCGATCCAGCGGGAGATCGACCGGGCGAAGGAGGACCTCCGCAACGAGGTGCGCGCCGAGATCCAGGGCGCGCAGTCGGCGGCGGAGTTCCTCGGCACGGTCGCCGAGGGGCCCAAGCTCGAGTTCTTCACGCTCGACGGCTACTTCCGCTTCCGCGGCGAGTCGATGATGAACCTCGACGTCACCGGGAAGCCCGACGCCTCGGGCTATTACCTCTTCCCGGTGCCGCTGCAGAACCCCGGCCACAGCGACACGCTGCAGACCGCCAACATGCGGCTCCGGCTCGAGCCGACGCTGAACGTCTCCGAGAACGTCCGGGTCCGCGCGCAGGTCGACGTCCTCGACAACTACGTGCTCGGCTCCTCGACGTCGAACCTCGTCGACCAGCCCGGCAGCCCGTACCCGGTGCCGTTCTACGGGACGACGCGCGTCGTCTCGCCGGGCGATCCGCGGGTCGACCGCCCCGCGATCTCGCCGAAGCGGGTGTGGGGCGAGGTGCAGACGCCGGTCGGCCTGCTCAGCTTCGGCCGGATGCCGTCGGAGTGGGGGCTCGGGATCCTCTCGCACGCGGGGGCCGGGCTCGACGACGATCTCGGCGACACCGTGGACCGCCTCCAGTTCGCGCTGCCGCCGGTCACGACGCCCCTCGGCCGGCTCGCCTTCGTGCCGATCCTCGACTTCGACTCCGAGGGCGTCCTCTACGGCGACTCGCGGTTCGGCAACGCGCAGGGGCAGCCGTTCGACGCCGAGCAGGGCGACGACGGCCGGACGTACGGGCTCAAGGTCGCGCGGGTCGACACGGAGGACGAGATCCGGCGCAAGCACGAGCGGAACGAGGCGTCGGTGAACTTCGGCGTCTACTACAACTACCGGCAGCAGCGCTGGTTCTACCCGCAGTGGAACTGCACCGACCCGGCCGTGCCCTGCGGGCTCGGCGGCACCTACGCTCCGGGCGGCACCGACCCCACGACCTACGGCGACACAGCGACCGCGATCCACCGCTCGGCCTACGCGAGCATCGCCTCGCTCTGGATCCGCTACCTCGGGCCGCGGCTGCGGGTCGAGACGGAGATCGCGGGCGTCTACGGCCACGTCGGGGACCCGCGGAGCGACCCGACGCAGCCCCAGCCGTCTCCGGTCCTGCTGCGGCAGCTCGGCGGGACGCTCGTCGTGGACTACAAGGTCCTGCCGAACAAGGTGAACCTCGGGTTCGAGCTCGGCATGGCGAGCGGCGACGACGCGCCGGGGTTCGGGAACGACCCGGGCCGCCTGGTGGGCGCCGGCAGCGCGAGCTACACCCAGGGGAACCAGACCCCGTACGGCTCGGTCGAGGGCGCGCAGTGGCGGCCGGGCATCGACCGCTCCATCCGGAACTTCCGGTTCAACCCCGCCTACCGCGTCGACCTCGTGCTCTGGCGCCACATCATCGGCCAGGTCACCGACGCGATGTACGTGAAGCCGACGCTCCGCTGGGACATCCTCCCCGGCCTGCGGCTCGACGAGGCGCTCGTCTACTCGCGGGCGATGTTCGCCCAGTCGACCCCGAGCGCGAAGCCCGACCCGCGCGACTCGAGCGGCTACACGTACCTCAAGGGCTCGGGCGACGCGAACCTCGGGATCGAGCTCGACTCGACGCTGACCTACGGCTCGGGCGACGGGTTCCACGCGTGGGCGTCGTGGGGCGTGCTCCAGCCGCTCGGCGGGCTCTCGTTCGAGGACGCGAAGATGTCGCGCGCCCACTTCGTCGAGCTCGGGCTCGCGGCGAAGTTCTAGGCCGCTCAGCCCGGGACGACCGTCCTCACCTCGAACACCGGCTGCGCCTGGATCGCCTTCTTCACGGCGCACTGGTCCGCCACCCGGACGAGCGCGTCGCGGTACTTGTCCGGGAAGGACGCCGGCACCTCGATGTCGAGCTCGACGCGCGCGAGCACGCCGGTCTCCGGGTTGAAGTGGTTCCGCTGGCGCAGCCGGATCCCCTCCGTCGGGAGGCCGCGCTTCTGGCAGAACCCGGCGACGTAGATCCCGGCGCAGGTGCCGATCGCCGCGAGGAAGAGGCTGAACGGGGCCGGGGCGGAGTCCTCGCCGCCGCCCTCGACGGGCTGGTCGGTCCGGATCACGTGCTTCCCGATCTGGGTGTCCACCCGCTTCCCCCCGGGCAGGGTGACGACCATCTCGCTCGACGCGCTCGCCATGCGTTCCTCTCCTCGCGACGGTGGAGCCGCCGCGCGCGCCGAGGGTTCCGGGGCGCGTTCCCGCATGGTAACTTCCGCGCTCCCGATGAGAGCGAAAGAAAAGGCGAAACCCGTCTCCCGCGCCGCGCTCGCCGGGGAGGCGGATCCCCGGCTCGTGGCGCTGTCCGTCTCGATCCAGGACGACGCGGCGCTGTACGACGAGGACATCCGCGGCAGCCAGGCGCACGTGACGCAGCTCGCGGCCCGAGGGATCGTGCCGAAGGCGGCGGCCCGCCGGATCGTCGCCGGCCTCGACCGGGTCCGCGACGAGTTCCGCACCGGGAAGATCCGGTTCGACCCGGCGCTCGAGGACGTTCACACGCACGTCGAGCGCCGCCTCGGCGAGCTCGTCGGGAAGGACGCCGGGTACCTCCACGCGGGGCGCAGCCGGAACGACCAGGTGGCGCTCGACGAGCGGCTCTTCGTCGTCGGCGCCTGCGACCGGGCCGACGGCGCGCTCGTCCGCCTCGTGCGCACGCTCGTCGCGCGGGCCCGGGACCACGAGCGGACCATCCTCCCCGGCTACACGCACCTCCAGCGCGCGCAGCCGGTCTCGCTCGCGCACCACCTCCTCGCGCACGTGGAGGCGCTCGGCCGCGACCGCCAGCGCTTCGCGGAGGTGCGCCGCCGCGCGGCGGTGTCCCCGCTCGGCTCGGGCGCCCTCGCCGGATCGACGCTCCCCCTCGATCGCGAGGGGACGGCCCGGGCGCTCGGGCTCGACGGCGTGACCCAGAACTCGCTCGACGCGGTCGCGGACCGGGACAGCGCGATCGAGCTCCTCTTCGCCTGCGCGCTGGCGGCGGTCCACCTCTCCCGGATCGGGGAGGAGATCGTCCTGTGGACGACGAAGGAGTTCGGGTTCATGACGCTCGACGACGCCTTCGCCACGGGCTCGTCGCTCATGCCGCAGAAGAAGAACCCGGACGTGGGCGAGCTCGCGCGCGGCCGCGCGGGGCGGGCCATCGGGGACCTCGTCGCGCTGCTCGCGGTCCTGAAGGGCCTGCCGCTCTCGTACAACCGGGACCTGCAGGAGGACAAGCGGCCGCTGCTCGGCGCCGCGGACGCCCTCGCGCTCACGGCTGACGCGGTGGCCGGCGCGATCGGCAGCGCGGTCTTCCACGCGGACCGGATGGAGGAGGCGCTCGGCGGCGGCGAGGCGCTCGCGACCGACGCCGCGGAGTACCTCGTCGAGCGCGGCGTGCCGTTCCGGGAGGCGCACGAGGCGGTCGGCAAGGCGGCCGCCGCGGCGGCCCGGCAGCGCAAGGGGATCTCGGAGCTGACCGCGGCGGAGTGGCGCTCGTTCCACCCGCGCTTCGACCGGGACGTGCTGAAGGTGTTCGACGCGCGGCGGAGCCTGCGCCGGCGCGAGCTGACGGGCGCCCCCGGGCCGCGGCAGGTCGCGCGCCAGCTCGCGCGCTGGGAGAAGGCGCTGCGCAAGGAGGGGCGGTGAGGCGCGCGGCGCTGATCGCGATCGCGCTCGCCGCCTGCGGCGTGAAGGCGCCGCCGCGGCCGCCGCTGAAGGCGACGGTCCCGGCCTCGACCCCGACCCCGACCCCGACCCCGGCCTCGACCTCGGCCTCGACCCCCACCCCCACCGACCCGCACCCGTGAACCACTTCCAGCGCAAGCGCGGCGTGCTTTACGCCGAGGCGGTCCCCCTCGAGGCGCTCGCCGAGCGGCACGGGACGCCGCTCTACGTCTACTCGGCGGCGAC
This sequence comes from Anaeromyxobacter sp., assembly GCA_036391435.1. GTDB lineage: Bacteria > Myxococcota > Myxococcia > Myxococcales > Anaeromyxobacteraceae > Anaeromyxobacter. The sequence continues at coordinate 18,497 of DASVZX010000321.1, read as the reverse complement.
GCTCACGCGGCACTGGAAGGTGCTCCGCCGCTCGCTCGCGGGGCTCCGTCACCTCGTCTGCTACGCGGTGAAGGCGAACTCGAACCTGGCGGTGCTGTCGCTCTTCGCCCGGCTGGGCGCGGGCTTCGACATCGTCTCGGGCGGCGAGCTGTACCGGGTGCTCAAGGCGGGCGGCGATCCGCGCAAGGTGGTCTTCTCGGGCGTCGGCAAGCGGGACGACGAGATCGCGTTCGCCCTCGAGGCGGGGGTGCGCGTGCTCGACGTCGAGAGCGCGCCCGAGCTCGCCCGGATCTCGATCGTGGCGCGGCGGACGGGGCGGCGCGCGCCGATCGCGCTCCGGGTGAACCCCGACGTCGATCCGAAGACGCACCCGTACATCTCGACGGGGCTGCGCGAGAACAAGTTCGGCGTCACCGTGGACGAGGCGCGGCGGCTCTACGCCATCGCGGCGAAGGATCCCGCGCTCGAGGTGAAGGGGATCGCCTGCCACATCGGCTCGCAGATCACGACGCTCCGCCCGTTCGTCGACGCCGTGCGGCGCGTCCTCGCGCTCGCGCGCGACCTCCGCGCGCAGGGGATCGCCCTCGGGCACGTGGACGTCGGCGGCGGCCTCGGGATCCCGTACGGCGACACGGAGGAGGAGCCGCCGCACCCCGACGCCTACGGCGCCGCGATCAAGAAGGCCCTGGCGCGCTTTCCGGGCGAGGTGATCCTCGAGCCCGGGCGCGTGCTCGTCGGGAACGCCGGCGTCCTCCTGACGCGCGTCCTCTACGTGAAGCGGAGCGGCCGGAAGACGTTCGTCGTGGTGGACGCGGCGATGAACGACCTCGTCCGGCCGAGCTTCTACGACGCGCACCACGAGATCGAGCCGGTCGGGGCGCCGCGGGCGGACGCCCGCGAGATCGTCTGCGACGTGGTCGGCCCGATCTGCGAGTCGTCCGACTTCCTCGCCCGCAAGCGCAGGCTGCCCGAGCCCCGGCCGGGCGACCTCCTCGCCGTCCGCTCGGCGGGCGCGTACGGGTTCGCGATGTCCTCGAACTACAACGCCCGCCCGCGCGCCGCGGAGGTCCTCGTGGACGGCGGCCGGGCGGTCCTCGCCCGCCGGCGCGAGACCTACGCCGACCTCGTCCGCGGCGAGCCGGTGCCCCGCAAGGCCTGATCCTGCGGGACTCTTCGCCGGGCGCGCCCGGATCGGTTAGAGTTTCGGCTCCACCCGAACCCTCCACGAGAGGAGCCGCTGTCATGGCGCGACTCGAAGGTTCCATGGTTGCCATCGTCACCCCGATGAAGGGCGGCGCCACGGACCTCAAGGCGCTGCGCGAGCTCGTCGAGTGGCAGCTCGCCGAGGGGACGGACGGCATCGTCCCATGCGGCACCACCGGCGAGGGCGCCACCCTCACCGCCGCGGAGCGCGCCGACGTCATCCGCACGGTCATCGAGACGGTGAAGGGGCGCGCGGCGGTCATCGCCGGCGCGGGCTCGAACGCCACCCACGAGGCGATCGAGTCCGTGAAGATGGCGAGGGAGCTGAAGGCCGACGCCGCCCTGGTCGTCACGCCCTACTACAACAAGCCGACGCAGGAGGGGCTCTACCGCCACTACGTCGCGATCCAGGAGGCGACGCGCTTCCCGGTCGTCGCCTACAACGTGCCGAGCCGCACCTCGGTGGACCTCCTGCCCGACACCGTCGCCCGCCTCGCGAGGGCGGGCGCGATCGCCGGCATCAAGGAGGCGACCGCGAACATGGACCGGCAGGTCCAGCTCGTCGAGCAGATCGGCAAGGGCAAGATCGCGTTCCTCTCCGGCGACGACTTCACGGTCCTGCCGTACGTCGCGTGCGGCGGCGACGGCGTCATCTCGGTCGTCGGGAACATCGCGCCCCGGGCGATGAAGGCCCTCGTCGTGGCCGCGCGGAAGCCGGACCTCCCGAAGGCGCTCGAGCTCCAGGTCGGCATGGCCGAGCTCAACCGGATGATGTTCGTCGAGACGAACCCCGGCCCGGTGAAGGCCGCCGTCGCGCTCCTCGGCAGGGCCACGGGCGAGCTCCGGCTCCCGCTCGCGCCGGTCTCCGAGGCGAACCTCGCGAAGGTGCGGGCGGCCATGGTGAAGTTCGGCTTGAAGGTGGCCTAGAGCACGCCGGGAGACACGGATGGCCAAGGTGGTCGTGACCGGCGCCGCCGGCCGGATGGGAACGCAGATCGTCCGCCTCGTGCGCGCGACCGAGGGGATGGCGGTGGCGGGCGCCGTCGAGCGGCCGGGCGCCGCGATCGGCCAGGACGTCGGCGTGCTCGCCGGGCTCGGGCAGATCGGCGTCCCCGTGGTGGACGACCTCGCGAAGGCGCTCGCGGGGGCGGACGCGGTCGTGGACTTCACGAGCCACGAGGCGTCCGCGCGCCACGCGGAGATCTGCGCGGAGGGCGGCGTCCCGCTCGTCATCGGCTCGACGGGCTTCACGCCCGAGGCGAAGGCGCGCGTCGCCGCCGCGGCGCGGCGCGTCCCGATCGTGCTCTCGCCCAACATGAGCGTGGGCGTGAACGTCCTGTTCGAGCTCGTGCGGCAGGCGGCGAAGGTCCTCGGCGACGGCTACGACGTCGAGATCCTGGAGATCCACCACAAGAAGAAGCGCGACGCGCCCTCCGGCACCGCCGTCCGGCTCGGGGAGGTCGCGGCCGAGGCGCTCGGGCGCGATCCGAAGGACGCCCTCGCCTTCGCCCGCCACGGCATCCTCGGCGAGCGCCCGCCCTGGCAGATCGGGGTGCAGACGCTCCGCGGCGGCGACGTCGTCGGCGAGCACACCGTCTACTTCTGCGGCGAGGGCGAGCGGCTCGAGCTCACCCACCGCGCCGCCTCCCGCGAGCAGTTCGCGCGCGGCGCGCTGCGGGCGGCGCAGTGGATCGCCGGGCGGCCGGCGGGCCTCTACGACATGGCGGACGTGCTCGGGCTCCGCGGGCGGGCGTGAGGCGCCATGAGGATCTGCCGCTACCGCCTCGCCGGCCAGGATCGCTACGGCGCCGTGGAGGGCGCTCTCGTGCGGCCGTTCACGGCGGCGCCGTGGGCGGGCGGCCTCCCCGAGGGGAAGCCGGTGCAGCTCGCGGACGTGACGCTGCTCGCGCCGGTCGAGCCCTCCAAGGTCGTGTGCGTCGGACGGAACTACCGCGCGCACGCGAAGGAGCTCGGGAACGAGGTCCCGAAGACCCCGCTCCTGTTCCTGAAGCCCTCGACCGCCGTCGTCGGCCCTCAGGAGGCGATCCGCTGCCCGGAGCAGTCGAGGGAGGTCCACCACGAGGCGGAGCTCGGGATCGTGCTCGGCCGCCCGCTGTCGCGCGCGACGGCCGCGGAGGCCCGGCTCGCGGTGTTCGGGTACGCCTGCCTGAACGACGTGACCGCGCGCGACATCCAGCGCGAGGAGAAGCAGTTCACGCGCGCGAAGGGGTTCGACACCTTCTGCCCGATCGGCCCGGTCGTCGAGACGGGGATCGACCCGATGGACGTCTCGCTCGTCTGCCGCGTCAACGGCGAGGAGCGGCAGCGCGGGCACACGCGGGACATGGTGTTCGACCCGTTCGCGCTGCTCGCCTTCATCTCGGGCGTCATGACGCTGCTGCCCGGCGACGTCGTCGCGACCGGGACCCCCGAGGGCGTCGGCACGATCCGGCGCGGCGACTGGGTGGAGGTCGAGATCTCCGGGATCGGGGTCCTGCGCAATCCCGTCACATGACGCGTCGTCCCGTGAACGAGCCCGCGTCCGTGCCCGAGCCCGACGAACGCCGGGCTGGGGCTCGGGCTCGGGCACGTGCACGGGTCCCGCACGACCGTTAGGACGTCCGCATGCGCGTCTACGTGGGGGTGGGGTCGAACCTCGGCGACCGCTGGGCGAGGCTCGCCCTCGCGGCGCGCGCGCTCCGGGCGGAGCCGCGCGTCGCGCTCCTGCGGGCCTCGCGCGTCTGGGACGCGGCGCCGCTCGGCCCGCCGCAGCCGCGCTACCTGAACGCGGTGCTCGAGGTCGAGGCCCTGGGCGCGGCGCCCGCGCTGCTCCGGGTCCTCCAGCGCATCGAGCGCGAGGGGGGCCGCCGGCGCACGCCGGTCCGCTGGTCGGCCCGCACGCTCGACCTCGACGTGCTCCTCTTCGGCGACGAGGTGATCCGGACGCCGCGGCTCGTCGTGCCGCACCCGGGCCTCGTCTCGCGGCGGTTCGTCCTCGCGCCGCTCGCGGAGCTCTGCCCCGACCGCGTCGTGCCCGGGACCGGGCGGACGGTGGCGCAGCTCCTCGCGCTCGTGCCGCCGGAAGACGTCGTGCCGGCGGGGCTCTACCCCTTGTGACCCTCCGCGCGGGGCGGGCGGTCGCGGCCGGGCGGGCGCGATCTTGATCTCGCTCACGCTTCGTCACGGCCCTCCGCGGCCGGCCTCTATCCCGTCGCCTGCGACGGCGAGGAACGGCGGGGGCCGGTGCCACGGCGGGTCGCCGCGCGTGGCCCCGGGGGACCGCGTTCGATCCGAGCCGATCGGCGCAGGCTCGCCGTGCACTCGCAGTCGAACCAGGGGGACACGCCATGAACCGATCCACCCGCAGGATGCTGACGTCGCTCGCCGTCTGCGCGGCCCTCGCGGCCGCGCCCGCGGCGGCCCTGGCCTGGGCGGCCGGGACGCACGCCTACGTCGCGAAGCGCACGTACAGGATGAGCGGCCTCGTCGACGACGCGGAGCTGTGCCGCCGCGTCCTCGGCGCGAACGGGCCGGACCTCTTCAACTCGATCTGGGACGACGAGGCGCAGGCGCTCGCCCTCGTCCTCCACACCCGCGACCCGCGCCCGAACCTCGCGCCGTACGCCGCCGCCAGCGGCGACGCGCAGCGCGCGCTCGGCTTCGGCTTCGCGAGCCACAACAACGGGTGGGGCACCGACGCGACCGCGCACGTCGCCGGGAGGACCTTCGGCCAGGACGAGGGGTACGTCATCGCGAAGGCCGCGGTCGTGGGCGCGCTGCTCGCCCCCACGCTCGGCGACGCGCTCGGGCTCCCGCCCGACGTCGCGCGCGCGCTCGCGACCGACGTCTCGCACAACTTCGTCGAGTACGGCGTGGACCTCCTGCTCGCGCAGGCGGACCCGCAGCTCGGGTGGACGCTCTACGGGTCGGCGGGGTGCTACCTCGGAACGGCCGACGACGACTTCCTCGTGAAGGCGCTCGTCCCCTGGATGGCCCCCGCGCTGCCCCCGGGCGCGACGAGGAGCGCGGAGCAGTGGGTCCGCCTCGCCGAGGCGCCGTTCGTCCGGGGGCTCGCCGCGAACGGCTACGTGCTCACGCTGCCCTTCGACGTCGCGAAGGCCACGCTCGCGCACCAGCTCGCGGTCGAGGGGCGCAGCTACCTCGCGTGGCGGTACGCCGGCGTCCCGGGGTTCGATCCGCCGCCGCCCGTCGAGCTCCTGGAGCAGCTCGCGAGCGCCGGCCTCGACGTCGCGGTCGCCGTGTGCGCGCCGGACGTCATGGGCGAGCTCGAGGCGACCACCGGGTGGGTGAACGGCCGGATGAGCTCGAACGCGATCTCCCCCTGAACCGCGGGTGATCCCGCGCGGGTCGAGGCGTTGCGCTCGACCCGCGCGCCGGGGCGGGAGGGCCGCTAGAATGCCGGACCATGCGCACGGTCCTCCTCGCCGCCCTCCTCCTCGTCGCCCCCGCCTTCCCCCGCGCCGCGGGCCCGACCCACTCCGCGTCGGACCGGCTGAAGCGGCTCACCGCGGTCTACGTCGACGCCCTCTTCCGGGCGAAGCCGCACCTCGCGAGCTACCTCGGCGACCGCCGCTTCGACGGGCTCGTGCAGGACCTCTCGCCGGCCGCGATCGCGCGGCGCCAGGCGGAGCTCGTCGCGCAGCAGCGGGCGCTCTCCCGGATCGAGCGCGACCGGCTCGGGCCGGACGAGCGCACCGACGCCGCCATCCTCGCCGACGGCATCGCCCTCGAGCTCCTCGAGCTCCGCGAGATCCGCGAGTGGACCTGGAACCCGCGCCTCGTGGACGACTTCACGCACTACGATCCGCGCGAGGTGGTCGCCGCGCGCCTCGCCGACGTCGTCCACGGCGACTGGCCCGAGGCGGCCCGGCTCGCCGCCGCGACCGCGCAGCTCAGGGCGCTGCCGCGCTACCTCGCCCAGCGGCGCGCCGCCTTCGGGGCCGTGTCGCGGGTGCACCTCGAGCAGGCGGTGAAGGACAACGCCGGGCGGATCTCCTTCTTCGAGACGGAGCTCGCCGGGTTCACGCGGAAGGATCCCGCCGCCGAGAAGGCGCGGGTCGCCGCGCTCGAGGCGCTCCGCGCGTACCAGAAGTTCCTCGAGACCGACCTCCCGAAGCGGCCGGAGCGGACCTGGCGGCTCGGCGAGGCGCTCTACGCGAAGAAGTTCCCGCACGCGCTCCAGACCGACCTCGGGCCCGAGCAGGTGGACCGCGCCGCGACGGAGGCCCTCCGCGCGGCGCGGAGCCGGCTCTACGAGGTCGCCGTACGCCTGCACCGCCGCATGTGGCCGGCGGAGCCCGCCCCCGCCGCGGACGCGCCCCCCGACGTCCAGTCGAAGGTGATCGCGCGCGTGAAGGACGAGATCGCGAAGGACCACCCCACGGCGGAGACGATGGTCTCCGCGAGCGCGGCCAAGATCGACGGGCTGCGCGCGTTCATCGAGGAGAAGAAGCTCATCGGGCTGCCACCCGCCGACTCGCTGCGCGTCGAGCTCATGCCCGCGTTCAAGCGATCCGGGACGGGGGCCGAGTACCTGTCGCCCGGCCTCCTCGGCTCGCCCGAGGGCTGGCACGGCACCTACTACGTCGAGCCGCCGGATCCGACGTGGCCGCCGGAGCGGGTCGAGTCGTACCTGCGCGGCTGGAACGACACCGAGATCGCGCTCACCGCCGCGCACGAGGCCTACCCGGGGCACCACGTCCAGGCGTGGTGGTCGCTCCGGGATCGCTCGGTGCTCCGCAAGGCGCTCTGGAGCGGGACCTTCGTCGAGGGCTGGGCGGTGTACGGGACGACGCTCATCGTCGGCCAGGGCTACGGCGGCGATCTCAACGACCGCTACCTCTTCACCGACCTGCGCGGCTGGATGCGCGTCGCGGCGAACGCGATCCTCGACGTCCGGCTCCAGGGCGGCGACATGACGGACGAGCAGGCGATCCGGTTCATGGTGGACGAGACCTTCCAGGAGCCGACGCAGGCGGAGCAGAAGCTCCTGCGCGCGAAGCTCGACTCGACCCAGCTCAGCCAGTACTTCATCGGCACGACCGAGCTGCGGAAGCTCGAGGCGGACGTCCGCGCGAAGGGAAGCTTCGACCAGCGCGCCTTCGACGAGGCGGTCGTGTCGCACGGCGACGTCGCCGTGAAGCACCTGCGGCGGTTCCTGCTCGGGGAGGGACGCCGAGGCGAGCCCTAGCGCCCGGGCTTCCCCGCCGCCGCGAGCACCTTCTCGATCGCCGCCGCCGGGAGCGGCTCGCAGCGGCCGAGGAGGCGCGCGACGAGCGCGATCCGGGCGACGCGCTCGAGCGTCTCCATCCGGTCGAACGCCTCCGCGAGCGTCCGCCCGAGCGCGAGCGCGCCGTGGCGTTCGAGCAGGACGACGTCGTGGCCGGCGAGGAGCGGCGCGATCGACCGGGGGACCTCGTCGGTGCCGGGGGTCGCGAACGGCGCGACCGCGATCCGCCCCAGCGTGACCGCCGCCTCCGGGACGAGGTCGTCGGGCGGCGGCGCGCCCGCCACCGTGAGCGCCACCGCCGTGATGGGGTGGGCGTGCACGATCGCGGCGGCGTCCGGCCGCGCGGCGAAGGCGGCGAGGTGCATCCGGAGCTCGGTCGAGGCGCGCCCCGGCCCCCGGATCACCCGGCCGGCCGCGTCCACGACGACGAGGTCGCCCGGGGAGAGGTACCCCTTGTTCGCGCCCGAGGGCGTGACGAGGAACGTGCCGTCGCCGAGCCGGACGGAGACGTTCCCCTCGCCGGCGCCGATGAGGTCGCGCGCGTGCAGCCGGCGGCAGGTCTCGACGAGCTCGCGGCGGAGCCGCGCCTCGGGGCCGGCCGCGCGGCGCCCCGGCGCGTGCGGCGCGTCGCGGCGGCGGAGCGGGCGTCGGCGCCGGGGAGGCATGGCGAGCGCTCTAGAGGATCTTCGCGGCGAGGAGGTCCTGCACGTCGAGCAGGCCCACCGGTCGCCCGTCCGCGTCGACGACCGGCACCTGGTCGATCCGCGCCTGCCGCAGGATCCGCGCCGCGTCCACGACGAGCGCGTCGGGCCGCACCGTGCGCGGGTTCCGGCCCATCGCGGACGAGACCGGCCGCGCGAAGTCGGTGTCGCCGTGCTCCACGAGGCGCCGGAGATCGCCGTCGGTGAAGATCCCGACGAGCCGTCCGGCCGCGTCGACGACCGACGTCGCGCCGGGGCGCCCCGGGGTCTCCGTCATCACCGCCACCGCCGCGGAGAGCGGCGCGTCCTCGCGCACGAGGGGGTTCGCGTCCTCGCCGCGCATGAGCTCCCGGACCTTCATGAGCCCGCGGCCGAGCTTGCCGCCCGGGTGGAAGAGCGCGTACTCCTCGCGGTCGAACGGCCGGACGGCGAGGACCGCCATGGCGAGCGCGTCCCCGACGGCGAGGAGCACCGCGGTCGAGGCGGTCGGGGCGAGCCCCATGGGGCAGGCCTCCTCGACGTCGCCGATCGAGACGACGAGGTCGGCGCCGCGGGCGAGCCGGTTGTCGCGGTCCTTCGTCACCGCGACGATCCGGGCGCCGATCTTCTTCAGGGCGGGGAGGAGCCGGAGGATCTCCTCCGTCTCGCCCGAGTTCGAGAGGGCGATGACGACGTCGTCCTTCGCGATCCGGCCGAGATCGCCGTGGGCCGCCTCCGCCGGGTGGACGTAGAGCGACGGCGTGCCGGTCGAGGCGAGCGTCGCCGAGATCTTCTGGGCGACGAAGCCGGGCTTGCCCATGCCGGTGACCACGACCCGCCCCTTGCAGTCGAGGATCGCGCGGACCGCCTCGGCGAACGTCTCGTCCAGCTTCACCGCCGCGATCGCGGCGGCCTCCGCGGCGAGGACCGTGCGCCCCTGGTCGAGCAGGTCCCTCGCCCGCGCCGGCGCCGCCCCGCGGCGCGGGCGCGCCCGCTGGAGCTTCAGCACGCGGGCTCTCGATCGGCTGGCCATGTCGGTGCGCGCGGATATAGCACTTTCCCGCCCCTTGCGGCAGCGCGCGGGGGTGCGCTAAGGAACCCGCCACTCCCTGGAGGACGACCCGCCATGCAGTTCTTCATCGACACCGCCGACGTCGCCGACATCAAGAAGGCGCTCGCCATGGGCCTGTGCGACGGCGTGACGACGAACCCTTCGCTCGTCGCGAAGACGGGCCGCTCCTTCGACGACGTGCTGAAGGAGATCGTGGCGCTCGTCCCGGGGCCCATCTCGGCGGAGGTCACCGCCGTCGACGCCGAGGGCATGGTCCGGGAGGCCCGCCACTACGCGAAGTTCGGATCGCAGGTCGTCATCAAGATCCCGCTCATCGTCGAGGGGCTCAAGGCGGTGAAGGCGCTCGCCCAGGAGGGCGTGAAGACGAACGTCACGCTCTGCTTCTCCGCCGTGCAGGCGCTCCTGGCCGCGAAGGCGGGCGCCACCTACGTCTCGCCGTTCGTCGGGCGGCTGGACGACATCTCGCAGGACGGGATGGCGCTCATCGCCGACATCGTCCAGATCTTCCGCAACTACCGGTTCCCGACGAAGGTGCTCGTCGCGTCGGTCCGCCACCCGGTCCACGTGCTCGAGGCGGCGAAGCTCGGCGCCGACGTCGCGACGATCCCCTACGGCGTCATCGAGCAGCTCGCGAAGCACCCGCTCACCGAGAGCGGCCTGAAGAAGTTCCTCGCCGACTGGGAGAAGGTCCCGAAGGCCGGGAAGTAGCGGGGTCGCGCCCCGCCCCGGCCGTGCGCACCATCCCCTCGGCGCCCCCGCGGCGCCGGAGGGACCCATGCCCAAGCTCGCACGCCTCGCCGCCGCGCTCGCCGCGACCGCGGCGCCCGCCCTGTCGCTCGCCCAGGAGGCCGGCGGGCGCGAGGCGACCGCGCCGGGCGCGGGCTACGGCTGGCTCTGGCTCGTCGCCGCGGCGCTCGTCGTCGCGGCGCTGTTCGGGGTGCTCGTCGCGCGCGGCCCCGGCGAGCGGCCGAGCCCACCCGCGCGCCGCCCGTAGCCGCGGGCCCCGCCTCGCATCACGCGAGCGTCACCCGGAACAGCCGCCGCTCGACGTCGTCGAGCGTGCGCGCGAGGTCCTCGCGCCGGATCCGCGCGGCCTCGGCGTGCTCCTTGAGGCCGAGGCACTTCTCCGTCACGAGCCGGACGAGCAGGTGGAGCGCGGCCTCCTCGGCCGGCGTCTGCAGGCGGTGCGCCTCCGCCCCGAGCCGGCGGTCGATCTCCTCGAACTCGCGCAGGAGGTCGAGGCGGGCGATCTCGAGGGCGAAGCGAAGGACGTCGTCGCGCGGCCGCTGCGCGGCGCCCGCCGCCCAGCGCGCGCGCAGCTCGTCGCTCACCCACTCGACGAAGGGCGGCGGCCACGCGGCGAGCTCGCGGGCGAGCTCCTCGGCGAACCGCTCGAGGACGTACGCCTTCACGGGCTGGCGCTGGCGGTCGTAGAGGAAGTCCCAGCGGCGGTCGCGCACGCTCCGACTCTACGCCCGTCCGGGCGTGGCGCGCTGCGGGGCGCGACGAAGGCCCCGTTCCGCGAGGAGCGCCCTGGCCCGGAGCCCGGGACGGCTCAGGCGGCGTCGCTGCCGGACCGGCCGGGCGTCCCGGCGGCCCCGGATCCGGCCGGAGCCCGGGACGCACGTCGGGCGCGCCCGCCCGCCATCCCCGTGAGCGGCCCCCGCACGACGGGCGCCTGCGCCTCCGCCGCCCGCAGCTCCTCGAGGACCCGCGCGTAGACCTTCTTGCGCGTGAGGAGGCCGCGGTGGTCCGCGTCCACCTCGACGTTCGCGATCTGCGGCAGCCCGTGGGTGTCGACGACGCCGGTCGGGTAGGGGGACGCCCCGTCGCGGCGCGACCAGATCGACGAGAGCCGCACCTGCGCGGGCCACGCGCCGTCGTGGAGCCGCGCCAGGAAGGCGCTCCCGGGCGCCATCTGCGCGAGCGACCGGACCACCGGCGCGAGCGGGACGCCGAGCCAGCCGAGCGGCGTGCCCCGGTAAGGCGTCCCGAGCGTCACCACCGCGCGCGTCCGCCGCCATCCGCCGAGCTTCTTCACGTAGTAGACGGCGATGAGGCCGCCCTTCGAGTGGCCGACGATGGCGAGCGGGCCGAGCCCGGGGTTGCGCGCGTAGATCCGCTCGACCTTCGCCCGGACGAGGTCGGCGAGGTCGTCGATGCCGCGGCCGATCGCGGAGCCGCGCAGGCCGCCGAGGTCGAGGGAGAAGACGCCGTAGCCGTCGCGGCGCAGCCGCCGCTCGAGGACGTCGAAGGTCCGGCGCGCCGACATCCAGCCGTGGAGGAGGAGCACCGGCCGCGGGCAGTCGGAGAAGTCGGTGAGCTTCTCGACCCGGTTCTCCGCTCCGGGGACCTCGAGCGCGGCGGAGACCCGCTCGACGCGGCGCGCCGTGCGTCGAACCGTGCGAAGGATTCCCCCGAGGACGTCTTCCACGCCCCGCAACATAGGCAGCAAGGCGGGCGCGTGCAGGGCCGCCGGCGGGGCCAGCGCGTCCCGGCTCCGGGGGACGCGGCCGCCCACGACGCGGCGCGGCGCGACGGGCACGCGCGGGGGTTTGCCTCCGCGCCCGCCGGCCGGCGGGCGAAGCCCCGTCTCCTCGCGCGCTTGTGGCTTTCCCGGCGCGGCGCTAAGACCGGGGGTCCCGGAGGTTTCCGCACATGCTGGTCGTCATGAAGCCGCACGCCACCGAGGTGGAGATCGAGGCCGTCGCCGAGAAGATCCGGACGCTCGGTTTCACTCCGCATCCCATCCCGGGGGCGGAGCGGGTCGCGATCGGCGTGACCGGGAACAAGGGGAGCATCGACGCCGCCCAGTTCGAGACGATGCCGGGGGTCGCCGACGCGATCCGGGTCTCCCAGCCGTTCAAGCTCGTCTCGCGCGAGGTGAAGGAGGAGGACACCGTGATCGACGTCGGCGGAGTCCCGCTCGGCGGCAACGCGCTCGCGGTGATGGCCGGACCGTGCTCCGTCGAGTCGAGGGAGCAGATCCTCGAGACCGCCCACGCGGTGAAGGCCGCCGGCGCGAGGTTCCTCCGCGGCGGCGCGTTCAAGCCGCGGACGAGCCCGTACGAGTTCCAGGGCCTCGCCGAGGAGGGGCTCAAGCTCCTCGCCCTCGCGCGGGAGCAGACCGGCCTCAAGGTGGTCACCGAGGTGATGGACGCCGAGACGCTGCCGATGGTCGCCGACTACAGCGACGTCCTGCAGATCGGCGCGCGCAACATGCAGAACTTCTCGCTCATGAAGCAGCTCGGCCGGCTGCGCAAGCCCGTCCTCCTGAAGCGCGGCCCGTCCGCGACGATCAAGGAGTGGCTCATGGCCGCGGAGTACGTGGTCGCCGGCGGGAACTACCAGGTCGCGCTCTGCGAGCGGGGCATCCGGACGTTCGAGACCATGACGCGGAACACCCTCGACCTCAACGCGGTGCCGGTCCTGAAGGCGCTCACGCACCTGCCGGTCATCGTCGACCCGTCGCACGGGATCGGGCTGCGCGCCCACGTCGCCGCCATGGCCCGCGCCGGGATCGCCGCGGGGGCGGACGGCATCATCGTCGAGGTGCACCCCCGCCCGGAGAAGGCCCTCTCGGACGGCCAGCAGTCGCTCACGCCGCGCGAGTTCGAGGACCTCATGAAGCAGGTCCGGGTCATCGCGGGCGCGCTCGGCCGGGCCGTCTAGCCCCGCCCGGGTGGGGCTCCCGGGCTCGGGCCCGCCCTGGCCGCTTGCCATCTCTCCGGGAGGTCTTACCTCGGAGTCATGCGGCAAGAGCTCACGACCGACGCCTCCGAGTCCCGCGACTTCTCCCTCGAGGGGGCCTGCATCCTGTGCGGCGGTGACCTGGCGGTCCGCATGTCGCCCGGGCGGGCGAGCACGGTGTGCAAGTCGTGCCGGTGGATCTCTCGGCCGCACATGATGCGGGAGGGGGACGGCGTGCACGTCGTCCACCCCGCCGGCCTGGTCGCCTGAGCAGCGAACTACCGCAGGGCGCGCTTCAGGCTCCGGACGAACCGCCGGACGCGCGCGGCCCTCGCCGCGCGGCTCCCGCCCTCGGCGACGCGCTGCACGATCGCGCTGCCGACGACGACGCCGTCCGCGAGCCGGGCGAGGCCGCGCGCCTCGTCGGGCGACGACACGCCGAAGCCGACGACCACCGGGACCGCGCTCGCCGCGCGGATCTCGGCGAGCTGCGCGCCGATCTCCGCCGGGACGGCCTTCCGGCCGCCGGTCACGCCGAGCACCGAGACGAAGTAGACGAACCCCGTGGCGGCGCGGACGGCCGCCGCGATGCGCGCCGGCCCGGAGGTCGGCGCGAGGAGGAACACCGTCCGGACGCCGTGCGCGGCGAGCGCCGGGGCGAGCTCGTCCGCCTCCTCGGGGAGGAGGTCCGGCACGATCACCGCGTCGACGCCGGCGCGCGCGCAGTCCCGGGCGAAGCGCTCGACGCCGTGGGCGAGGATCGGGTTCAGGTAACCCATGAGCGCGATCGGCACGTCGGCGCGCGCCCGCACCCAGGCCGCGACGCCGAGGACGTCGGCGAGCGCGGTGTCGGCGGCGAGCGCGCGCTCGGCGGCGCGCTGGATCGTGGGGCCGTCCGCGACGGGATCGGAGAACGGGAAGCCGAGCTCGAGGAGATCCGCGCCCGCCTCCGCGCAGGCGAGGGCCATCTCGCGCGAGGTCGCGACGTCGGGGTCTCCGCCCATGAGGTAGGTGACGAGCGCCGTCTCCTTCCGGGCGCGGCAGCGGTCGAACGCGGCGCGGATCCGGTCGGGCGCGGCGGCGGCGCGGGCCGCCCGTGCGGCGCGGGGGGCGCTCACGACGCCCTCCCGTTCCGGCGCGCGCGCCGCGAGGCCCCGCCGCCTCCCGCCGCCCTCCTCGCCCTGGCCCTGGCCGTGCGGCGCCGCCGCGGGGCGGGCGCCTCCTGGAGCATCCGGCGCACCTGGTCCACGTCCTTGTCCCCCCGGCCCGAGACGTTCACCACGATCACGTGATGCGGGCCGAGCGCGCGCGCGACCTTGCGCGCCGCGGCGACGGCGTGGGCGCTCTCGAGCGCCGGGATGATCCCCTCCGTCCGCGCGAGGTACCGGAACGCCTCGAGCGCCTCCGCGTCGGTCGCCTGCATGAGCGTGAGCCGCTCCGAGTCCTTGAGGTAGGAGAGCTCCGGGCCGACGCCCGGGTAGTCGAGGCCGGCCGAGATCGAGTGGGCCTCGGCGATCTGCCCCCGCGCGTCCTGCAGGACGTAGCTCCTCGAGCCGTGGAGGACGCCCGGCGTCCCCTTCGCGAGCGAGGCGCCGTGCTTCCCCGACGCGAGGCCGAGGCCGGCCGCCTCGACCGCGACGAGCTTCACCGGGTCGTCGAGGAACGCCGAGAAGATGCCCATCGCGTTCGATCCCCCGCCGACGCAGGCGACCACCGCGTCGGGGAGCCGGCCGGCGAGGTCGAGGCACTGCCGCCGGGCCTCCTTCCCGATGACCGACTGGAAGTCCCGGACCATGGCCGGGTAGGGGTGGGGGCCGGCGACCGAGCCGATGATGTAGTGCGTGTCGCGGACGTTCGTCACCCAGTCGCGGAGCGCCTCGTTCATGGCGTCCTTGAGCGTGCGCGAGCCCGACTCGACCGGGATGACGCGCGCGCCGAGGAGCTGCATGCGGAACACGTTGAGCGCCTGCCGCTCGACGTCGAGCGCGCCCATGTAGACGTCGCAGGGGAGGCCGAACAGCGCCGCGACGGTCGCGGTCGCGACGCCGTGCTGGCCCGCGCCGGTCTCCGCGATGATCCGCCTCTTCCCCATGCGGCGCGCGAGGAGCGCCTGGCCGAGGGTGTTGTTGATCTTGTGCGCGCCGGTGTGGCAGAGGTCCTCGCGCTTCAGGAGCACGCGGCACCCGCCCGCGTCCGCCGACAGGCGGCGCGCGTCGGAGAGCGGCGTCTCGCGCCCGGCGTAGCGGGTGAGGAGCTCCCAGAGGTCGTTCTGGAACACCGGGTCCCGCCGGGCCGTGCGCCAGGCCGCCTCGAGCTCGTCGAGGGCCGGCACCAGGGTCTCGGGCACGAACCGCCCGCCGTACGCGCCGAAGCGCCCGCGCACGTCGGGGAGCGCCGTCGTCATCTCACCGCCTCCTTCGCCCGCTCGATGAAGCGCCGCATCCGGTCCTCGTCCTTGACGCCCGGCGCGGACTCGACGCCGCTCGCGGCGTCCACCGCCCAGGGGCGCACCGTCCGCACCGCCTCGGCGACGTTGTCCGGCCCGAGGCCGCCGGCGAGCACGATGGGCAGCTCGCGCGCGACCTCCGCGGCGAGCGACCAGTCGCAGGTCGTCCCGCTGCCGCCGTACGCGGCGCTCGGCGCGTCGAGGAGGAACCCCTGGACCTCGTAGGCGGCGAGCTGCGCGAGCGCCTGCGGGCCCGCGAGCCGGATCGCCTTCAGCACGGGGAGGGGGAGCGACGCGCAGAGCTCCGGCGGCTCGTCGCCGTGGAGCTGGACGGCCCCGATCCCCGACTGGTCGGCCGCGCGGAGCACCTCCTCGCGCGTCGGGTCCACGAACACGCCCACCGCCGGCACGAACGCCGGCAGCCGGCGCACGATCGCGCGGGCCGCGGCGGGCGGGAGGTAGCGCTTCGAGCGCGGCCAGAAGTTGAAGCCGAGCGCGTCCGCGCCGAGGCGCACCGCGGCGAGCGCGTCCTCGAGACGGGTGATGCCGCAGATCTTCACTCTTGGAGGAGTCACGGGGGGGCGTCGGGGGCCGGCGGGATCCAGGGCGGCGAGGTCGAGGTCGAGGTGCGGGTCGCGGTCGCGGTCGGGCGGAGGGTCCTCAGGAGACCATCTCCCGCAGCAGCGCGCCAGGGTCGGCCGCGCGGACGAGCGCCTCGCCGACGAGGAGGTTCGTCGCGCCCGCGCGGCGCAGCCGGCGCGCGTCGGCGGCGGTCCGGACGCCGCTCTCCGCGACCCCGCGGACGTCCGCGGGGAGCCTCGGCAGGAGCGCCTCGGACACGGCGAGATCGACCGCGAAGGTCGCGAGGTTCCGGTTGTTCACGCCGACGATCCGCGCCCCGGCGGCGAGCGCGACGTCGAGCTCGGGCGCGTCGTGCACCTCGACGAGCGCCGCGAGGCCGAGCTCGCCGCAGGCGTCCACGAGCGGCCGGAGCGCCGCGGGGCCGAGCGCGGCGACGATGAGGAGGGCGGCGTCGGCGCCGTGCGCGCGCGCCTCGAGGAGCTGGTAGCGGTCGAGGACGAAGTCCTTGCGGAGCAGCGGCACGTCCACCGCGGCGCGCACCGCGGCGAGGTCGGCGAGGGACCCGCCGAAGCCGGGGCCGTCGGTGAGGACGGAGATCGCCGCCGCCCCCGCCTCCGCGTAGGCGCGCGCCTGCGCGGGGGCGTCGAGCCCGGCCCGGATCGCGCCGGCCGACGGGCTCGCGCGCTTCACCTCGGCGACGACGCGGGCGGGTCCGCCCCGGAGCGAGAGCGCCGCCGCGAACGGGCGGGGCGGCGGCGCGTCCTTCGCCCGCGCCCCGAGCTCGCGCTCGGGCACCGCCGCGCGGGCGGCGGCGACCTCGTCGCGCTTGCGCGCGAGGATGTCGGAGAGGAACGTCACGCGGCGGGGTTCGAGGCGGCGACGAGGCGGGCGAGCTTGTCCGCCGCGGCGCCGCCGTCGATCGAGCGGGCCGCGACCGCGACGCCTTCCGTGAGGGTCTGCGCCGCGCCGGTGCACACGAGCGCGGCGGCGGCGTTCGCGAGCACCGCGTCGCGCGGCCCCCCCTTCTGGCCGGAGAGGACGTCGCGCAGGATGCGCGCGTTGAACGGTCCGTCGCCGCCGGCGATCTCCTTCTCGGGGTGGCGCGGGAGCCCGATGTCCTCCGGCACCATCGCGAAGCGCTCGCAGGCGCCGCCCTTCACCTCGCAGACGTGGGTCATGCCGGTGATCGCGATCTCGTCGAGCCCCTCGCCGTGGACCACGAAGGCGTGGGCGGCGCCGAGCGCGGCGAGCACGCCGCCGATGATGGGCACCCAGCGCGGCTGGTAGACGCCGAGGACCTGGTACCGGGCGCCGGCCGGGTTCGCGAGGGGGCCGAGGAGGTTGAACACCGTCCGGATGCCGAGCTCGCGCCGGATGCCGGCGACCGCCTTGAAGGCGGGGTGGAGCCTCGGCGCGAAGAGGAACCCGATGCCCACCTCGGCGAGGCACCGCTCGACGACGTCCTTCGGCGCTTCCACGTTGACGCCGAGCGCGGCGAGCACGTCGGCGGAGCCGGACTTCGACGACACCGCCCGGTTCCCGTGCTTCGCGACGGTGACGCCCGCACCGGCGACGACGAAGGCGGCGGTGGTCGAGATGTTGAACGTGTTCCGCCCGTCCCCGCCCGTGCCGCAGGTGTCGACGAACACCTCGCGGTCGACGTGGACGTGGTCCACCCGGGCGCGCATGACGTCGGCGGCGCCGGCGATCTCGTCGACCGTCTCGCCCTTCAGCCGGAGCGACGCGAGGAAGGCGCCCGCCTGCGCCGGCGTCGCGCCGCCGTCGGCGATCTCCTCCATCACCTGCACCATCTCCTCGCGCGAGAGGTCCTGCCGCTCCGCGAGCCGCGCGATCGCCTGCTGGATCACGACGTCACCCTCCGTTCGGTGCCGCGGACCGCGCCCCGCGGGGCGCCGACCCTCCCGAGCCAGTTCCCGAGGAGCCGCTTGCCCTCGCCGGTGAGGATCGACTCGGGGTGGAACTGGACGCCCTCCACGTCGAGCGTGCGATGGCGCAGGCCCATGATCTCCTCCTCCGCCGTCCAGCTCGTCACCTCGAGCGCCGCCGGGAGCGACCGCCGCTCCACCACGAGCGAGTGGTAGCGCCCCGCCTCGAACGGCGACGGCAGCCCGGCGTAGGTGCCCCGGCCGCGGTGGTGCACCGGGCTCGACTTGCCGTGGAGGATCCGGTCGTTGCGGACGACCCGGCCCCCGAACGCCTGCCCGATGGCCTGGTGGCCGAGGCACACGCCGAGGATGGGCAGGTCGCCCGAGAGCTCCCGGATCGCCGCGAGCGTGACGCCCGCCTCGTCGGGCGTGCACGGCCCGGGCGACAGCACGAGCGCGTCCGGCCGCCGCGCCCGGATGCCGGCGACGTCGATCCGGTCGTTCCGGAACACCTCGACGTCCGCGCCGAGCTCGCCGAGGTACTGGACGAGGTTCCAGGTGAACGAGTCGTAGTTGTCGACGAGGAGGAGCCTCGGGCGGCGCGGGCCTCCGGGCGCCGCCGCGCCCTTCGCGCGGCCGCTCATCGCCGCCTCCCGCGCCGCCGGGGCGCCGGCCTGCGGGCGGCGGC
>DASVZX010000320.1:0-12060 GCA_036391435.1 Anaeromyxobacter sp. | reverse complement strand
CTGCGGGCCGGGGGCTTCCTCGCGGGCCCCGAGCGCCACGCCGTGAAGGACCTCGCCGCGACGCTCCGGCGCGCGCGCCTGTCGCGGCGCGAGGCGCGGCTCTGGCTCGCCGCGCTGCGGACGCTGGGGCGGTGAGCGCCTACAGATCCTCGCGCGTCGCGCCCGGCACGGCGAGCACGAGGTCCGGCCCGTACGCCGTCGAGGGCGTCTGCCAGCCCGGCCTGGCCTCGCCGCGCAGGACGCGCTCGGCGATCTCGACCGCGGTCATCGCGGTGAACGCGTAGCCGCCGGGGTGGCGCTGGATCGCCGCGACCCGCCGCCCGGCCGCGTCGATCGCCTCGCCGTAGATCGCGCTCCGCCCCTGCGCGTCGGGGCCCGGCCCGCGCTCGCCGCGCGTCATGAGCGCGGCGACCGCCTCCCGCACCGTGCGAGACGAGAGGAGCGGCGCGAGCGCCGGCGCCGCCGCGAGGAGGGCGCGCGTCGCGAGGTTCGCGACGAGGTAGACCGTCACGTCGGAGACGCCGGTCGAGCGCGGCGCGGTGAAGGTGTCCGCCCAGGGCACGGCGACGCCGGTGACGCGGCCGGCGCCGAGGTCGAACGTCCGCTTCGCGGGCGCCCCGCCCGAGCGGAACCGCGCCGCGGCGCCGGCGTGCTCGAGCATCGTCCGGGCGGTGCCGCGCGAGGGGCGATCGAAGCCCACGATGGCGAGCACGAGCGACCGCGCGGCGGGGAGCCGCCGGACGAGGTGCGCGGCGAGGCAGTCGCTCGGGACCACGTCGAAGCCCGCCCCGGGGAGCAGCATGACGCCGACGTTCGCGGCGCCGGGCCCGAGCGCGAGGAGCGCCTCGAACACCGCGACCTCGCCGGTGATGTCGAGGTAGTGAACCCGCTCGTCGACGCACGCCTCGGCCATCGGCCGCGCCGTCGCGGTGAACGGGCCGGCGCAGTGGATCACGGCCGCCGCGCCGGCGATGCCGCGCCGCAGCGCCTCGGGATCCGAGAGCGGGAAGGCGCGCCAGCCGCACCCGAGCTCGCGCCCGAGCCTCGCGAGCCGCTCGGAGTCGCGGCCCGCGAGGACCGGGGCGAGGCCGCGCTCGGCCGCGCGCCGCGCGACGAGCTCTCCGGTGAAGCCGTAGGCGCCGTAGACGACGAGGGGGCCGGGCATGGCGGGACCGTAACGCACGCGGCCGGGCGCGGCGGCGGGCTTCCGGGGCGGTTATGCTCGGCCGATGCGGCTCGCCTGGGCGGAGCGCGACGGCGGCGATCTCCTCGACCTCTCGGGGACGGGGCCCGCGGGCGAGGGGCTCTACCTCGCGGTGAGGCCGCACGCCGAGGCGGGGTACTTCCGGCCGCTGTTCGTCCTCGCGCCGGGGGAGGAGGAGCGCGAGCTCGGCGACGGCGTCCTCGGACGCGAGCACGCCCGCGACACGCTCGTGAAGCTCGCGATCTCCGAGCTGGCGCGCCGGCACGGCCTGCCGCCGGCGACGCTCCACGCCGAGGACGGCGACCCGTGGGCGGCGCGGACGATCGCGGCGCTGTGGGCGCTGCTCGCGGCGGCGCCGCACACGCTCTAGCCTAGCGGACCGGCACCGCCCGCGCGCGCGCCCAGGCCTCGCCGACGCGCCCGAGCGCGTCCCCGCCGCGCCCCTCCACGACGATCGAGGCGGCCGCGGCGCCGAGCCGGGCCGCGGCGACGGGATCGTCGCCGCGCGCGAGGCCGAGGAGCAGCGCGGCCGCGAAGACGTCGCCCGCGCCGGTGGGATCCACCTCGCGCGCGGGGTGCGCGCCGATCCGCGCGGGCGGCCGCCCCCGGACGAGGAGGTCGCAGCCCCGCTCGCCGTGCGTGAACGCGACGACCGGGATCGCCGCGGCGAGGCGCGCGACGAGGTCGCCCTGGCCCCGGACGTCGTCCTCCCCGAGCACCGCCGCGCCGACGCCGGCGAGCGCCGCGGGGGAGGGGTCCCAGATCCTCGCGACGACCGCGCCGTCCGGCCGGACCTCCCGCACGAGCCCCTGCACCCCGAGCGCGACGACCCGCGCGCCCGCGGCGGCGACGAACGCGGCGACGTCGACCTCGCCGAGGACCGGCGCGAGGAGCAGCGCGTCCGGCGCGCGCCACGCGGCCGGCAGGCGGGCGGGATCGAGCGGCGCGGCCGCGGAGAGGACGCGCTGGGTCCGCGCGCCGTCCGGACCGTACGCGTTCGCGAAGACGGTCGTCGCGGGGGAGGGGAGGAGGGCGGTCTCGAGGCCGGCGAGGGCGGTCGAAGGGAGCTCCGGGCCGGCCGAGGTGACGAGCCGCGGGAGGGCGCCGAGCGCGGCGAGCGCCCGGGCGGCGTACCACGCCGAGCCGCCCGGGACGCGCGCGCCGTCCACGACGTCGAGCGTCACGTGGCCGCAGACGACGACGGACGGGGCGCGCACGCGGAGAAGCGTAACCGAACCGGCCGCCCGAAATGCGAGGCGGCCCCTCTCGGAGCCGCCTCGGCGGAGCTTGGCTCGACCGTTCGCAGCGAGCGCACCGGGAGAGCCTGACGGCCCGGGGCCCCGGATGCCCGCCGACGCGCAGCTGAACGAACCCCCGTCGCGCCTCCCTCCGGTTCCCGTCGCCGGGAGGCGGAGGTCGTCGCGAGGGAAACGGTGGGGCGTCGCCGCCGCGGCGGCAAGGGCTAGGGGACGAACTCGAGGACGCGCGCGGACCGCCGGGGCGCGTCCTCGATCTCGACCGTCGTCGGGACGTCGTGGACCGCGCGCTCGACGAACCCGCCGGCCGGCGCGTACGCCCGGCCGGCGTCGCCGGCGAGCACGCGGACGCCGGCCGCCGCGAGCGCGCGGAACCACGCGGCCGCGCGCCCGGCGAGCGCGCGCTCGTAGAACACGTCGCCCGCGAGCACGACGTCCGTGCCGGCGAGGGGGAACGCGCCGAGCGGCCCATCGATCGGATCCCCGGCGTGGAAGGCGACCGCGACGCCGTTCAGCGCGGCGTTCAGGGCGACGGCCGCCCGGCAGAAGGGATCCACGTCGACCGCGACGACGCGCGCCGCGCCGGCGCGGGCCGCGGCGATCGCGACGAGGCCGCTCCCGGTCGCGAAGTCGAGGACGCGCCGGCCGCGGACGAGCCCGGGCCGGTCGAGCACGTGGCGGGCGAGCGCCTGGCCGCCGGCCCACGGGAAGGCCCAGTAGGGCGAGTCGTCCCACGCGTGGAGCTCGCTCGCGGTGGCGCGCCAGAGCGGCGTGAGCGCGGTGGCCTGGTACAGCGCGAGCTCCGGCGCGAGCGGGACCGGCGCGGGCGCGGTGCGCTCCCGGATGAACGCGGCGGTCTCGTCGAGCGTGGGCACGGCGGCATCGTGGCCGCCGGGGGCGCCGTCGCGCAAGAGGGTGCGGCGCGCGACGCCGCTCGTGCGCCCGGCCATGCCGGCCTCCGCGAACCCGCGGGCCGGACAGGCGTCCCGCCGCGCCGGTCACGTCGCCCGTGGGGCCAGCGCGCCGAGGCGCACGCCCTTGGGCGACCACCCGGGCGGGCGCGCGGGGCGTGCCCGCTTGCCGGGCCCGGCGAGATCCCGCCACAATGCCGCCGGGGGGACGTCATGACGGTTCCGACGAGCGACGAGCGGCGGCACTTCTCCCGCGTCACGTTCCACCGGCCGGCCGAGCTGGACGTCCGGATCGCGCAGGGGACGTGCGAGGTGCTCGACGTGTCGATGAAGGGGGCCCTCGTCGAGGTGCCGCACGGCTTCCCCGCGCACGTCGGGCAGGCGTGCACGCTCACGATCCGTCTCGACGCCGGCGACGCGCAGATCCGGATGGAGGGCGAGATCGTCCACCGCGAGGGCACGCAGGCCGGGATCCGCTGCGTCGAGATCGATCTCGACTCGATCTCGCACCTGCGCCGCCTGGTCGAGCTGAACCTCGGCGACGAGGACGTGCTCCACCGCGAGCTCTCCGCGCTCGTCGGGCGCCGGTGAAGGCGGCGCTCGCTAGCCGCGCGGCGCGGCCGGCGCGGGCGGCGCGGGCGATGCGGGCGGTGTGGGCGGCGCGGGCGATGCGGGCGCGTGCGGCGCCGCGCCGCCGTCCTTCTCCCGCCGCTCCGTGGCCGCCCGGGTCCGCGCGCGCAGCTTCTCGCAGGGATCCTCGCGCCTCGTCGCCGGAGTGAAGACGGCGTAGTCGTAGGGGAACGGCCCCTTCCCGAACTCGACCACGTAGTCGGCGGGGGCCTTCTCGGCCGGATCGACCTCGACGAGCGCGACCGCGACGATCTTCCTCCCGGGCGCGTCCTGGGCGAGCCAGGAGGGCACGTCGGAGGCGGTCGCGTGGCCGTTCCCGGTGATCAGGATCCCGCCGCCGCTCTGGCGCGCGGCCGCGGCGAGCCGGTCCGCCATCGTCGCGTCGCGCGCGCGCTGCGCCAGGATCATCGGGTCCATCATCGCCGCCGGCAGCTCCCCGCAGTGCGAGTCCATCATCTCCTTGCGGAGCGCCGCGACGGCGTCGGGGGGCAGGACGGGGCCGCGCTCCAGCCGCCCTCGCAGGGCGGGGTCCGCCGCGCCGATCCCCTTCATGACGAGCGCGCGGGCCTCGTCGCGCGGCAGGTTCGCGGCGACGATCGGGAGCCCCGCCTCGAGCCCCGCCGCGAGGACGGGCCGGTAGAGGTCGTAGTCCGGCCAGCCGCCCTGCTTCCAGACCGGCGCGAGGTTCTCGGGCTCGCGCGGCGTCCTCGCCCGCGCCGCGTCCACGGCGGGCTGCAGCTCCGAGGTGAGCATCTCGAGCGCGAGCGCCGGCCGGCGCCCGCCCGCCACGATGGTCCGGATGAAGCGGGCCTGCAGGAGGTGGTGATCGGGGTTGTCGTGCACCTCGCCGAGCAGCACGAGGTCCGCGCCGGTCATCGCGTCGTCGAGCGACGCCTCGTCCACGAACCGGCCCGCGCGCCCGGCCCAGATCTTCCCGACGAGCGGGTGATCCCGGTGGAGGGGGCTCACCCAGGTCCGGCCGGCGATCGGCTGCAGCACGAGGCGCGGATCGATCTTCGGGCCGGAGGCGCAGGCGGCGGCGAGCAGGGCGAGGGCGAGGCGAGCGCGGGAGGTCATCGCGGCGACCTTAGCAGCGCCGGGGCCCCGCGGCCGCGCACCGTTCGGGGGCGCCGCCCCGCCACGCCCCGCGGCGCGGGGTCAGACGGACGCCAGGGCCGCGTCGATCCCGGCGAGCCCCTCGAGCGCGCCCGCCGCGATCCGCAGGGCGGGCGGCGGCGCGTCGGCCTCCCGCGGGTTGATGCGCACGAGGAAGGCGTCGCCGCGCCGGGCGAGCCGCTCGGACGTCATGCGGATGGTCGGGATCCCGGTGCCGGCGCCGAGCTCCACGACGAGGAGCCGCACGCCGGAGACCTCGTCGAGGAACGCCTCGAACCGCGTCCGCTGCGCGGCGGTGCGCCGGTCGAGCCAGGCGTAGTCCCCGAACATGAGGATGTTCGGGCGGGCCACCGCGCGGCAGCGCGGGCAGCGCGGCACCTGGCGCGAGCGCATGGTCGCCTCGTCCACCTCGAACGTGCCGTCGTTCGCCCAGATCGCCTCGGAGCAGGGGGTGGTGCACTGGAGGTGGTGGATCGAGCCGTGGACCTCGAGCACCCGCTCGTCCGGGAAGCCCGCCTTCTGGAACTGCCCGTCGACGTTCGACGTGACGACGAACGCCGGCAGCCGGAAGCGCGCGGCCCACCCGAGCAGGATGCGGAAGCCGTCGTGCGGCACCGTGCCCCGGTAGAGGTTCGTCCGGTGGCCGTAGAAGCCCCAGCCGAACGGCGGGTCGTCGTCGAAGTGGATCGGGTTGGCGGCCTCGACGAACGACAGCCCGAGCCGCTCGTAGGGCGGGTAGGCCTTCCAGAACCCGCGATCCCCGCGGAAGTCCGGGAGCCCCGAGTCGACCCCCATCCCGGCGCCGGCGGAGACCACGAGCGCGCCCGCGCGCCGCACCTCCTCGGCCGCCCGCGCGTACCCGGCGTCCGTCGTCATTGCCCGCCTCCTCGCCGGGTGACGCGCCTTCGCGCGGCCCCGGCGATGCGTCGTCCGGCGAGCGGGCGCGGGCTACGGCTTCGCCTTGAGGTCGGCGATGCCCTGCCTCGCCTGCTCCGCCTGCTGGCTCGTCGGGGCGACCTGGATGACCTTGTTCCAGGCCTCCACGGCCTTCTGCGGCTGCTTCAGGTCGGTCGAGTAGACGACGCCCATGTTGAAGAGGCTCTGGACGTGCGACGGGTCGGCCTTGTTCGCCTTGGCGAAGTTCGCGATGGCCTTGTCGAACTGTCCGAGGGCCCGGTACATGACGCCCTGATCGGTGAGGACGTTCGGGTCGTTCGGCTTGAGCTCGAGGGCGCGGCCGTACGCCTCGACCGCCTTCTGCGCCTGGTGCGTGTCGAAGAAGTCGTTCCCGAGCTGCACCCACGCCTCGTAGTTCTTCGGGTCGCGCGCGACGACCGACTGCAGCGACACGATGCGCTGCTCGACCTCCGCGCCCGGTCCGCCGCCGCCCATGCCGGGGACCGGCAGCCCCTGCGGCATGCTCGGAGGCATGCCGGGCATCGACGCCTCGGGCGCGGCGCGCGAGGCGCCCGTCGAGCCGACCTGGTAGCCGACGAACAGACCGGCGAGCAGCCCGATCACGATGCCGATGATCATGTCGCGTGTCATGACGCGGCATTCTATTCGCGGTGGCGCGGAGGACGCCACCACCCCGGGTGGCGGATCTGTCGTAGGGTGGGGCGAAGGAGGCCGCCCATGCACCCGCTCCGCGCCGTCCTCGCCGCCGCCGTCCTCGCCGCCCTCGCCGCCGCGCGCCCCGCCGCCGCGTCCACGTCGCTCGGCCTCGGCGCCGACTACCTCGTCGACCCGGACTCCGGCGAGCTGCAGCTCACGCTCGCCGCCGACACGCGGCTCGCGCGCCACGCGACGCTCGGCGTGCGGTTCGGGGCGATGTACCTGTCCGGCCCCGAGCGCTTCGGCGTCCCGATCGACGGCCGGCTCCGGATCCGCGGCAGCAACCTGTACGCCGAGGGGCTCGTCGGGCCGTGGCTCGTCTTCGACTCGGGCGACAGGGTGCGGCTCCACGCGGCCTTCGGGTTCGGGATCCTGACGCGGTCGCTCTCGTTCGGCCTCGAGGTGGGCTGGATGGATCCGACGTCGATGGTCGGCGTGCGGGTTGCCTTCCCGCTCTGAAGCGCCGCGCCGCGGGCCCGGACCCAGCGTGAACGACGCCCCAAGCGGGGCGGTGCCGGTACCGCAAGGACGGTTGCGATCTCGCGCATGGGGTGGAAACCATGCGGGTCATGGCGAGCGCCATCGCGGAGCGCATGTCCGCCGCAATCGGCGCGGCGAACGTGGTCACCGATCCGGCCGAGCTCCTGGTGTACGAGGCGGACGGGCTCACCCACGGCCGCACGCGGCCGGCGATGGTGCTGCTCCCCGGCTCGACCGCCGAGGTGGTCGAGGTCGTCCGGATCGCCGGCGAGGCGGGCGTGCCGCTCGTGCCGCGCGGCTCGGGGACGGGGCTCTCCGGCGGCGCCCGGCCGGTCGAGGGCTGCGCCGTCGTCTCGCTCTCGCGCATGCGGCGCATCCTCGAGGTCGATCTCGCGAACGGCTGGGTCCGGGTCGAGCCGGGCGTCATCAACCTGGACGTCACGCGGGCGGTCGCTCCGGCCGGCTGGTACTACGCGCCCGACCCCTCGTCGCAGAGCGTCTGCTCGATCGGCGGCAACGTCGCCGAGAACTCGGGCGGCGCGCACTGCCTCAAGTACGGCTTCACGACGAACCACGTCCTCGCGGTGGAGGTCGTGCTGTCCGACGCGAGCGTGGTCCGCTTCGGCGGCCCCGCCGCGGACGCCGCGGGCTACGACCTCCTCGCGCCCCTCGTCGGCGCCGAGGGGATGTGCGGGATCGTGACCGAGGCGACGCTGAAGCTCCTGCGCAGGCCCGAGATCACCCGGACCTTCTTCGCCACCTTCCCGTCCACCGACGAGGGCGGGGCGGCGGTGTCGGGGATCATCGCGGCCGGGATCCTGCCCGCGGCGATCGAGATGATGGACCGGCTCGCCATCGAGGCGGCGAAGGCGGCGACGGGCCTCGACTGGCCGGACGTCGGCGCGGCGCTCCTCATGGACGCCGACGGCTCGCGCGCCGAGGTGGAGCACGTCTCGGCCCGCGCCATCGAGATCGCGCGGGCGGCCGGGGCGCTCGAGATCCGCGTCCCGCGGGACGAGGCCGAGCGCCAGCTCATGTGGAAGGGGCGCAAGAGCGCGTTCGCCGCGGTCGGGCGGATCAGCCCGAACTACATGGTCGAGGACGGCGTCATCCCGCGCTCGGAGATCGCGCGCGTCCTGCGCGAGATCGCCCGGATGGCGAACGACGTGGGGCTGCGCGTCGCGAACGTGTTCCACGCCGGCGACGGCAACCTCCACCCCCTCGTGCTGTACGACGCCCGCAACCCGGGCGAGGAGGAGCGCGCGGCGAAGCTCGGCGGCGAGATCCTCCGGCTCTGCATCCGGTCCGGGGGCTCGATCACCGGCGAGCACGGCGTCGGCGCCGAGAAGGCCCGCTACATGGCGGAGCAGTTCCGGGAGCCGGACCTCGAGACGATGGCCCGGGTGCGCTGCGCGTTCGACGGCGCGGCGCTGATGAACCCCGGCAAGGTGTTCCCCACCCCCCGGCTCTGCGGCGAGAGGCCGGGGCCCTACCGCCCGCACCCCGCAGAGGCGGCCGGGCTCGCGGAGCGGTGGTGAGCGCGGCGCCGCGGCCGGTCGAGGAGGCCGACGCCGTCGTCGGCGTGCGCCCGCGCCTCGCGCTCGAGCCATCCTCGGTGGAGGAGGCGGCGGAGGCGATGCGCGGCCTCGCGCGCGATCGGCTCGCCGTGGCGTTCGTCGGCGGCGGGACCGACCTCGAGCTCGGCCGGCCGCCCGCGCGGCTCGACGCCGTCCTCCACACGCGCCGGCTCGCGCGGGTGCGCGAGCACGCGCCGTCCGACCAGATCGTCGCCGTCGAGGCGGGGATCACGCTCGCCGAGCTGCAGCGCCACCTCGCGCCGCACCGGCAGCGGCTCGCCATCGACCCGCCGTCGCCGGAGCGCGCCACGATCGGCGGGATCGTCGCCGCGAACGCGTTCGGGCCCCGGCGCACGCGCTACGGCCCGGTGCGCGACCTCGTCATCGGGATGACGGTCGTCCGCGCGGACGGCGTCGTCGCCCGGGGCGGCGGCAAGGTCGTGAAGAACGTGGCCGGGTTCGACGTCCCGCGCCTCTTCTGCGGCTCGCTCGGCACCCTCGGCCTCGTCGCGGAGGTCGTGTTCCGGCTCCACCCGCTGCCGGAGGCGTCGGCGACGGTGGTCCTCGACGGCCTCGACGCGAACGACGTCGCGGAGACCGTCCCGGTGATGCGGGACCTCGGCGTCGAGCCGACGGCCCTCGCGGCGCTCCCCGCCGGCGGCGGGTTCGCCGTGGCCGTGCGGTTCGAGGGGTTCGCCCCGGGCGTGCGGGACCAGGTGGAGCGGACGCTCTCGCGCGCCGGGGCGGGCGATCGCCTCGAGGGGCCGGAGCAGGACGCGCTCTGGGCGCGCCACGACGCGCTCCGCGGCGCCGGGGACGTGCGGGCGAAGGCGACCTTCGCGCCGGCCCGGCTGGCCGCGGCGGTCGAGGCGCTCCGCCCGCTCGTCTCGGCCCTGCGCGGCGGTGCGCTCGTGCTCCACCCGATGATCGGCGTCGCGCTCGTCGCCGGGACGCTCGAGGACGCGGGCGCCGCCGCGGCGGCGATCGACGCGGCGCGCGCCGCCCTCGCGGCGATGGGGAACGGGGGGCTCGTGCTCTCCGCGGCCCCGGCCGCGCTCCGCGCGCGCGCCGATCCGTGGGGGCCGCCGCCGCCGGCGTTCGAGGTCATGCGGC
This sequence comes from Anaeromyxobacter sp., assembly GCA_036391435.1. Lineage (GTDB taxonomy): Bacteria > Myxococcota > Myxococcia > Myxococcales > Anaeromyxobacteraceae > Anaeromyxobacter. The sequence continues at coordinate 2,159 of DASVZX010000320.1, read as the reverse complement.
GGCTCAAGGCGCAGCTCGACCCCGACGCGCGGCTCGCGCCCGGCCGGTTCGTGGGGGGGCTCTAGCGATGCCGAACGAGGTGCACCAGCCGGGTTCGACGTCCGCCGCCGAGGTCGCGCTCGCGGGCGCGGCGCCCGCGCGCGCCGAGCGCGAGCCCCGCGGCCCGGGCGCGTCGGGCGCGCGCTCCCCCGCCGACGACTGCGTCCACTGCGGGTTCTGCCTGCCCACCTGCCCGACCTGGCAGAGCTGGCAGGAGGAGATGGACTCGCCGCGCGGCCGGATCGACCTCTTCCGGGCGCTCGAGGAGGGGAAGGTCGCGATGTCCGACGCGGTGGCGGCGCACTTCGACCGCTGCCTCGGCTGCATGGCGTGCGTCACCGCCTGCCCGTCCGGCGTCCGCTACGACCACGTCATCGATCGCGCCCGCGTCCTCGTCGAGGAGCACCACGCGCGCCCCCCCGCCGACCGGCTCTGGCGCGCGTTCGTCTTCGCGCTCTTCACGCGCCCCTGGCTGCTCCGGATCGCCGCCGCGGCGCTCTGGGTGTTCCGCGTCACGCGGCTGCAGGCGCTCGCGCGCCGCCTCGGCATCCCGCGCCTCTCGCGCCGGATCGCGTCGATGGACGCCCTCGCGCCGCCCATGAGCCTCGGCGAGGTCTTCCAGGGCCTCCCGCGCCTGACCGCGGCGAAGGGGGAGCGGCGCCTCCGCGCCGGCCTCGTCGGCGGCTGCGTGCAGCGGGTGTTCTTCCCGAACGTGAACGCCGCGACGGTGCGCGTGCTCGCCGCGGAGGGCGTCGAGGTGGTCGTGCCGGCCGGGCAGGGGTGCTGCGGCGCGCTCTCGGTGCACGCCGGGCGGGCGGACGAGGCGAGACGGCTCGCGCGCGCCCTCGTCGAGACCTTCGAGAAGGAGCAGCTGGACGTGGTCGTGGTGAACGCCGCCGGCTGCGGGTCGCACCTCAAGGACCTCGCCCACGTCTTCGCGGACGACCCCGCGTTCCTCCCGCGCGCCCGCGCCTTCTCCGAGAAGGTGCGCGACGTCTCCGAGCTCCTCGCCTCGCTGCCGCAGCGCGCCCCGCGCGCGCCGCTGCGGGCGCGGGTCGCCTACCACTCGCCCTGCCACCTCGGCCACGCGCAGCGGATCACCGAGGCCCCCCGCGCGCTGCTCCGGGCCATCCCGGGCGTGGAGCTCGTCGAGGTCCCGGACGGCGAGCAGTGCTGCGGCTCCGCGGGCGTGTACAACCTCGTGGAGCCGGCGAGCGCCGACGAGGTCGGGCGCCGGAAGGCCGAGGCGGTGCTCTCGACGAAGGCGGCGATCCTCGCGAGCGCGAACCCCGGCTGCTCGCTCCAGATCCGGCGCATGGTCGAGGAGAAGGGGGCCGCCGTGGAGACCGCCCACCCGATCGAGATCATCGACCGGGCCATCCGCGGCGGCTGACGCGGCGCCGTACGTCCCGCCCTACCCGCGGTGGTAGGAAAAAAGAAAGGCGGCGATCGCCCCGGCGACGGCCCGCGGCGCCTCCAGCATGACGAGGTGGCCGGCCCCGGGCACCTGCACGAGCCGGGCGCCGGCGATCCGCTCGGCGAGGAAGGCGGCGTACCTCGGCGGCGTGAGCCGGTCCTCGGTGCCGCAGACGACGAGCGCCGGGACGCGGAGCTCGCCGAGCCGCGCCATGACGTCGAAGGCGTCGCAGGCGGAGAGGTCGGCGTGCAGGAGGCCGGGCGGGGTCGCCGCGATCTCCCGCGCCCGGGCGGCGCGGGTCTCGTCGCTCGCGCCCGGCCCGCAGGAGCGGTCCGCCATCGCGCCCGCGGCGAGCGCGAGCCCCTCGGGGCTCGCCGAGAGCGCGAGGGCGTCGGGCGCGACCCGCAGCCGCGCGCCCGTCGCGACGAGGACCAGCCCCGCGACGCGCGCCGGCCGCTCGAGCGCGAGGGTGAGCGCGACGGCGCCGCCCATCGAGTGGCCGGCGACGACCGCCGCGGCGATCCCTTCCGCGTCGAGGAGCGCCTCGACCGCCGCCGCGCGCTCGACGATCGACGCGCCCGGCGGCCCCGGCGCGGCGCCGTGGCCCGGCAGGTCGAGGGCGAGCACGCGCCGGCCGGGGAGGGCGCGGAGCTCGGCGGGCCAGTCGGCGCTCGAGGCGCCGGCGCCGTGCACGAGGACGACG
>DASVZX010000319.1:0-2061 GCA_036391435.1 Anaeromyxobacter sp. | reverse complement strand
CTCGAGGAGCTGCGCTGGGCGGAGGACGAGGAGGCGGCCCTCGAGCGGCAGCGGGACGCCGCCCGCAGGCGGCTCCGCGAGCTGAGCGCGCGCGCGAACGCGCTCGCGCGGCTCGCCGCGGGCTCGGCCGAGCAGGAGCGCGCCGGCCTCGCCCGGCTCGCCCAGGGCGTGGTCGCCGCGCTCGAGCTCGACCGCTACGCCTACGTCCGCTCCGCGTCCGCCCGCGGGGTGCCGCCGGTCCCGGCGCGGCGCCGCGCGCCCGAGCCCCACCCGGCCGACTTCGAGGCCGCGCCGCGGCCGGGCACGGTCGAGGTGGAGGCCGGCCGGCTGGCGTCGTAGAACGGGCGGGTGAACCTCGTCCTCCTCGAGCCGTCCGAGCTGCGGCCGGACGGCACCGCGCGGCTCGACGGCCGCCGCGCGGCCCACGCCCGCGAGGTGCTGCGCGCCGTCCCCGGCGATCGCGTGCTCGCGGGCGTCGTCGGGGGGCGGATGGGCGAGGCCGAGGTGCTCTCGATCGGCGCGGCCGGGCTCGTGCTCCGCCCCGCGCTCGACCGCGACCCGCCCCCGGCGTCGCCCGTCGCCCTGCTCCTCGCGCTGCCGCGCCCGAAGATCCTCCGGCGGGTGCTCCAGGCCACGGCGGCGATGGGGGTGAAGCGGCTCGCGCTCGTGGGGAGCTGGCGGGTCGAGAAGAGCTACTTCGGCTCGCCGGCCCTCGCGCCGGACGCGATCCGCGACGAGCTGCTGCTCGGCCTCGAGCAGGGCCGCGACACGGTGCTTCCCGAGGTGACGGTCCACCGGCTCTTCAAGCCGTTCGTGGAGGACCTCCTCGACGGCGCGTTGCCGGCCCCCGCCCGCCTCCTCGCGCACCCGTCCGGCGCGTCGCCGCTCGAGGCGATCGCGCCCGCGGGCGCGCGCGCCACCCTCGCGGTGGGGCCCGAGGGCGGCTGGACGGCGTACGAGGCGGGGAGGCTGCGCGAGCGGGGGTTCGCGCCGTTCACGCTCGGGCCGCGGGCGCTGCGCGTGGACGCGGCGGTGCCGTACGCGACCGGGCAGGTGGAGCTCTGGCTCCGGAGCGCGTCCGGCCCTCCCCCCCGCCGCGCGGGGTGAGAGGGCCGGCTCGGGGCGCGCGGGCCTACCAGCGATCCCCGCCGCGATCGCGGTCGCGGCGCGGGTCCGCGCCGGGGTACGGACGCGGCTGCTCGTCCATGTCGCGCGCGAGGTCGTTCCAGAGCGCCTCGGAGAGCGCGTGCAGCGCGCCGCGCTTGCGGTCGAGGCTCATCGGGTCGAGCTGCCCGCGCCCGCCCTCGAGCTCGCGGACGACGTACCTCACGCGCTCCACGACCTCGCGGTCGCGGGACGCGCGCGCGCCGTCCTCGAGGTCGGCCGCGATCCTCTCCTCCGTCCGCGCGAGGCGCTGCGCGTCGCCGGCGACGCAGGCCGCGTCGTAGCGCGCGAGGGCGCGGTCGACGCGCAGGAGCAGGACGTTCCCGTCCACGTCGTCGTCGCCCCCGCGGCCCGGCGGCGCGGGCGGCCGCTCCTCCGCGCGCGCGAGCGCGACGACCTCCTCCGGCGAGAGCGCGCCGCGGAAGATGCGGAGGTCGTCGAGGCGGCCCTCGAACGCCGCCTGCCTCGCGCGCCGCCCCTGCGGATCCGGCCGCGCGCCCAGGAAGGCGGGGCCGCGCGACGCCTCGAACGGCGCCACCCGCGCCTCGCCGGCGAGCGCGCCGTCGAGGTAGAGCGCGGCGCGGTCCCCGTCGAACGTCGCGGCGACGTGCGTCCAGCGGTTCGGCGCGAGCCGCTCCGGTGCGGAGACCGAGTTCTCGAAGGCGCTGTCGTTCGGGACCTCGAGGACGACCCGACCGAACGGGTCCGTGCGCAGCTCGAGCCATCGGTCGCGCGTCTCCGCGCGGGTCGACAGCTTCGAGAAGATCACCATCGCGCGGCTCTTCGAGGGACGCACCCACACGGCGAGGCTGAAGCGCTCCGGCTCGGTCCGCACGCCGAGATCGACGTGGTCCTTGCCGGCGAAGGCGAGCGCGGCGCGCGGGACGCCGTCGCGGT
>DASVZX010000318.1:0-3914 GCA_036391435.1 Anaeromyxobacter sp. | reverse complement strand
GCGGCCCGGGCGCGCCCGCCGCGCGCCTTGCGGTCACGGGGGGACGTGCGCCAGTATCCGCGCGGAGGCCCAGCGCGTGCCACGACCCTTCTCCTGCCGCCGGATCGCCGGGCGACCCGCCGCGTCGATCTTCAAGCCCGTGGGGATCCCGGTCCGCGAGCTCGAGGAGGTGGTGATGACCCTCGACGAGTTCGAGGCCATGCGCCTCGCGAGCCTCGACGGGCTCTACCAGGAGCAGGCGGCGGAGCAGATGAGGATCTCGCGCCCGACCTTCAGCCGGATCATCGACTCGGCGCACCGGAAGATGGCGGACGCGCTCGTCCACGGGAAGGCGCTGCGGATCGAGGGCGGCCCGGTGCAGCTCGGGCGCCGCCGCTGCTGCCGGATGCACGACGACGCCGGGTGACGTCCGCGCCGGCGCCCCCTACGGCGGGCGCGGGGCGAGGTGGTACAGGAGCACGTAGACGAGGACCCCGGTGACGGACACGTAGAGCCACACCGGCAGGGTCCAGCGCGCGATCCGCCGGTGGTCCGGGAAGCGCGTCCGCAGCGCGAGGAAGAGCGTGCGGAGGACGAGCGGCGCCGCGAGCGCGGCGAGGAGCGTGTGGGTCCCGAGCACGGCGAGGTAGGTCGCGCGGAGCGCGCCGCCGCCCGGGAAGCGGTGCGTGCCGGTGAGCGCGATCCGGGTGAGGTAGCCGGCGAGGAACAGGACCGAGCTCGCCACCGCGGCGAGCATGAAGGCGCGGTGCGTGTCGCGCCGGCCGGCGCGGATCGCCCGGAACCCGAGGACGAGGAGGACCGCGCTCGTCGCGTTGAGCGCCGCGTTCACGCTCGGCAGCAGGGCGGCGAGCGTCATGCGCGCGGCGCGCTCCGGCGGGACGGGATCGCGGGCGCGGGCGTCACGGCGCTACCGCAGCGCGAGGAGCGCCGCGAACGCGAGGGGCAGGTACGCGAGCGTCGCGAGGAAGAAGCTCCGCGCCCAGCGTCCCCCCGCCTTGCCGAGGCCCGAGAGCGCGTAGGCGGCGAGGGCGGCGCCGAGCGCCGTCGCGACGGCCGCGGAGGCCGGGGTGGCGACGCCGGCCGCCGCGAGCGCCGCCGGCGCCGCGACGAGCCCGAGCGAGGTCGCGGAGATCCAGGCGCGCGTCGCCCGCTCGCCGTGCACGAGCGCGAAGACGACGAGGCCGCCGCGCGCGTAGTCCTCGGCGAGGTAGATCGAGATCGCGAGGAAGTGCGGGAGCTGCCAGAAGAAGAGGAGCGCGAACAGCGCGAGCCCGCCCGCGTCGAGCCGCCCCGCGACCGCCGTCCACCCCATGAGCGGCGGGATCGCGCCGGGGATCGCCCCGACGAAGAGCGCCAGCGTGGAGCGTCGCTTCATCGGCGTGTAGACGAGGACGTAGGTGACGAGGGCGACGAACGCGAGCAGCGCGGTGAGCGGGTTCGCGACGAGCGCGAGGAGCGGGATCGCGAACACCGGGACGGCGACCCCGAGCGCGAGCGCCACCATCGGCTCCACGCGGCCGGCCGGGAGCGGGCGGTCCCGCGTGCGACGCATGAGCCCGTCGGAGTCGCGCTCGGCCCAGCTGTTGAGCGCGTTCGCGGCCCCCACGACCGCGGCGGTCCCGAGCACGGAGACGATCGCGCGGGCGAGGCCGATCTCGCCGGGCGCGAGGGCGAGCCCGCCCGCGCAGGTGAGGACGACGAGCCCGGAGAGGCGCGGCTTCGAGAGCAGGAGGAGGTCGCGCGCGTAGGCGAGGGGAGAGCCCGCGACGCGGAGCGGGACGGTCGCCGTGGTCATGCCCGCACCGGGGCGCTCGGCGCGCTCGCGCGGAGGCGGAGCGCGAGGTGGACCACGACGGCGAAGAAGGCCATCGCGGCCGCGAGGTGGCCGACGCGCGCGAGGTCGGGCAGGCCGAGGAGGACGGTGGCGGCCCCGAGCGCGGCCTGGACGAGCACGAGCGCGACCGCGCCGACCGCGAGGCGGCGGAGCGAGCGATCGCGCCGGCGGCGGAGCACGGCGACCGCGAGCGCCGCGGTGAGCGCCGCGACGGCGAGGGCGAGGACGCGGTGCCCCTGCTCGACGAGGACGCGCCCGCCGAGCGACGGCAGCGCCTCGCCCTGGCACAGCGGCCAGTCCGGGCAGGCCAGCGCGGCGCCCCCGGGATCGACCAGGACGCCGATCACTGCCAGTGCGAGAGCGGAAGCGGCGGTCAGGACCGCGAGCCGGTATTCGCGCATGGTCCCGTCGATAGCGGCGGACCATCCGGGGGTCAACGAGCCGTTCGGGGCGCGGGACGTCCCCGGTCAGGGCCGGCGGCGGGGGAGCCCGGCGCGCGGCAGCCCAGGGCTCAGGGCTCGTCCGCCTCGTCCTCGTCGGCGTCGTCGTCCGTCTCGGCGTCGTCCTCGGCGTCGGGCTCGACCTCCTCGACCTCCGGCTCCACGGCGGCCGCCGGCGCGGGCTTCGCGGGGCGGCTCCGCCGCTCGGCGGCGGGAGAGGGCTTGCTCGCCGGGCCCTGCCGCTGGTCCGCCCCGCACTTCGGGCAGATCGGCTCCGGCTTCTTCATGTCGTAGAACTTGGTGCCGCACTTGAAGCAGGTGTGCTTGGTGCCCAGGTCCTTGGCAGGCATCGGCGTTCGGCTCCGGACGACGAGAGACGGCGCCTTTATCGCAGGGCGCGCGCGCGCGTCAAAGGAAAATCGAGGCAGGCGCCCCCGCGTGCGGGCGGCGGGCGGGTCTGATAGATGATCGCGCCGCGCAACGCCATGAAACCGCCGAGCCAGGACGCCGCCCGCCTCGAGAAGAAGCTGCTCCGCGCGGCGGGGAGCGCCATCGCCGACTTCGCGCTCGTGGAGCCCGGCGACCGGATCCTGGTCGCGGTGTCCGGGGGGAAGGACAGCTGGACGCTCCTCCACGTGCTCATGCGGCTGCGCGAGCGCGCGCCGGTCGAGTTCGAGCTCGTCGCGGTGAACCTCGACCAGGGGCAGCCGGGGTATCCGGCCCGGGTCGTCGAGGACCACCTGCGCGCCCTGGGCGTCGCGTACCGGATGATCGCCCGCGACACCTACTCGGTCGTGCGGCGGCTCGTCCCGGAGGGGAAGACCACCTGCCCCGTCTGCTCGCGCCTGCGCCGCGGCGTCCTCTACGGGGCCGCGATCGAGATGGGCTGCTCGAAGATCGCGCTCGGCCACCACCGCGACGACCTCGTCGAGACGCTGCTCCTCTCCGCGCTCTACTCCGGCGCGCTGAAGAGCATGCCGCCCCGGCTCCACGCGAAGGACGGCCGCAACGTGGTCATCCGGCCGCTCTGCTACGCCGCGGAGGAGGACATCGCGGCGTTCGCGGAGGCGATGCGGTTCCCGATCGTGCCGTGCGACCTCTGCGGGTCGCAGCCCAACCTGCGCCGCAAGCGCGTGAAGGCGCTGCTCGCGGAGCTGTCGCGCGAGCACCCCACCGTGAAGGGGAACCTGCTCGCGGCGCTCGGCCACGTCGTGCCCTCGCACCTGCTCGACCGCGAGCTCGCCCGCGCGGTCGCGGCGACCGGCGCGGATCCCTGGCTCGACGAGGAGGACGATGACTCCGGGTGCGAGCTGCCGGCCGGCGTGATCGCGCTCGAGCGCCCGCGCGGGTGACGTCGCTTGCCGCTTCCGCGACGCCCCGGCTAGGATCCCGGGCCGCTTGGAATTGACGTGCGACCGGTGTGGTCGCTCCTCCTACGTCCCCGACGAGCTCGTCTCGGGTCGCGCCTTCCGGGCGAGGTGCCCGGACTGCGACGGCGTGCTGGAGGTGCCGGCCGACCGCGCGAGCGCGCTCGACGACAAGGACCTCGCCTGGCTCTCCGGCCAGCCCCCGGCGGCCGACGCGGCGCCTCCCGAGCCGCTGTTCGAGAAGCCGGAGGTCGTCGCGCGGAAGGTGGAGCA